>CAIJIT010000257.1 GCA_903820745.1 uncultured Burkholderiales bacterium
CTGCTTCCCGAGGTTTAATAAATAGCATCACTCGGAAATTTGTTATTATCTGGAATATTTAATATTACATTTTTAAAGCGCTAGCCGGAATTTTACCGCTCCATTCGTATTGACTCAATGTGTTATTTCCGTCAGTTTTAGAGTCTATTGCCGATGTTACCGCCGCGGTTTTTCATAATTAAGCCACATTTTCGTACGTTCTATTTTAATAATGAGAAAAGATATGCATCGCCTTTTTAACAATTTACTACTGATAGCAGCATTAATGCTTTCGGGCTGCGCCGCGCCGCTGATTGCCTCACAAGATAAAGATATCGCGGCAAAAGACTTCTTGCCTCCGAAAGATAAATCTTCGCTTTATATTTATCGAAATGAGAGTTTTGGTGGGGCAGTCGGAATGGCCGTGACTCTGAACGGGAAAGGGCTCGGCGAGACAGGAGCGAAGACATTTTTTAGAATAAATCTCCCAGCAGGTAACTTTACTGTGGGGTCACACGCCGAAAATTATTCAGACACACAATTGACAACGGAGGTTGGGAAAAATTACTTCGTGTGGCAAGAAGTAAAAATGGGCATATGGAAAGCGAGAAGTGAGTTGAAGCAAGTGGATGATAAAACTGGGAAGGCTGGCGTTTTGGAATCCAAGCTTGTTACCTCACTAATATCTGATGATGATTTTTTCGGCTCGGAGGCTAGCTCTTCTGCGAAAGCAATTCCGTCTACTGGAAAGGAAGGAAGCGCTACAAGTCAGAAATTGAGAGATTTACAAAGTATGCTGAAGGATAATCTTATTACTGAAGCGGACTACCAAAAGAAGAAACAGCAAATCCTTGAAGGCATGTGATTCGGCCTGATGCACATCTCTTTTTCAGAATCTAATGATTTCGAACACACAGAGAGGTGGAGTTCGCCTGATAATTTTTTGTGGCGAATAGCAATACGAAGAGTCTTTTACGAGACCCACAAGCTGCAGATCGTTCAAACGTGGCGGATTCGGGGTTTGACCGTTGTCGAGTGTTACCTAGACGTGAAGCTGGGTGAGGCAGCAAGCACTCGACTGCTGAGCCTGGGCGCCGGTAAACTCGCCGCCGGCCCGGTTGCGGGAGCCCTGGGGTACGCGATCGCCGCGGCGCTGGGCCTGCGCGCAAGGCATTTGCCGTTCGCGCCGGAGCGACTGCTGGCCCTGGTGCATTCGAGCGGCGAATGAGTCGCAGGGCTGCCTGATTCAGCCATTTTGCTGCTACGCTGCGGCCCTCGATCACTGACGCCAACGCGGCAATTTCTCATGCAGATCTCCAAACTCAGCGGCTTGCTTGCCTTTACCTTCGTCGCCAGCGTCCAAGCGGCATCCCAGGCGCCGGTCGCCGCTGAAAACGGCATGGTCGTCACGGCCCAGCATCTGGCAACGCATATCGGCGTCGATGTGCTGAAAGCCGGCGGCAATGCGGTCGACGCGGCGGTGGCGGTCGGCTATGCGCTGGCCGTGGTCTACCCGGCCGCCGGCAACCTCGGCGGCGGCGGTTTCATGACGATCCAGTTTGCCGATGGGCGCAAGACTTTTTTGGACTTCCGCGAGAAAGCGCCGCTGGCCGCGTCGGCCAATATGTACCTGGACAAGGACGGCAACGTCACCAAGGGCGCGAGCACAACCGGGCACCTCGCCGTGGCAGTGCCGGGTAGCGTCTCCGGCATGGAGCTGGCGCGGACCAAATACGGCACGATGAGCCGCTCGGCGTTGATCGCACCGGCGATCCGCTACGCGCAGGACGGCTTCGTCCTCGATCAGGGCGATGTCGACATGCTGGTCACCGCGACTGCCGATTTCCGCAAGGACGCCAGCATCGGCGCGATCTTCCTGAACCAGGGCGCACCGTTCCAGAGCGGCGAGAAACTGGTGCAAAAAGACCTCGCCGCCACCTTGAAACTGATCAGCGAACAGGGCGAGGCAGGCTTTTACAAGGGCAAGGTCGGGGCCGCGATCGCCGCTGCGAGCCTGGCCGGCCGCGGCCTGATCACCCAGGCCGACCTCGACCAGTACCAGACCCGCGAGATGAAGCCGGTTGAATGCAATTACCGCGGCTATGGCATCGTCTCGGCGCCGCCGCCAAGCTCGGGCGGCGTGATCATCTGCGAAATCCTCAATGTGCTGGAAGGCTACCCGCTGAAGGAGTTGGGCTTCAGGTCAGCGCAGTCTGTGCATTACCAGATCGAGGCGATGCGACATGCTTATGTCGACCGCAACAGCTATCTGGGCGACCCGGACTTCGTCAAGAACCCGCTCGAGCGACTCCTCGACAAGAACTATGCGGCAAGCCTCCGCGCGGTGATCGACCCGAACAAGGCCGGCGTATCCGCCTTGATCAAGCCTGGCGTGGCGCCACATGAAGGCAGCAACACGACGCACTACTCGATCGTCGACAAGGCCGGCAATGCGGTCTCGGTGACTTACACCCTGAACGGCTGGTTCGGCGCCAAGGTGACCGCCAATGGCACCGGCGTGATCTTGAACAACGAAATGGATGATTTCACCGTCAAGTTGGGCGTCCCCAATCTGTTCGGCCTGGTGCAAGGCGAGGCCAATTCGATCGCCCCGGGCAAGCGTCCGCTGAGCTCGATGAGCCCGACGATCGTCACCAAGGATGGCAAGCCGGTGATGGTCGTCGGCACGCCCGGCGGCAGCCGCATCATCACCGCCGTGCTGCACAGCATCATCAATGTGATCGACTACGGCATGAATGTGCAGGAAGCCGTCGATGCGCCGAAGTTCCACCAGCAATGGTTGCCCGATTTGACCAATCTGGAGACCTTCTCGGTCAGTCCCGACACGCGCAAGATCCTCGAGGCGATGGGGCACAAACTCGGCGGTCCGCAACCGGCCAATCACCTCGCCGCGATCCTGGTCGGCGCGCCGACCTTGGGTGGCCAGCCGGTCGGCAAGAACCGCTTTTACGGTGCCAACGATCCAAGGCGCAACTCGGGGCTGGCGCTGGGCTACTGAACCAGGATTTGGCAGTTGTGATTGAACGATGCAAAAAGGGCCGCTCTTTCGCCCCGCCGTTCTGGACCACCAGGTCAATCTTGCTAAGCTTTGGGGCAGTTCCCTGGTTTCAGGGGGTGCCTTCCAAAACACCGAAAGTCACGCCAGAGGGTTGATGTCGCCAATGGAAGACTTTCTGCGTGGCCGATTTAAAGTCCTCCGGTTTCGCGTCTCTGATATTGACAAAGGTTTGCGGATTCCGGTCAAACATTGGAACCCATGCGCTTTGCACCTGCACCATGATGCGGTGGCCGCGGCGGAATGTATGCAATACGTCGGGCAGATTGAAATTGATAGCTTCCACCTGGCCAGGCA
>CAIJIT010000258.1 GCA_903820745.1 uncultured Burkholderiales bacterium
ACGAGCCGGTGCTGTACTTTGTATCTGCTGTAAAAACCGCGAGACAACTCCACGCCTTGGCCAGATGTAGGTATCCAATTTTTGGCTGCTCCATACCAGCGCCCCGAAAAGCGCGGCCACCCAGACATAGATCAGAAAAAACTCACCCAGATCGAACTCAAAGCTGCCAACTGAGCTGAAGCCGGAGCCGTATCTACTTCGGTTCATCCATAAAAAGGGCGCTCCGATCGCCTGTGCGATGAACATGAACACGGCGAATGCCTGCAAGACGATGTTGCGCGAGCGGATGGCCGACAAGGTGATGACACCAAAGACCGGTACAAACACCAGAGAAATCCAGAAAGCGCCGGTATCTGTTAATGCAAGATAGCCATGCCATATCAACCCAGCCAAGAACAAACGGGCTGCATGCTTGGAAACACTTAGTCGCATTGATTGACGGATGCTGTCGGAAGCAAACACTTTTTTAACCATCAGAAGCCAGCTGCCGCGCGCCTCGGGCTCGAAAGCGTCGTCGGAAATTCTGCCACACGGGAATCAGGCTGTACTCCGCAACGAAGATGACACCGGCCCAAATCGACAGACGTATCTTTTGGTATAGGGTGAGTTCAGCGGCCAAAATTGCTGGGCAAGTGTGCTGCGCTAGGATGATCCAGTTCACATGAATAACGCGTAGCTTAATCATTAAGCGGTTACGGCCCCAACTGGTGGGGACAACGTATCCCCGTTCCTTGTTGCGATAATAAAATAGCGGTGCCCGCACACTATCGACCCGGCCTTTCGGCAATACCTTCCACAAAAATCCGATATCCCGACTCCCTAGAAAATCATGGTAATGCTTGCCCAAGGTTGGAAACGGCAGGGCCTTTTGCACCGCCGTGGTTCGAAACAGACCCATCATCATAGGCAAGACAATAGGAGCTTGTATATACCGACCCAGGTTTTTCTCAATGCCATCTTTGGCGTCCATAAAATGCTTTAATCCACTTTCAGAGCGCCGTCCTTCGACATCGATCCAACCGTAGTCGGAATACACAAGGACCACATCTTTGCGATCGCGAATTCTCTCCACATAGCGGGCCAGACATTCGGTTTCGTAGACATCGTCGTCACCCACCAACATCAAAAATTCGCCTCTCGCCTGCCGATATAGCCATTCAGTATTGGGGAACAGGCCCAGATTCTCGGCATGCCGGTGATAGATGATGCGCGAATCTCTTGCAGCATATTTCAGGCAAATGGCTGCTGTGGCGTCGGTTGAGGCATTATCAGCAATACGCAGTTCAAAGTCGGAGAAGGACTGCGCCAGCAGAGAGCCGAGTGCCTCACGCAGGAAACGCTCACCGTTGAAGACCGGCATCACAATGCTGACGAGCGGGTGTTGCATGGAATGATCTGATGGCATCGAGATATTAGTTCTCATGTGGATCGAGGGCGCAGACGCCAGGTTTCTAGCGCTGCTCGCCGCACGGCGGGCAGCCCCATAAGCACTGCTGCGAGTGACGCGATGTAGGTAGCGAAGAGGTAAAGAAGCGTCACAGCCATCCCCATCGCGTCAGGCTTGAGTTGCCATGCAAGGGCAACAGGTGCCATTGCAAGTATCAAGGGGTAGCCCACATCGACCCAATACCACCGCCACTGCTCATCAGGCAAGAGGCGACGATGCGTCAGGGGTACGGTGAATATCACGTACAGCGCTTGCTGAATCGGCCATGCCATGGCGGCGCCCACAACGCCATACGATTCAGTCAATACCAGCAGCAGGACTCCGAAAATGACCACAGAAATGACACCAAAGCGCAAAGCCAGTGACGTCCATCCTGCAGCGAGCTGCAGGCCATAGGGAATATGCATGATGCCGTTGAGTAGCGTGCCTATAACCAGAATGCTCGCTATAGGGGCGGCGGCATCGGCGATCACCGGGCTCTGCAGCCAGATCAGCAGCAACTCATTGGAGAAGAAAATAAGGATCGCGACCGCTGGGAATACGGCAACGGCGAGAGTCTGGGCGCTCTTATGGTAGAACGCTGCCAACTCTTTTTCCGATCCCAGCGCCACGAGATTGGTCAGCCGGGGATAAATGGCCGAATAAATCGGGCCGAACAACCGGTACACATTCATGCTGACCACATTGGCGATGGCGTAATAACCAAATACCTCGAGGCTCAACAACTTGCTCAGAATGATCTTATCGAGCTGCATCAGCAGGCTGGAGATGAGCCCGATGCCAGTGACCCCGGCTGCAAAACGCCAGATACCGCGCAACAGATCGATGCGAAACCGCGGCGGCCGCGGGTCAGCCGGGAGTTTTCGCCACAACAAGCGGCTGACGATCAGGATGTGCGCCACACTGGCGACGAACTGGGTCCAGAAGAAGGCCTCGATGGAGGGCTCCAGTCGCCACAACACCAGCGCCGAGGCCACCCCTCGACCAAGTGCCATGGCACCATTGACGAGGTTCAACACCACCTGCTCCTGCAGACCGACCAGCCCGCCAGAGTAAAAGCCAATAGGCCATTGGATAGCGATCATCAGTCCCATGAGAATCACCGCTGTCTCCACCGACTGAGTCGACAGCGTTTGGTTATTGAGCCACTCGTGCGCAATCCAGGGTGCAGTGAGAACGACCAAGAGGCCGATTATCAGCCCCATGCCGACGTAGGGAAGCTCCAGTGTGCGCAGCAGATCGCGCATTTCCCTGGCGCTGTCCGGCAAAACCGCGAGCCGTGCTATTTCACGGGTGAGGGTCTGAATCAGCCCCATGTCCAATACCGCAAACATCGCCAGCAGGGTCGTGAAAATAGCCACTAACCCATAAGCCTCCACCCCGAGAAAATGCAGATAGATAGGGATGAACAGCAGACTGACAAATGCCATCCACAGGCTGCCCCCAAAGTTGGCAGCGATGTTTTTTTTGATTTTGCTCATGTAATCAAGAAGCTCGATTTAACGACGACAGAGAAGACAAATCGAGCCAAAGCAGCGCTGCGGCAACATTCGGTTGAGGAGCGCATCCGTCCTGATCGCACGACGGAACCGCCGCACCTCTTCAGCCGATAACGCAGGTTTGGTTTCCGACAGATGCAGCCCGCGCTGCTGCACGACAATGGGCCGCATCAAACCCCAGGGGATGG
The DNA here is from genome assembly GCA_903820745.1 of uncultured Burkholderiales bacterium. Classification (GTDB taxonomy): domain Bacteria; phylum Pseudomonadota; class Gammaproteobacteria; order Burkholderiales; family Burkholderiaceae_C; genus Paucibacter_A. Next base: position 3,135 of record CAIJIT010000258.1, read on the forward strand.
TCACCGCCTCGGCAAAACCTGCCTGCCGGGCCGCCTGCTTGATTTTCTCGGCCTCGAACATCCAGAGGTCGGTGGAACTGGGTTGCCCCTTGTGGCGGGCACGGGCAATGTCATTGATAAAGCCCGGTGCCAGCACTGCCAGCGGCATGGCCGCCGCCTTAGAGCCCTCCACCACCGTGCTCATGGGTGTGGGTTCGTGCAGCGAGATAAATACCCCCCCGGCTTCAACATGGCCGCAAAGCGTGCTAGCACCTTGGGCAGGTCATGGAAGTGGTGGATGAAAGAGTTACCGATGATTAAATTGAATTGGCGACCAAAATCGACGGTATGCATGTCGCCTAGCACCCAATCGACGGGAGCCTCCGGGTATGTTCGGCCAATGAACTGCTGTGCCAGGCCTAGTTCGGTCGCGCTGATGTCGTTCACCGTGAGGTGTTGCGGCCGACAGCGTTGCAGTAGGTGATAGGTGAGAAACCCCGTGCCAGCGCAGACCTCCAGCACATCAGCCCCCTGGAACACCTCGGGCGAAAGCCCGGCCCGTTCCAGCTTCAACCAAATTTCTTCGCCGAACACGGCCTGAATACGGTGTTCGGCGCCACCCGTATCAAAGGCTTCATTACCGGCGATGGTGCGGTTGGCAATCTCGGGGGGGGCGACATGTGGCGTTGTAATACATCTTTGCATCGCCATGGAAAAACTCGGATTCAACATAACATGACCTTCTCGTATAACTGCCTGGCGCACACCTCATCCGACATATTCTCCAGTACCCACTTGCGGGGCGCGAACTGTGTACGGTGGACTTGCCAGTGCGCGAACTGCTGCTTGAATTGTTCCAAGTCGTCAAAGAAAAGGCCGTTCTGCTCGCAAAGATAGGGCGCGGTTGAAACATGCAGCAAACGACCGTGGAGTACCTGTTGCGTGTTTCGCCAAAGTAAGGTTGGCACATCCGCAGCCCAGGCCTCGGCCCAGGCTATACCCTGGCTTTCACTACCACCAGTGAAGCCAACCATCAGACATGTATGCTGCAACAATTGCAAATAGCTTTCTCGGGTGTAGCCAACCTTGCCTCTTTGGCGCTTCAGGACATCCACTGTCCACCCTTGATCGTGCAAGTAATCAGCAAAGGGTTGAATACGTTCTGGATCGTCCGTGGCGGGATGCTTATCAAAAATCAAGATGCGTTCCCGTTTGATCCCCGCATCAGGCTTCCAGAAGGCAGTATCCACCCCGGCTGGCCATGCGAAGATGCGCCCCAGCAGTGAGGGATTATCCGTGACGTAATTCTCTGTCACCCAGTCGCAGGGCGTGACAACTGCATCCACATCGGGCGAAGCTAGAATCGAACCGAAATCCGATGAAAAGTGAACGACGTTCGGGCCTGCAAAGAGCTTGCGAATCCTCCCAGCTTGTTTCAGGCGTATCGCCTGACGCAGGGTACGTACGCCAGCCAGCACAATTACTGTTTCGTCGAGCTGGGATAATCTGGTGGGGTTGTAGTTGAAATCGGCACCAATCTTCTCAAGTCCCTCGACTAGACTGCGGGTCACCGCGAAATGGCCACGGAAGCGGGGATGACTGGTGGGGCTTCGTTCCAGCACCGCGTATTTCAAGCGCCGCGCAAAACGGCGGGCCGTTTCCGAAAAGATATCCTGCCCAACGGCCATGGGGTCGGTAAGGATGGTTAGCTTCGGTTTGACCATGTTTATCGGCCCAGCCGCTTCAAATACCCGTCCGGCGCCACGGTAATCAAGAGCTTATGCTGAATGCTCTTGTCAATCTCGAATTCCGGGTGGTTCTTGAGATATTCCCATACGGCCGTTTTAGGGTTGTCGCCAGGCCCCCATGGGCGGTCGGGGAACATTTCCTTCGGTATGTCTTCAACGATGGTGTCGAAGACGACGCAATAGCTGTCCTTGCTGGTCAACGGTGCGTAGGCTTGTAGTTCGGCGAGAACGTGATCGTGGGTGTGGTTGCTGTCAAGGTAAACCAGCACACGCGAATAGTTTGCGGCGACGGAGCGTACCTGTTCGATGATCTCGGGCGCAATGCTGGAACCCTGAATCATCTGAATGCGCGATGCCATGGGATGCGCCTCAATCGCGGCCCGGTTCTGCGCGCGGATGTCGATGTCGATGCCCAACACTTTCCGCTTGGAGTTTTTGGGGTCAAGTGTGGTGCCGGTTTCAATGGCGTCACACATATCCAACAGCGCCAGCATGGATGCACTGAAAATCAGCGAGCCGCCATGGGCAATACCGGTTTCGATAATCAGGTCGGGCTTGATCGACCAAATCAGTTCCTGCATGGCAACCATGTCTTGGGGGTACTGGATAATTGGACGGCCTTGCCAGGAAAAATTATAGGAATACTTAGGCTCTGTTGATGCCAGCATAAAATTTACGCCTGCACGGCACAACACTTCATTTGAGGCATAGGCGCCAATTCGGCTTGCAACTTCTTTATCAAATTCGTTCATTTTTTATATACCACTTTCTGTTTAAAAATTGTTTGAAATTAAATATGGCTAAATTTATTCATATCTGTTATGCCCCTAATTCCCACTACGCAGCCAGGATCAACCAAGTTGTCTGGACGAACGCCAAATTTGAGCAACTCGCGGCGTCCATATTCATCAGCAATTTTCTCTGCGAGCTGTCTCACCGTTATGGGCACGCCAGAGCAGATATTGACTGGCCCCTGCACGTCATTTAGTGCTGCCTCCACGATCATGTGACCCGCTTCGCGGACATCCAGAAAATCCCGAATTTGGCTGCCACTGGTCAGTTCGGCGGACTCTCCAGCAGTGAGTTTGGTGCGCAAATAGGGCACCAGCCTCCGTGCGTCTTCACCTTCTCCGTGAAGATAGAACAAACGGCACCAGGCAAACTCGACATTTTGTTGTGGCAGCCACTTTGAGAGCGCCATGAAGGCGGCCGCTTTTGCCCCAGCGTATGGCGTTACTGGGCTTAACGGTGTTTCAACAGATAGAACGCCGGCGGCAAGGTCGTACTCAAAACAGGTACCAATACCAATAAAACGCTTCACTCCGGCTTGTGCGGCGCCTTTCGCCATTTGAAGCGTCCCTATCAAACAATCGAGATTCTTGCCGGATTGTAGATACTTCCCGGGCTCGGCATACCACGCAACATGGATGACGGTGTCAATATCTGTGCAAACATCCGCCCACCAATCGGCACTCTCGGCAAACAGGTCTGTCGTGGTGACAATCGATTCAATGCCTTCCAGCTTTTCAAGCTGCCCCTGTTTTCCTTCACGGACCACCATGCGAACTCGTACGCCCTTTTCACTCAATGCTCGCAGCACTTGACGACCGACAAAGCCAGTGGCGCCAGTGAGTAGGGTGATGCCCGTCATCCGATCTCCAGGTTTGGTACAGCCGTGACAAATTTCGTACCCAGCTCCGCCAAATGAGCATTTTGCTGCTTCACCTCAGCGGCTATGTTCCAGGGCAAGATCACCAGGTAGTCGGGGCGGTTTTCGTCCATTGCAGCCGGTGCCAAGATGGGAATGTGGCTGCCTGGCATGAACTTGCCTTGTTTGGCTGCTGCGGCATCGCAGACGAACGGTAGCAAGTCGGGCTTGACGCCTGCGTAATTGAGCAGAGTATTTCCCTTGGCCGCTGCACCGTAGGCGGCCACTCGTCTACCAGCGCGCTTTTGTTCGATCAAGAAAGCTAGAAGATTGTCCTTGACTCGATTAGCCTTAGCCTGAAAGTGTTGATAGGTGGCAAGGGTTTGCAGGCCACGCCGTGCTTCCTCTGCCAGCATCGTACTTACGGCGGGCGTCGTCTCGCGGGTCTCTTCTGCATGGCAGCCATAAATTCGCAAACTGCCGCCATGCGTGGGCAACTCTTCTATATGCCAAACGCGCAGTCCAGCAGCTTTAAAGAGGCGTTCAACCGTATAGAGCGAAAGGTAAGAAAAATGCTCGTGATAGACGGTGTCGAACTGGGTGTGCTCAATTAAACGCATCAGGTGAGGAAATTCCAGGGTAATGGTGCCGCCGGGTTTGAGTGCGGCTTTGAGACCACGGGTGAAGTCGTTGATGTCAGGCACATGGGCGTAGACGTTGTTGCCTGCGATGAGATCGGCCTGTGTGCCGGAGGTGGCAAATTGCTTGCCTAGTTGTTCGCCAAAGAACTCTCGCATGACAGGTATGCCGAGCTTCTCGGCGGCGGCGGCGGTACTGGCGGTGGGCTCGATGCCCAGGCATGGAATACCTGCAGCCAAGAAATTATTGAGTAGGTAGCCATCGTTGGAAGCGACCTCGATGACCAAGCTGTCTTTAGTGAGATTTAGTTGCCTTATCATTTTTTCTGCATATCTTGCCGCGTGGGCAACCCAGCCGGTGGAGGTGCTGGAGAAGTAGGCGTAGTCGGAGCTAAACAATTCGTCTGCCTGGGTGTAATCCTCGGTCTGCACCAGCCAACATTGTTCGCAGACCTTGATTTTCAGGGGGTAGTACTTTTCTGGCCTAGCGAGGTCTGCATCTGTCATATAGGCGTTCGATGGGGGAGCGAACCCGAGATCGAGGAAAGTGTGTTCAAGTGGGGTGCCGCAATGACGGCATTTCACAGCGTAACTCCTTTGAATTGATGATCGATCATTGGGTGTTGTGCGTCTCTTGTAGAAAGTTCAGTAATGGCCAACGGCCATGTGATCGTTAGCGTGGGGTCTTTCGGGTTAAGTCCGGCTTCTGCCTCTGGTGTATAGGCCCTTGAGTGCAAGTAAATGAGCTCGCAGTCGTCACAAAGGGTTTGGAAACCGTGAGCGAAGCCTTCGGGTATCAGCAGTGCGCGGTGATTTGCGGCGGAAAGCTCCTCAGCGTGCCATTCCAAAAAGGTTGGCGATCCGGTGCGTAGGTCCACTGCCACATCCCAAATTGCGCCGCGCAAACAAGTTACGATTTTCATCTCGGCATACGGGACGTTCTGAAAATGCAAGCCGCGAATCGAACCCTGCTTTTGCGTGAGCGTTTGATTGATCTGGATGATGGGTTTGTACCAGCCCGCAGCGGCGAGTTCTTCGACACAGAAGAGGCGCGCGATGAAGCCGCGGTTATCGCCCAGTTGTTGACGCTCGACGATCTTGAGATCGTGAATGGGGGTATCGAGAATAGTAAAGCGACTCATGATGCCCCACTTGATTCGCTGGCCGTTTCGTAGGCTGCTATGTCTGCCTCGCATAGGGCCCGAGCGTCGGCACCTTCATGCTGCTGGCGATACCATTGGATAGTGCGCTGCACGGCCTCAACCAGTGGCCAGAGCGGTTTAACGCCCAGCACGGTACGTGCCTTGGCGATCTCAAGGGCCAGCCAGCCAGCTTCGTGTGGGCCTTCGGTGCCATCACCCCAAGAGACTTGCCCCATGCCATAGGCGCCTTGAGCGAGTTGTACGACTTCGCGCACGGTCGCCGCTTCATGAGTTTGCGGGCCAAAGTTGTAGGCGCCAGCCACGGTCGGTTGTTGCCAGAGTTGCTCGGCAAGATTGATGTAACCGGCGAGCGGTTCCAATACGTGTTGCCAAGGGCGGATGGCTTGCGGTCGTCGAATCTGTATTGGCTGCTTTGCGTTCCAGGCGCGGATGGCGTCTGGAATTAGACGGTCTGCGGACCAGTCACCGCCACCGATGACATTGCCGGCACGGGCCGATGCAACGGCGATGCCTTTGTTGTTCAGGTAAGAATCACGATAACTGGCGATAACGATTTCCGCAGCGGCCTTGCTGGCGCTGTAGGGATCGTGACCACCAAGCGCATCCGTCTCGCGGTAGGGGTAAGGCTGTTCCAGGTTCTTGTAGACCTTGTCGGTTGTAATGGCAACAACCGCCCGAACCGAGTCGAGCGTCCGTAGCGCGTTGAGCACATTGGCGGTGCCTTGAACGTTGGTGGCAAAGGTCATCAGCGGATCGCGATAGCTGGCATGCACCAACGCTTGCGCGGCTAAGTGAAAAACGATCTCTGGCTGGGCATTGTTGATCAGCGTAGCGAGCGTGGTTGTCTCGCGAATATCGCAAATATGACTATCGGTGATCGTTTGGATGCCAGCCAGACTAAAAAGATTGGGCGTAGTCTCCGGGGCCAGGCTAACTCCAGTGACTTTCGCACCAAGCCGGTTCAGCCAGAGTGCCAGCCAGGCGCCTTTGAACCCGGTGTGGCCGGTGAGAAGAACGCGTTTGCCGCGCCAGAAAGCAAGCGTCATTGCCACACCTTCCACGGCGCCTGACCGCTAGCCCAGAGTTCTTCAAGGTGAACTTTGTCACGCAAGGTATCCATGGGTTGCCAAAAACCGCTGTGCTGGAAGGCTGCAAGCTGACCTTGACTAGCCAGGGTTTCCAGCGGGTCAAGCTCCCAAACCGTGGTGTCGTCCTTGATGAGTTGGATAACCTCGGGCGATAACACGAAGAAGCCACCATTGATCATCGCACCATCGCCCTTGGGCTTTTCTTTGAAGGTGCGGATTTTGTGGCCTTCGAAATCGAGTGCACCGAAACGTCCTGGAGGTAAGGTCGCGGTGAGCGTCGCTTTTACCTTTTGCGCTTTGTGGAAGGAAATAAGCTCGGCGATGTTTACGTCGCTGAGCCCGTCGCCATAGGTGAAGCAGAAAGCCTCTTCATCTTGCAGGTACTGCGCAACGCGCTTCAGTCGTCCACCGGTCTGCGTTTCGTCACCCGTATCGACGAGGGTTACCTTCCAGGGCTCTGCTTTTTGCTGGTGCACTTCCATTCGGTTATTGCCAATATCAAAAGTAACATCGGACATGTGAAGAAAGTAATTGGCGAAGTATTCCTTGATGACATAGCCTTTGTAACCGCAACAGATCACGAAGTCGTTGATCCCGTAGTGGGAATAAATCTTCATGATGTGCCAGAGGATCGGCTTGCCGCCGATTTCGATCATTGGCTTGGGCTTGAGGTGGGTTTCTTCGGAAATACGGGTGCCGAGGCCACCGGCGAGAATGACTGCTTTCATATCGAAGCTCGCAGGTAATCCCGATACCAATCGACAAAGAATTTGATACCTTCTTCCACTGTGGTGGCGGGTTTATAGTGAAATTGCTCGACCAAGTCGGCCAAATCGGCATAGGTATCGGGCACATCACCGGCTTGCAGCGGCAGTAGCTGTTTTTCGGTGGATTTGCCCAGTGCTTTTTCCAGTGCGGCAATGTAGTCCATCAGCTCGACCGGTTTGTTGTTGCCAATGTTGTACACGCGCCAAGGGGCCGTGCTGGTGCCAGGGTCTGGTGCGTCACCCTGCCATGCCGGATTGCCTACTGCGGGTTGATCAAGCACGCGGATGACGCCTTCGACAATGTCATCAATATAGGTAAAGTCACGGCGGTGTTTGCCGTGGTTAAAGACTTGGATCGGCTCGCCCGCCAATATGGCTTTCGTGAACTTGAACAGCGCCATGTCAGGCCGAGCCCAAGGACCAAAGACGGTAAAAAAGCGCAGGCCGGTGGTGGGCAAGTTGTAAAGATGGCTATAGCTGTGGGCCATCAGCTCGTTGGCTTTTTTGCTGGCGGCATATAGGCTGAGCGGGTGGTCTACATTGTGGTGCACAGAGAACGGCATCGTGGTGTTGGCACCATACACGCTGGAACTGCTGGCATACACCAAGTGTTCGACACCGTTGTGGCGGCAGCCTTCCAGAATATGTGCAAAGCCAACAATGTTGCTGTCAATGTAGGCTAGCGGGTTATCAATGGAATAGCGCACACCCGCCTGGGCTGCGAGATTGACAACGCGTTGAGGCTGGTGAGTTTTAAAGGCATCGTGTATGGCTTGACGGTCGGCCAAGTCGATGCGCAGATGGGTGTAATTGGGGTGCTTGGCGTGACGCGCCAAGCGAGCCTCTTTAAGGGCCGGGTCGTAATAGTTGTTGTGGTTGTCTATGCCAATGACTGTGTTGCCGCGCGCCAAAAGCCGGAGTGTGAGTGCTGAGCCGATAAAGCCGGCTGAGCCGGTGACGAGGATTTTCATTTAATCATTTCCGAACAGATCGCGGCTGTAGATTTTGTCTGTTACATCACTCAGATCATCCGTCATGCGGTTGGCAACAATGACGTCTGCTTCTTGTTTGAACTGTCCTAGGTCATAAACGACACGTGAACCAAAGAAAGTTAATTCTTTAAGCGCAGGCTCAAAGACGATTACTTCCACACCTTTAGCTTTGATGCGTTTCATGATTCCCTGCACACTGCTTGCCCTGAAGTTGTCGCTGCCGACCTTCATAACTAAACGGTGAATACCAACCACCTTAGGCTGTCGTTTGAGGATTTCTGTTGCGCAAAAATCTTTTCGAGTTGTATTGCTGTCCACAATTGCTCGCATGATGTTTTGCGGCACATCGTTGTAGTTGGCAAGTAATTGCTTGGTGTCTTTTGGTAGGCAGTAACCGACATATCCGAAGCTTGGATTGTTGTAGTGGCTACCAATGCGCGGGTCCAAGCATACGCCCTGAATGATTTGCCTGGCATCCAGTCCGTGCGTGGCTGCGTAAGTGTCTAGCTCGTTAAAAAATGCCACGCGCATGGCCAGATAAGTATTGGCAAAGAGTTTGACGGCCTCAGCCTCGGTGCTGTTGGTGAACAATACGTCGATGTTTTGCTTAACCGCACCTTGCTGCAGCAGGGTGGCAAAGGTTTTGGCACGGTCGCTAATTTCGCCGACTACGATGCGACTGGGGTGCAGATTGTCGTAAAGCGCGCGGCCTTCACGTAGGAATTCGGGGCTGAAGATGACATTGGGTTGTTTGAGTTTTGCTGTGTAACCTACGGGCACGGTGCTTTTAATGACCATCACCGCGTCCGAGTTGACGGCTAATACGTCCGCAATCACCGATTCAATCGATTTGGTGTTGAAGTAGTTGGTGGCGGGGTCGTAGTCTGTCGGCGTTGCGATGATCACATAGTGGGCGCCGGTGTAGGCTTCTGCCTTGTCAAGCGTGGCTTTGAAGTTGAGCGATTTGTTGCGCAAGAAGTCTTCAATCTCGGCATCTTCAATGGGGCTGTGCTTTCGGTTAAGAATGGCTACTTTTTCTGGAACTATATCAATGGCGACTACTTCGTTATGTTGGGCTAGCAACATGGCGTTAGACAGGCCGACATAGCCGGTTCCAGCGATGGCAATTTTCATTTATTCAACACTCACATTCACCTGATACCCGTGCTGCTGAAGTAGCGCATGTTGCTTGGCTTGGGCCAAGTCATTGGCAACCATTTCGGCGCACATTTCTTGGGCAGTTATCTCAGGCACCCAGCCGAGTTTTTGTTTGGCTTTGGTGGGGTCGCCGAGCAGGGTTTCGACTTCGGTGGGGCGGAAGTAGCGGGGGTCGATGCGGACGATGGGTATTGGGGACTGGGGACTGGGGACTGGGGACTGGGAAGTGGGGTTTAGCCAGTAGCCGACTTCATCGACTCCCTGGCCTTCCCAGCGGAGTTGCATGCCCAGGGCTTCGGCACTCCATTCGATGAATTGGCGCACGCTGTATTGCTTGCCGGTCGCAATCACAAAGTCTTCAGCCTGGTCTTGCTGCAGCATCATCCATTGCATGCGCACATAGTCTTTGGCATGGCCCCAGTCGCGCAGGGCGTCGATATTGCCCATGTAGAGGCAGTCTTCCAGGTCCTGGCTGATATTGGCCATGCCGCGGGTGATCTTGCGGGTGACGAAGGTTTCGCCGCGCACGGGACTTTCGTGATTGAACAGGATGCCGTTGGAGGCGTGCAGGCCGTAGGC
>CAIJIT010000259.1 GCA_903820745.1 uncultured Burkholderiales bacterium
AACAGCCCTGGCGCCCAAACCGGAACCACAAGGCGCTCGATTCAATGGTTGGAGCCGTGCCGGAGGGTACTCTCCTCCGATGTTCCAGGTTGGGGTGCAAACATGGCTGAAAAATAGGTACAATGGGATGAGCCTGTTGGATAATCTTCCACTTGAGGTTCTCGGTGGAACGAAGGAGTTCTCATTAATTGATGCAGCTGCGGGGACATTCGATTATCTAGTAGAACCTGGACGTCCTCGTTGGCGTAGAGCAAAATTCACAGCAGGACCCAGGGCCATTGCTTGGATGGAGGAGCAAGATCGCGTTTATTTAAATGAAATAAAATCGACGAATCCAGCGTTGTTTTTAAAAGAAATGACGGCTCGAAGTGAGCTGTCGGCAGCAGATCAAGAGGCTAAACTCGGGCTTGATTTGAGCTTGCCTCATCACCAAAACTTGCAGCGGGAGTTTGCTGCTGATGTTGAACGCATTCGTGATCCAGGTAAAGAAGAACGTGAGCGAGTTGCAAAAGCCAGGGCAGATGCTGCGGAAGCCCGTGATGCCGATGGCAACACGCCTTTACATCGGGAGGTCAAAAAAGCAAGTGTTTCGTTCGCTAAAGTAGAAGAATTGATTCGAGCGGGTGCTGATATTAATGCCACAAATAATGCTTTTGAAACACCATTAGCGGCACTGACCAGACCTTGTGAGACGCATGTCGATGTGGCAACTCTCTTGCTGCGAGAACGAGTTCGCACCACTCCCGAAGAGCTTGAAGTTTTTGTTCGCCGCTGTCGAGAGCAGTACCAACTTCGATTTGAATTGCGAGACAAAAACCGTGAGATGCTGGACAAACAGCTGAGCCTTTTATTAGGGATTGATGTCACCGATGTTGTTGTTCGAAATAACTGGCTTTACATTGGACATTTACACTCTCTTAAAGGAACATTTCGCTTACGCAATCGTGCAGAAGATAGCTCGTTTGAAGGGGGTCATCCGCATATATTTTTAACTTTGCGCATGCGTGTCTTGCTTGAGCTCATGATAGAAATTGAGTCTGATATTATCAGCAGAGAGCGATTGCCTCATCCTAAAGCAGTGGTGTTAGAGAAATTTAAAAAAGAATTCTGGACGCAAGTCGATAGTTTTCGGGCCTATTACATTGCTCAATCTCTGCGGAAACGCAGTGAACATCTCCCAATAAGCAGCAGCGGCATGAAAATACCCGATGAGTTGCTCACAGCCCATGCCCACAATATTGTTCGTCAGATTAATCATCATGATATCTACGTGCTTCCTATCACCTATTTTTATAAGCCGTCTACGAGTGCAGGCGCTGGGTCAGGCGTTGATGGAGGACTATCAGCTTCAGGACGGCCATACGACGACGCCGGGTTTTGCCAAATATATCCTGCCGACGTCGCTGGATGTGCCGCAGATCAATTCGATCATCGTCGAGGATCCGGATCCGATCGGACCACTCGGTGTGAAGGGCATCGGCGAACCGGCCATGGTGCCGACCATTCCGGCTATCATGAATGCGATCTACGACGCTGTGGGCGTGCGCATCACCTCGCTGCCGGCGACACCGGAAAAAGTGCTGATGGCGATCCGCGCCAAAGATCGCGAACACGCGCAAGCGGCTGAATAAGTGAGTATGGGTATGAGCGTGGGCGCGGCAGCGGAGCAGATGAGCGTCGGGGAATTCCCGTTCGCTGTGGAATTGCCCCACATCCGCCGGCTCGCAAAAATTCTGCCGGGTCCGTTGCCGTTGGCCGTCAACTGCGTCCGCGTCGCTGCCAGCGTGCGGCCCAACAAATTCGTCATCACCGGCGGCGACGACATGCCAATCACCATGCCGCGCTCGGCATTCCAGGTGGTCTATCCCGACTGCACTGTGATGATCGATTCCGGGCTCGACCAGGAGACGCACGACTCGTTCTCGACGCCGGACAAGCGCGAGCCTTATTTTCCGGCCGAGTTTACCAAGCTGCAAAAGGCGCTGAACGCGGCGCGCATGATCGTGTTGACACATTTTCACGCCGATCACGTCGCCGGCGTGACGCAGGCCGAGAATTTCGATGAGCTCGCCGCCAAGACCTTCATCACCGTTGCGACCGCGCAGTGCCTGCTGAACACGCCGCACAAGCCGCATCTGCGGATGTCAGCCGAGCAGATCAACAAGTTCAACATCTTCGACTACGGCGATTGCTATCCGATCGCGCCTGGCATGGTGCTGATCAAGGCGCCGGGACATTCCGCCGATCACCAGATGGTATACATCGCACTGCAGTCGGGCCGCGAAATCCTGCACAGCGTCGATGTCGGCTGGGTGCTGGAGAATATCGCGCAGATCAAAGGCAAGGCGGCGCCCTGGGTGAAGGAAGACGTGCCGGCGGTGATGGGGCAATTGCGCTGGCTCAATCGAATACTGCGAGAAGAAACGAACGTGACCCTGCTGGTCACGCATGACGACGCACTGCTGACCAAGCTGACGAAGAGCGGCACGGTCGGCGGTGAGTTGAATCTCTGAGGGAAACGCACAACACGACTTTTAAGGGAGGAAACGATGAAGAAGGCTATTCTGCTCGGTGCCGCTTTGGCTGCACCCTTGATGCTCTCCGGCTTGTCGCCGCTCCATGCGCAAACTTATCCGGCCCATAACATCACCATGATCGTGCCGTTCCCGGCCGGCGGGCCGAGCGACATCGTCGCCCGCATCGCGGCCGAAGGCATGAGCAAGCAACTCGGTACCAATATCGTGATCGAAAACGTCGGCGGCGCCGGCGGCACCATCGGTGCCACGCGCGCAGCGGAAGCCAAGCCCGACGGCTATACGGTGTTTGCGGCGAGCATGGGCACCATCATTGCCGCGCCGACCTTCTATCCGAACCTGAAATACGATTCGAACAATGACTTCGAGCCGATCGGCATGTCGGCCAATGCGCCGGCGGCCGTTTCCATCAAGAAGGATATTCCAGCGAGGGACCTTAAGGAGTTTGTCGCCTGGGCCAGGCAAAAGGGCGTCGAGGTGAAGCAGGCGCATGGCGGC
>CAIJIT010000260.1 GCA_903820745.1 uncultured Burkholderiales bacterium
ATTCAGGTCCTCGTTGTATGTTGGGTTGCCGGCTTGCATGGCATTTCTTATGCAGCAGTCGAGAGTTCACGATAAGGGAGGCCGGAGCGGGATACCAGGCCAAGCGCGTTGGCTGTTCATTCAAGGCTGATCCCTTTTGGTCCGAATCCATTGGTGTTCACGCCGGTTCACGAAGTCGAGATAAAGGCGCATCTTGCCGATCGCATAGAGCGGTGCACGAAATAGGTCGGTAGCGGTGAGAATGTCTGCTGCGAATCGACTTCGGGCGATGAAAATGGCCAATAGAAGCGCCACTAATGCAGTTGAGGAGATCTGCAGCGGCAGCACCGATCCGGTTGCCCACCAACCAAGCGTGGATACAGTGATTGATACCAAAAGTAGTACGGTCAGCAGCGTCAACGGGGGCACCATCAAATCCAGCGCCATCGCGGTCATTGCAAGTGAGCGAGCGCGAAGTCCCTGCAGCAGAAATTTCGGCGCGATGCCAAGGATCAGTGCAAGGTGCCCGTGCTCCCAACGGCGACGCTGGCTGGCTTCGCCTTCCGTGTTGGCTGGAAACAGGCTGCTGACCAAGGCTGATTCGCAAAACAGTGGCGGCGTTCCTTGGGCGGCTAGCGCGATTCCCAGTTGCATGTCTTCCACCAGGTGACCGCTGGCCAAGGGCGCCGTTTTGGCCACCTGCCAGGGCAGGGCCATGCCTGTGCCTGTAAGCCCGCATGGCAGGCCGAGTCGATGCATGCCTCGCGGTCGAACCAAGTTCTTCATCCGCATGGCGAATTCAGCGATCCGCTGCTTCAGCCCGGGGCCAGCCGCCTTCATCAGGTTCAGCGCCTGAACTGGCCGGCCGGTTTCTATGCTCAAGCGCGCGATGCGGTCGATGCAACCCGCACCCAAGTCGCAGTCGGCGTCCAGGATCACCACGACCTCTGGCGGGTCCGATTCGAACCAAAGCACGCCATGTGCGAGTGCGTAGCCTTTACCGCGATGCTGCAAGTCAGAGCGCTCACTCACTTCAGCGCCAGCCGCTCTGGCCACTGCAGCGGTGTCGTCGCTGCAGTTGTCTGCGACGACCAGCAACCTGTCACGAGGATCCATTTGCGCTCTTGCCTGGGCTAAGGTGGGAAGGATCCCGCTCGACTCGTTGTGCGCCGGTACCAGAACACCCACTCGCGGGCGCCGGCCGCTGACCAACGTTGCCCGGGTTGGTAGCAGGGCAAGCAACACTTGCGCGAGCAATACCCCAACTGGTAGTGCGGCCAGCAGCGAAATGGTGGTGAGCAGGATTTCTGCAACTTCGCCAAAAAAGCTCATGTCGCGCCTAAGAATGAGCGGCCGAAGCAAGCGCTGTTACTTTTGTGGCTTGTTCACGACCCAGGGTCCAGGCAATGTCCGGCGCGGCTTGGCTGCGGTGTTGCAGAAAGCTCGTGGGGTTGAACCAGTATGGGCGGATCGCAATGGCCAGCAACGAAGCCCGATCCAAGAATGGGCGATGGTAAGACGTAGGTGTTTCCATCCGGCGATATTGCCTGTTTGACCTGCCCGTGCGTACCCGCACTTGATGGTTTGCTGACATGTGCAGCCTGTGCTAAGCCAGCCATGTCCGGGCAATTGACATAGGCATGGACTACGGCGTTTCATTTGTCTCGATCTGCCGCGCCGTATTCGACACTTTGCGAACCACTCATCTGGGGGCAATGTGGGGTGATTCCTCTCAAACCCCGAGCTTTTCCGCCAATTTGGCCTTCCCATAAGGCGGGGCGGCCGCGTTTGCCGGGCGCGACCGATCCCACATGCTGCCCGCACCGGGCCATCCCTGCCGGTTACTGGTCAGGCGGCGTCGGCTTCGGCTTCCGGCCACATTGCCGGGAAATAAAAGCGCAATGCGTGCAAGGGGAATGCGAAGCGGAGTTTTCCTTGCGGGGTGTCGGATTTGAGCAGGCCGCGCTCCAGCAAGGCGGCGAGCACGG
>CAIJIT010000261.1 GCA_903820745.1 uncultured Burkholderiales bacterium
CAGATTTCGCCGGTCTCGCCCGGTTTGACTTCATGGCCGTTGTCGTCGACGAGTTTCACGTGGAAGCCGGGGATCGTGCGACCCACCGAGCGCAATTTGCGGCGCTGGTCACGACCTTGCAAGTTGGTGACGATACCGACTTCAGTCGCGCCGTAGAACTCATTGAGATCACCCACCGGGAAGATTTCAAGCAGGGCTTCCTTGGTATGGGTCATCAATGGCGCACCGGCACTGACCAAGGTTTTCATCGATGCCAAGTCATGGCTGGGCGCCAACCCGCTGCTGACGATGGCGTCCCACATCGTCGGCACCATGAAGCCCCAGGTGACTCGGTGCCGCTCTATGCTTTGGAGAAGGTTGGCCGGCGTTGGGTCCGCCGTGACGATGACCGTCCCGCCGCGAAACACTTGCGTCAGCATGAACAGCGTGGGTGCCTCGTGGAAGAGCGGCGCGCCGACGATTTCGATGCTGTCGGGGCCGATGTCGTAAAGCATGGCGCAGCGTTTGAAGAAAGCCACGAAGCGGCCGTGCAGATTCACGCAACCCTTGGGGAAACCCGTGGTGCCTGCCGTGTAACCCTGAAAGAAGCAGCCTTCGACGTCAGCGTCCTGCTCGGGAGCCTCGGGCGATGCCGCCTTCAGCAATTCTTCATAGTTGAACCTGCCGGGCAGAACCGCATCGGAGACGATCAGGTTGCCCTTGACGCTCTCTAGCCGACCGCCAAGCTCACTGACGATGGCGTCGAACGCCGAGTCAAACAGCAGCGCGCTCGCCTCCGCATGGTTCACGACGTAATCGATCTCGGCGGCAACATAGCGAAAGTTCAATGGCACTGCGGAGGCGCCGAGCACAGCAATCGCGTGGTAGGCCTCAACATAGCGAACACTGTTCACCATCAGCAATGCAACACGATCACCAGGGCCGACGCCAAGGCCTCGCAAGGCGCTCGCAAGACGGCAAACCCGATCCCAGAGTTGCGCGTAGGTGAGGCCAGTTTCATCTTCCGCACCCGCCGCAAGCACAGCAAGCTTGTCAGGCGTATTCAGGGCGTGCCACTCAAGGGCATTCCCAATCGTCCTTGGCATGTATTTTGTCTCCGCTTTGGTCCCTTGCAACCCACATCATGGCGAGCTGCAGCCGTCCGTTTTTAGTGTACGTTCGTTAGGCTAAAGCGTCAAATTTTCCTGTTCAGAGCGTGAATCACCCCGCAAAAATCCGATCTTGATTACCGACGTCTCAGTCTTGACAAGATCTCAAATGAGATACATAGTTCAGGCCAATCCAAGATCCTTAACAATGAGCGCACAAACTTCCATGCTCCACATTCGGGTGGACGATGACATCAAAGAGCAGGCAACTCAGGCGCTGTCTGCAATGGGCCTGTCTGTTTCGGACGCCGTGCGACTGTTTTTGCACCGCGTGGTTATTGATCAGGCTTTTCCCCTTGAACTCAAGGTGCCGAACGCCGAGACCATCGCCGCCATGGAAGAGTCGCGCGCCATGATGGCAAGACGGCGCGCCCGCTTCACGTCAGCAGATGAGTTGTTTGCCGATCTTGAAAAAAACAGCGTCAAGTAAACGTGCAACGCTGCCACGGGCCGCCGACTACTCAAAGGCGTTCCTGAAGGATTGGCAACGCTTGTCACATTCGGGCCGTTTTGATCTGGTTCGACTCAAAGAGGTCATGATTTTATTGATCCCCAATGAGTCGCCCCTTGGTCCTGAATGGCTGGATCACCCGTTGAAAGGTGCGTGGGCGGATCACAGGGAATGTCATATTGGGGGCGATTTTTTGCTGATTTACCAGATTGAGGCCAACGCTATCAACTTTGTACGATCGGGTACGCACTCGGACCTGTTCAGCCATTGACAGGCTCTTCTACAAGCCGCCCGCCGCAGCTCCATCGCCTTGCCAAGCCGATCTGCCGCAGTTGCTGTGCAGAAGCAAGCCGCTTGCCTGTATGCTTTAGGGTTGACCCGGCGCGAAAGCTGCTCGCTGCGCCAATTCCAACCCTTGACGGAGTTCCCTGTGATGACCCGAGTGTTCAATTTCAGCGCCGGCCCTGCCGCCCTGCCCGAATCCGTGCTGCGCCAAGCCGCTGACGAGATGCTTGACTGGCATGGCAGCGGCATGTCGGTGATGGAGATGAGCCATCGCGGCAAGGAATTCATTGCGATCCATGCGGAGGCCGAATCGCTGCTGCGCGAGCTGATGGCCATCCCGGCCAACTACAAGGTGCTGTTCCTGCAAGGCGGGGGCATGGCCGAAAACGCTGTGGTGCCAATGAACCTGCTGCGCGGCAAGGCCGGCGCCGACTACATCAACACTGGCGAATGGTCGAAGAAATCGATCAAGGAAGCCAAGAAATACTGCAAGGTCAACGTCGCGGCCAGCGCCGAAGCCAGCAATTTCAGCTGCGTGCCGGCGCGCGCCGACTGGCAACTCGACCCCGATGCAGCCTATGTGCATATCTGCTCGAACGAGACTATCGGCGGGGTCGAATACCATTTCACGCCCGATGTCGGCAGCGTTCCGCTGGTCGCGGACATGTCGAGCAGCATCCTGTCGCGGCCGGTCGATGTCGCAAGGTATGGGCTGATCTATGGCGGCGCGCAGAAGAACATCGGACCCGCCGGGCTGACGATCGTGATCGTCCGCGAGGACCTGCTCGGCCAACCGCTGGCCTGCACACCCTCGGCTTTCGACTACAAGCAGCAAGCCGACAACGACTCGATGCTGAACACCCCGCCGACCTACGCGATCTACATCGCCGGGTTGGTGTTCAACTGGATCAAGTCGCGCGGCGGCTTGGCCGCGATGGAGACGCATAACCGCGCCAAAGCCGCGTTGCTGTATGACTTCCTCGACGCCAGCGCCTTCTTCAGCAACCCGGTGGCGCACGCCGACCGTTCGCTGATGAACGTGCCATTCAAGCTGCGCGACGAGAGTCTCGACGACGCCTTCCTCAAGGGTGCGCTCGCGCGCGGCATGATCCAGTTGAAGGGCCACCGCTCGGTCGGCGGCATGCGGGCTTCGATCTACAACGCCATGCCGGTCGAGGGCGTGCAGGCGCTGGTGGCCTATATGAAGGAATTCGAGGCCCAGCATGGCTGACCGGATCAGCGTATTGGTGCTCAACCAGATCTCGGCGGGCGGCTTGTCCAGGCTGCCGGCCACCGGCTTCCGCGTCGGCAAGGACCAGACGGAGCCGGACGCAATATTGCTGCGCTCGGCCGACCTGCACAGCCTTGCGATCCCGATCAGCGTGAGAGCGATCGCCCGCGCCGGCGCCGGCACGAACAACATTCCAGTCGAGGCGATGAGCTTGCGGGGGGTGCCGGTCTTCAACGCCCCCGGCGCCAATGCCAACGCGGTCAAGGAACTGGTGCTGCTGGGCATGCTGCTGGCGGCGCGCAAGGTCGCACCGGCCTTGCGCTTCGTCGCCGCGCTCGATGTCAACTCGCCCGATCTGGAAAAACTGGTCGAGGACGGCAAAAAGGCTTTCGCCGGTTACGAGCTGGCCGGGCAGACCTTGGGAGTAATCGGTCTGGGCAAGATCGGTTGCCTAGTCGCCGATGCGGCGATCAAGCTCGGCATGAACGTGCTGGGCTTCGACCCTGAAATCACCGTCGATGCCGCCTGGAGCCTGCCCGCACAGGTGCGGCGTGCGGCCAGCGTCAACGATGTGCTGAAGAAGTCCCAGTTCGTCACCCTGCATGTGCCGCTGGTCGAGGCCACAAGGCACCTCGTCAATGAGGCCAATATTGGCCTGATGCGCCCCGGTTCGGTGTTGTTGAACTTCAGCCGCGAAGGTGTGGTCAGCGACAGCGCGGTTCTCGATTCACTCGAGGCCCGCCACCTCGGTCACTATGTCTGCGACTTTCCGGGCGCGGCGCTGCACGGGCAAGCTCAGGTGGTGGCATTGCCGCATCTGGGCGCATCGACGCGCGAGGCCGAGGAGAACTGCGCCGTGATGGTGGTCGACCAACTGCGTGACTACCTGGAAAACGGCAACATCAGCAATGCGGTGAATTTTCCGCAAGTCAGCATGCCGCGCGAATCAGCCTACCGGATCGCGATCGCCAATGCCAACGTACCCAATATGCTGGGGCAGATCTCCACCGCGATGGCGCAGGCCGGTCTGAACATCCACAACATGGTCAACAAATCGCGCGGCGGCATGGCCTACACCCTGGTCGATGTCGACAGCCCGGTCACCCCTGAAGTACAGGCCGGCATCGCAGCGATCCAGGGCGTGCTCGCCGTGCGCTATTTGCCGGCGGCTTGAGCTTGGGCGCCTGGATGCCGATGGCCGGCCAACCCAGGCGCATCTGTTCGACGGCGAAGGTCGAAACCAGCGCGGCCCATCTCTTGCCGATCTGCAGGCTTGATCGCTTGATGCCTAGATCTGAATGACGGTATCGCTGTAGCGCGCGACTTGAGGGTCATGGGTCATCAATCGCATCGGTTCCACCAAGGCCTGCGCAACCAGAATTCGGTCAAACGGGTCCTGATGGTGGGCCGGCAATGATTCGACCGCGATCGTGTGTTCGACATCAATGGACAGGAATCGATAGCCCGAATCCTTGAAATAGCCGACGGCGTCCTGACTCGAGACTGGCATGTCGCCGCGCCCCATGGAACGCTTGATTGCAATCTCCCAGACGCTTGCCGCGCTTATCCAAACGGTTGTCGTAGACGCTTGAATCAAGGCACGAGCTTTTTCTGTCAGGCGGGGACTGTCCGTGATGGCCCATAGCGCCACATGAGTATCCAACAGCAGGTTCACCGCATTGAGCCTGAAACAAATAGCTTGGCCACTTCGTCGTTATGCGCGTCGATGTCGTCTGGAACCAAAAATACTCCTTTTGCCACGCCCAGGCGTTTTTCCGCGGGCGACGTGACGATGGGCACAAGGCGGGCCGCAGGGCGGCCATTACGAGCAATCACAATTTCGCGTTCCTGGCCCAATTCGATGACCTCGACCAAGCGTGACAGCGAGGACTTGGCTTCTAACATGTTCACAGCGTGCATTGGCTTCTCCAAAGAACTTAGTCTAGTCTAGCTAGAGTACTGCGTCAACGCTCACTCATCTGCAGGCAATAGCTCTTCAATGAAGCAGCCCTGCAGCGGTTCGCATTGACACCAGTTGCTAGGCCAAGTAGTCCGCAAGAACCGAAGCCCCATCCTCAGACCTTGTGTAACTCCTCGCGGATCACCTCGCGCCTGCCACCCTCTTCAGGATCTGTACCGGATCCTCGACCTGATCCGACCCGATCCAGGCCACGAACTGGTCGGGGCGGACCAGGATCTGGCTGACGCCATAGCGCTCGCGGCCGCCGTCCCGACTGTCACTGATGACTTTCAGCGGGATGCCCAGCGCCTGGGCAGCGCGCGAAAAATCACCGCTGCTGGCTGGCTCGGCATCGAGCAACAGCAGGGTCATGCCCTCGCCGAGTTCCTGGTAAAGATTGCGACCTGTCGATAGATTCATCGGCGCGAGATGGTGGCCAGGGCGTGCCGTGAACTGATGCGCTCCCAGAGCAGTGCAGATGCCTTCAGGAGGGCCGTAAACGATCGCAGAGCCTTCGTAATTCGGTTCGAACGCATTGACTTCCGACTTGGCATCGGCGCTGCGCAATGCCCAGGCAGCCTCAAAGGCCGGTCGGTCGCGCGCCGGATCGAACGAGGCCAGGAACTGGCGATCAACTTCGATTGACTTGGCGATGAAGTCGGCCGCAGTGGAAGCAAACACCGGCTGGCGCTCGGCGCTGTAGGAATCGAGCAAGGCCTCACCGCCCCAACCCTGCAAGCGGGCGGCGAGTTTCCAGCCTAGGTTGGCGGCATCTTCGAATCCGGTGTTGATACCGTAGCCGCCATAGGGCGGATGACTGTGGGCAGCATCGCCGGCGATGAACAACCGGCCGGCCCGGTAGCTGTCGGCCACCGCAAAGCGAAGGTCCCAAAAGCCGATATGTTCGAATTCGACCTCGAACTCGGCCCCGGCTGATCGATGCAGATAGGCCCGGAAGTCGAAGTTGTCGGCGGTCGTTCCCATCGGCACCGGCGCATGGAAGAACCAGGTCGTACCAAGGTCGACCCGGCCGAAGAACTGCCAGTACCCCTGGTGCTCCGGGTGGATGATGTTGTAGAAAGACTTGCCCGGAAAGCGCTTGAGCAGTTCGTGCAGGCCCGGCGAGCGAAAGACCAGCAGGACCATCAAGCGATCATGTGCGGCCAGCGTCTGGGTGATGCCGGCATTGCTGCGCAACACCGACTTGGCGCCATCGCAGCCGACGCTGTACTCGGCCCGCAAGGTTTGCCGTCCCTGGCCTTCGCGCTGGCTGATTTCCAGCGTCGTACCGCTGTCATCCTGACCGACATGGTCAACCTTCCAGCCGTACAGGGTCTGCACCGAAGGCAACTCACTGACACGCTGGCGCAACACCGCCTCGGTGGCATATTGGGGCAGGCGCTCGTTGTCGGTGAAGTAAAAGGGCCGCACCAGCTGGCGCTGAAGCCAGTCATGCTGGTAATCGCCCAGCAAGCTGCCGTAGGCGGTCATACCACCGATGCCGTATTCTTTGGGCACCGTCCGGGCCGCGCGCAGCTGTAGTTCCGCGCCCCAGAAATGGAAATGTTCCATGCTGCGCTGAGTCAGGTTCTGACCTTTCGGGATCGCCTGGGGGGTCTCGTAGCGCTCGACAAGCAGACAGCGGATGCCGCGTTGACCGAGTTCAATCGCCAGCCCCAGCCCGACCGGGCCACCACCAACGATGGCGACCTGGGTCGTCGTCAATGTCTTGGTTGTCATCTTGCGGATCGCGGTTTCGATGTCTATCAGGTGGCCAGCAGGCTGGGCTGGGAAGCGATCAGTCTGCAGTGATGTTCTGGTCCTTGATCACCTTTGCCCAGCGGGCGGCGTCCTTGTTGATCAAAGCCTGGAATTCGGCTGGCGTACTGCCCGATGGCGTCATTCCCTGGGTCTCGAATGCAGCAGTGACTTCGGGCAACGCCAGGATCGCTTTGAGCTCGCGATTGAGTCGCTCGACGACGGGCATGGGCGTGCCTTTGGGGGCAAGCACGCCGTACCACATCTCGACATCGAGGTCGCCGAGCTTGAGCTTGCGCAGTGGCGGCACATCAGGGAGCAAGGGGCTGGGTTTGTCGCTGCTGATGCCCAGCGCGCGCAGGCTGCCGGCCTTGACATGCTGCAGCGCCACGTGGATCGGCAGGAACATCACGTCGATCTGTCCGCCGAGCAGGTCGCTGAAAGCCGGTGCAGTGCCCCGATAAGGGATATGGGTAATGTAGGTCCGGGTCTGGCTCTTCAGCAGTTCCATCGCCAGATGATGAGGCGTGCCGCTGCCTGGCGAGCCGTAATTCAGTCCGCCTGGCTTGGCTTTGGCCTTGTCCACCAGTTCCTGTGCCGTGGTGATGCCCGAGGCCTTGCTGGCGACCAGCAGCAACTGGCCCCAGCTGGTCAAGGTCACCGGCTCCAGATCACGAAGTGGGTCGAAACTGAGCTTGGGATAGAGCGCGCGGTTCATCACCATGGTGTTGACGGTGACCAGCAGCGTATTGCCATCAGCCGCAGCACGCACCACCGCATCGGTGCCGATATTGCCCGAGGCCCCGACGCGGTTTTCAACCACTACCGGTCGGCGCAGTTGCTGCGCCAGGTGCGGGCCGATCTGGCGGGCGATCAGGTCGATGCCTGTGCCCGGTGTGAATGGCACCACCAGCTTGAGCGGCGCAAGCGCTGCCGGCGCAGTGGTTTGAGCTACGGCGACGAACGCCCACAAGCTCATGGATGCAATGCAGATGGAGCGACGCATTGGTGAACAAGTCATGCGGGATTCCTGGTTCGGTCAGTTGGGGTCTCCCGCCGGGACTGACGAGTTGCGGACGCAGTCTAGCAAAGCTGGGGCTTCCCTGCTTCAGTCGATGCGCCAGACAACTTTATCGTCCACCGCGTAGAGCTTGCAGGGTTCGTTCACCCTACGCTCGCAATTAGCCAGCGCGCGGGCAATCGGCCTGTCTCCACCCCAGGCCGAACCCCAGCCGCGCTTGCCGGGGAGGATTGCAAAGGCCTTCGGGCCTTCGGCAGCCAGCCAGGCGCTGTAGGCATTGCGGACGGCTTCGCCAGCCACGGGCAGCTTGTCAAGCGCGTCAAGCGCAGCAAAGTCGCTCGCCGGTGGCACCGGCAGATCAACCGGCGCGGGCATCGCATGCAGCACCTCAGTCGGCAAACCCGCCGCAGCCATCGCCGCGATCACCTTGGGCAGCCAGATTGGCAGCCCATCTCGCGACCCGAACAGCTTGTGCGAATCAGTACCGAAGCTGCCAAAGGCCACCAGTTCGGCCTGGCCGCCGGCCTTGGTGTAGCGCTCGAACGCGCCCTGCCAGACGAAAGGCGGGAAGAAGCTGTCGTTGTCGCCATAGAACCATAGCGATGGCAGCCGGGCCGAAGCGCCGTAGTTGCCGATCGCTTCAATCAGTCCGCGCTCCCAGCCATGGCACCCTTCCTGGCGCAGGCCGCCGGCAAAATTGACCAGCAACCTGGTTCCCGGATGAGGTGCGGTGCCATAGGCCAAGGTCGTCAGCCCGCCATGCGATTGACCCAACATGACATTGCGGGACAGGTCAGCCCAGGGTTGCTGAGCCAGCCAATCCAATGTGCGCCGCACCGAACGGGCTTGCTGCAAGCCGTTGTTGTGAACATCACAGCTGGTGCCGGGGTTGCTGCCACCGGAATTGCTGAAGCCCTGACGCATTGGCACGACCACCGCAAAACCGCGGCTGACAAATTCCCGGGCTGCCACTTCCGGACGGTAACGCGCTTGGAAATGGGCATTGCCGGGCGCCTTGCCATGGTTGATCAGCAAAACCGGGAATGGTCCCTCGCCCGGAGGTCGGTAGAGCGTGACTTCCAAGCTCGGCTCGGTAAACCCAGCGCGCGGAATCATCAGAACCGCTTCGCCGAGTTCGGTATTCAACTCTTGCCCACAGACTGGACATGCCAGCAAAGCGAACAGCCAAGCCCGCAGCCCTATGCCCCAATGGCGGTGCATTTGGTTCATCCAGTGGTTCCTCCCGGCGCGAATTCTCGCCGAACAAAGCGGATCGCGCCCGTTGCACGGAACAGTTCGACCAAGCAACGAATCCACCACAAGGTGAACAAGCAGCGATGATGCTTGGGCAGCGATTGCTGGCCGCGGCAGAATCAGGTTGTTGCCGGCAAAGCGGCTCAACGGCCGCCAGCTTGGCCACGATACCGAACCCTCTTCAAGGACCTCCGATGACGATTTTTTCCTTTCAAACCGTCCCCCAGATCATCATGCAAACCGGCGCCGCGGCCTCCTTGGGGCCGATGCTGGCCAAACGCTTCAAGCCCGGCCGGGTTTGCGTCATCACCGACGCCTTCCTGCACCGCAGCGGGCTGCTGAACCCGGCCCTGTCAAGCTTGGCCGCCACAGGCTTTTCTGTCCAGGTGGTCGACAATGTACAGGCCGATCCGCCCGACCATGTGGTTGAAGCGGTGGCGGCCAGGGCCACTGAATTTGGCTGCCAATTGGTAATCGGTCTGGGGGGCGGCTCTTCGATGGATGTAGCCAAGCTAGTCGCCGTCCTGCTGGCCGGCTCACAGCCGCTCGCAGCGATGTACGGCATCGACAAGGTTGAAGGCGAACGCTTGCCGCTGGTGCAGATTCCGACTACCGCAGGCACCGGCTCGGAGGTGACCCCGATCGCGATCGTCACGACAGGCGCCACGACCAAGAGCGGCATCGTCGCGCGCCAGCTCTACGCCGACATGGCGATCCTGGATGCGGCGCTGACGACGGGACTGCCCGCTGCTATCACGGCCGCCACCGGTATCGACGCAATGGTGCACGCGATCGAAGCCTTTACCAGCAGCAGGCTGAAGAACCCGATGTCCGACCAGTTGGCGAATCAGGCTTTGCGCTTGCTGTCACAGCATCTGCTGCGGGCATGCAACGACGGTCAGAATTTGCCCGCCCGCGAAGCCATGCTGTTTGGCGCGATGCTGGCCGGCCAGGCCTTTGCCAACGCGCCAGTGGCGGCCGTTCACGCTTTGGCTTACCCGCTGGGCGGGCGTTTTCATTTGCCACATGGCTTGAGCAATGCCTTGGTACTGCCGCATGTATTGCGCTTCAATGCCGAAGCAG
The DNA here is from genome assembly GCA_903820745.1 of uncultured Burkholderiales bacterium. Taxonomy (GTDB): domain Bacteria; phylum Pseudomonadota; class Gammaproteobacteria; order Burkholderiales; family Burkholderiaceae_C; genus Paucibacter_A. The sequence continues at coordinate 10,192 of CAIJIT010000261.1, forward strand.
CTGCCGCAAACTACGCTCTGCTTGCAGATGCTCTGCTACCGGGCGTGCAGGGGAGTCAGGACGCCAGAACGATGGCCTTCATCGGTCACCTGGAGGGCTTGATCGCGGCAACGAAGCTGCCGATGCGATTGCGCGACCATGGCATCGATGAATCGGCCTTGCCGCAATTGGCACAGGACGCAATGCTGCAGACCCGTTTGCTGGTCAACAACCCACGCGAGGTCACCGAGGCCGATGCGCTGGCAATCTATCAACGGGCTTTTTGAACCTTAACGCAGGAAGGCTTCAACCTTGCCCTTCAGCTTGATCAACAAGGGCTTGCCCTTGCGATCCACTGCCCTGCCCGCCGGCACCCTGACCCATGCCTCGCTGATGCAATATTCCTCGACGTCGAAGCGCTCGACTCCGTTCAGGCGGATACCGATCTCCCGCTCAAACAAGGCTGCGATGTGATGCGGGCTACGCGGGTCGACTGACAGGCGATCGGGCATCGCGTCTGCGGGTGTTGTTTCGGTCATGGTCGGCTCAGTGGGTATGGAAACAGCAAATCGTGGATTCTCCAGGATTTGAGCCGCAAAGCAAAACGCCAACCTTGAGGCTGGCGCTATATGCGGATTGGACGATCACCTGAATTCAATTGGTTGCGGGGGCAGGATTTGAACCTACGACCTTTGGGTTATGAGCCCAACGAGCTACCAGACTGCTCCACCCCGCGACTGATCTTGCTTACATCTTCCCCCGGAAACCCAGTGAGAAAATCTGCTGTTCGCGAGTTCTTCATCTCGTAAACCGTTATTTTGGTTGCGGGGGCAGGATTTGAACCTACGACCTTTGGGTTATGAGCCC
>CAIJIT010000262.1 GCA_903820745.1 uncultured Burkholderiales bacterium
CTGGTGCTGTCCAAATTCTTCGGCCATGACTGGGGCCGACTCCATCACGGTTCCTGATTAGTAACCTGCCTCAGCCTAGCTCACTTTGTGAGCTAATGACCTCGTAATCTGGGTGCATCCAACCATGGAGCGCACCCAATGTCCTTCAACCGAATCCAATTTCAACCCGGAATGTCGTTGCCTGAATTTCATCGCCACTTTGGCACCGAGGCGCATTGCGCTGCGGTGTTGAAGGGCGCTCGTTGGCCTGGCGGCTTTCGTTGCCCGCGCTGCGACAGCAACGCGCACTGTGTTGTCGGTCACGGCGCTCGGCGTCTGTTCCAGTGCAATGGCTGTAGGCATCAAACATCGCTGACTGCTGGCAGTTTGATGGAGCACACCAAGTTGCCATTGACCACCTGGTTCTTGGCCATTTATCTGATCAGTCAGGCGAAGACTGGTTTGTCTGCGCTGGCGCTCAAACGCCAACTCGGTGTGAGCTACCCGACCGCTTGGCTGCTGCACCACAAGATCAACCGCGCCATGGCCGCGAGCGACTCCGGCCATAGGCTCGAAGGTGCGGTCCAAGTTGACGATGCCTACCTTGGTGGCGAGCGTACGGGCGGAAAGGTGGGCCGTGGTTCGGAGAATAAAGTGCCGTTTGTAGCGGCCGTTTCTCTGGATGACAGAGGTCGACCCCGATTTCTGAAGCTCAGCATGGTGAGTGGTTTCACCGCTGACGCCATCGGCAAGTGGGCGAAAGCATCCTTGTCTCCCGGCTGCGCGGTCATCAGCGATGGATTGGGTTGCTTTGCCGCCGTGACCGCCGCTGGCTGCATCCACTATCCAGTGGTCGTTGGTGCGCGCAAGCCGCGAGACCTGCCGCAATTTCACTGGGTCAATACGGTTCTTGGAAATCTGAAAACCACATTGGCTGGGGCTTATCACGCATTGAAGTACCGCAAATACGCCGCCCATTATTTGGCTGCATTCGCCTACCGCTTCAACCGACGGTTCGATTTGCGTAAATTGGTAACGGAACTGATCGTTGACGTCGCAAAGTGCGCTCCATTCAACCAACACAAGGTCAGACACCATGCTGAGGCACCTTTCTAATCAGGTAAAAATATCGCGTCTTGCCAACGAAATCGGGTTCTGGCAGCTTATTCCATTCGGCACCGGTGTACTCATGGAAATCGTTCATGCGCGCTTCGATGACACCGACACCCTCATCCGAAAATTCCGCAAAATCCCTGATGACAGCATCACTCTCATGAAAATAATAAGACTTGCCCCGATAGCGCTGCAACTCTGCCCAAGCTGTCGTCAGGTCAATTTCTTCCTGTTTTTCGGTATATGAAGCAGCCATGAATTGCGATGCAGCCCGCCCAAGCGCCGAGATCTCAGCAGGAGCTTTGACATAGCGATCAATCATTTCCCCGGTCATGCGGGCGAACTCGACCACATCGCCGCTCTCGATCGGACATGAGAATTCCGGTCTGAACAGTTCCTTGCTGCCATAGCCATGGTAGCCAATCACCACGCAAGCGCAGGCCATCGCTTCGGCGATGGTCAGGTTGAATTCCCCCTGCCTGGCGAAGCTCATGAAAAACACCGCGTCGTGCAACAAGACTCGTGCCGCCTCGGGCGCCATCCCGGCAATGGATTTAAATTCAAAGTCTCCGAGCGCATCTCGGCATCTCAGGATATTGAAAACCTGTTCGGAATCCTGGGCGCCCGCTTCACTCGAGTAGCAGATGATTTTTTTCTTCGCGGCGAAATCAACTGCTGCGGCACCAACCGCATGGCGAACCCGATAAACCTTGTGCATCGGGAAGGCATGCTCCAGGTAGGACTTGCCCTGAGCAGAAACAACCAGACTCGCAATGAAATCACGATCCAGATAGGGAATTTCGGGATCAGCCTGGCTGACGGGGAAGGCCTGAAAGGTCTTGAAGCAGTCCTGGTTGATGATCACTTTCTTGTGGCCACGTGCAATCTGGGTCAAAGCCGGACCCGCATCGCCTTGACATACCAGAAAATCATCGTCGAGCAACTGTACATCCGGCACATAAGCCACCGGCGTGCAATGTTCAAGCCAGGTCAACTTGAATCCCCGCTCCGGATGCAGAATATAGGCCTGAAAACCATTTCTATTCAGAATATCCACATACCGATATAACTGCCTGACCCGAGCGGCAGGCTCCACGGCACAAGGACATAGCATGTAAATAGTTGACAGGCCCAAAGATTCCATTTTATTCCGGAGGTATTTTTTATATCAATCAACTTCGGAATTAATTTACCACAGAATAAGGCTCTGCGATTATTTCCGAGGTCCCCGCCAGCCAAGTCACTGGGCATTGCCTGTACAGCTTCACCTAGACCTGATTGACATTCACCGCTGTGGATCGAGATGGTAGCCGATAAGCTTTGCCGGGCTGCTTCGAATATTTTTGCTCCGCAAGTTGCCACCATGCGGGCCGAGTTCAGTCGACCGCCTCGATGGTCCGGTCATCCTCGAACCCACCAAAATCGACCGCCATCGCGCGGGCATGGTTGCGTTCATGTGGCGTCGTGGCGACTTTGCGTAGAACCAGCCGCATCAACACCGCCTGTTCTTGTTCACAGGGCTTGCGGGCAAGGTCTAGCCAGGAAAAGGATGCAATCTCGAAGCGATAGGCAAACCAGCCGATTTTCCAGAACCACTCGGTGAAATAGGTCCATGAGGCTTCGGTCATCTCGCGCAGTTGTTGCGGGTCATGCAGCGCAGTCGCCGATTTGGCATAGGGCACCTCGATCTGCAACTCGCCCTCCTCCTTCAGCAAGGCCAAGGCATTTGTCATGAGCCGCGTCAGGTCGGGCGTCTTGGCGAGTATCTCGTTGGCGCAAATGACATCGACGCTCGACGCCTCGAGTCGCACCGATCCGCCCACCAAGCTTGTCATCTCGATCGGCAACTCCAACGGCTTGGCCAGGTCAAGCAGCAGGTCGGGCTGATTCAGCTCGAGAAGATCGACATTCAGCCAATTCGGCCTGTAATCCTTGCCCGCCCCAAGATGAACCGAATGCGGCGCCCAGGGACGCTGCGGTTTCGCGTCCCGATGCTGCTTGAAGACATCGCCGGCGTATGCCAGCAGCGCCGCATAGCTGGCCAGCGGATCATGGGCTTCGTCGGCAAGCCGGAAAGCTGCAAGGCTTCCTTGCGCCTGCTCGAAGAACGATGCCCGTCCGAAGGTCTGGGCAAAGTAGGCATCGATCTGTTCATCAGGCAGCCAGATGACCGAATCCTCGAAGGCCGCGCTGGGGCGGGTCGAAGCAAGGCGTTCCGAGATCACCGGCGTGCCCAGCGAAAGGCATTGAAAAGCACGCGCTTGTTCGAAGCAATTGCTGGGGTCGAAATGGCAATTCAGCACCGCCTTGGCCTGCTTCACGAACTCATCCCGCTCCGGCCCGTAAAGCGCCTTGTCAAAACATGACACCTTGACCCCGGCAGCTTCCACGCGATCAATCATTTGCTGCCGGCGCGGGCTCATGCTGCCGATAAAAAGCAGATCAATCGGCCGCTGCGCCAGCGGGGTCGAGACCTGCGGCTCTAAATAGGGCGCATAAGCGAAAGAAATGATTGGCGCCTTGCCCGCCTGCTCTCGGTAAGCCGCCAGATGCGACGGGTCATAGTCGACCACGGCAGAACGCTTGAGCAGCGCCAGGTATTCAGGTTCAACCCTCGAGCCGCCCAAGCCGAGTTGCTCCAGATTCACAAAGACGCAAGGGTTGCGCTGCTGCCATTCATCCGGAAAGCCGAGATGCGCACCAAAAACCAGATTGATGGCATCCTCGCGCAAACGATTCTTCGACAAAGTGACTTCAGCACCGAGACGTCGAAACTGATGCCGAAAGAACCGTGCCTGATCCAGAAACCCGAGCGAATGAACATAGCCCGAAGGCTGGATGATGGCCAGGTTGACGCGGGCATTGGGGTTCATGGCTGGCTTGTCGATGGCGAAGCCGCCAGCATACATTCTGTGCCGCGCTGTCCACCGGCAAAGTGCCAGGTCCAGCCGACGCCAGCTACCCCATGAAAAGCGGCTAAAGCGATCTCATCCGCAAATTCCTCAGTGCAAGTTGACGGCTGCCCCACAGCATTTCTTGAACTTCACTCCCTTTCCACAAGGGCATGGATCGTTGCGCCCTACCTTGGGTTGCCAGGCCTTGGCTACCTTGCGCTCATAGCGAGCAAGGCGCATTGGAAGCCAGTGGCGATGCATGGCCAAAACAGCCTCGGGGATCTGCAGCGCATGTTCCGCTCGCTGAGCCGGTGAACTTGAGATTGCGTCCTGATCCGGCCCGAAATCATCTTCACCCAGCAAGCCGATCGGACGAAACCAGGCTTGGCCCTCGGGCGTTTGCAGCATCGGCTGCCAGTCATTCCAGCTGAGCCGCATGCCTTGGACAAAACCACTGGCCCAACCTTCGGCATCGTCATACTCTTTGCCCTCGTAATTGAAGATCGTCCAATGTGGATCGATTTCGCGCGGATCACTTTCCAGCCCGACAATGATCCCGTTGAAGTGACGCATCACCAAGCCTAGCACATGGTTCAGCTGATCGATCGATTCCATCGGCGGCATCATTTCTTCCGTGCCCCAGATCTTGGGCAACCAATGTCGGGGTTGCAAGTCGGTCGGCCCGACGGCGACCGCATGCAGGAACCCGTCCATCGTGTCGATCGTCATACCCTCCTCGGCGACGTCGTAAAGCAGGAAATGGCCCAATTCGTCGAACTCTTCATTGGTCAAAAATGCAAAGGATTTATTCATCGAAATCTTCTTGGTTCGCTGGGAGGTATTACTGGTGGCCCATGATGCTGTTTCAAGTGCCGTTAAACGGTCATTGGTTGGGGGATTGTCAGAAAAATTTGAAGCGCCTTCCGGTCTCGAGCTGAACAGCTTTGGGTCACACCAAATGCCAATTCCGCCGCCGTCACTTTAGAGCGCTAATTTACTGTTTTTCATCAAAGCTTGACCTTGTCCCCGTTGACGCCGTCGTCTTCCGCCACCCTGTAGCCCGCATGGGCCCACCGGGCCAAATGCGGGGAACCGCTTGCACGCTTACACGGTCGGCGAAACAAGCCGCCCGCCATCAGCCTGAAACAGCCGGCCGCGATCGCTGACATACGCCCCCCGGAATGCCTAGTTTCCACCAAGCCACCCCTAGTAGAATCGACCGTTGCCAATTCAAAGGTGAACCCATGAAACCGTCTGACGTTCTAGCCCAAAGCCGTGAGCGAATTCGTGCGCTTGCGCTGGAGCATGGCGTATTGAATCCAAGGTTTTTTGGCTCGGTTCTGCGGGGTGAAGACTCCGAACTCAGCGATCTCGACATCCTGGTCGACCCGACACCCAGCACCTCCTTGCTCGACATCGCCAAGCTCCAGATGCGGCTGGAAACCGAACTGGGTATCACGGTGGATGTACTCACACCGAGAGCATTGCCACTATCTTTTCGCAGCTACGTTATCGAGCACGCCCAACCGGTATGACCGACCTGCAACAAATCAGGCTCAACGATTACCTGACCCACATGATTCAGGCCATCGAGCAAATTGCCCTGTACCTTGCCGATGTGACGGAAACCCAGTTCCTGGAGACGCGCCTGCTGCAAGACGGCGTGGTGCGAAACCTGGAAGTCATCGGTGAAGCGGCAAATCAGGTCGTCAAGAAGTTTCCAGACTTTGCAGAGGCTCACAAACAAGTGCCATGGGAAGCCGTGTATTACA
>CAIJIT010000263.1 GCA_903820745.1 uncultured Burkholderiales bacterium
AGTGATGTCAGGCAAGCCAATGTCGATGAGGGCCAACGTGAATTGGGCCTGCGGCTGCGACAAAGCCTCCAATGCACTGGCACCGTCCTGGAAGGCCTGAATTTCCCAGTCGCCCGCCATCTTGGCAAAGACACGCGCAAACGTCCCCTGAAAGACCAGATCGTCTTCAACCAGCAGGACTTTTGAGATAGGTTGGCGGGCCACAGAGCTCATGTTTAATTTTGAAAAATTTATTAACTTGGTCTTATTGTTGATGATTTCCAATTCTTTGCACATCGCATTTGCATGCTATTAATAATACTAAAAAATAAGTAACAAATTTGACAAATTTGACAAATACCTTTTTCATGCGATTTTCAATACCCTCCTAGTCTCCTAAAGTGCGTGCAATTAGCAGGGCATACCTCAGGATTGCACATGGCAAAAAACCTCACCCCGACAACCCTTGCTGACATCCAACAGGCGTCTGTGGTGGGCTTGAAAGATCCAACTGCGCGAGCCATGCTTGACCCAATGGCTGGCCGCACAACAGGCACCGTGAATTCCTGGCAGGCTCGGAAAAAAACCGGCGTGAGTCAGGCCGGCAGCGCTGCTGGCGATCACGGTTGACATGACAGTCTGAACCATTGGGCAACCGTATTTCCAACCAGACATTGCTATCGACATGGCTAGATTTCTTCCAAGCAGATCGTCATTGAAAACTGTGCCCATGGCCTGCTTGCTGCTGGTGCTGGGCGGCTGCGGAAATCCGCCGCTGAAAGTGCTGGGCAATGAATCGATCGAACTCAATCAGCGCGACGGCAAGGCCATGCGCCAAGACGTGGAGGCCATCACCGGGCCGCTGACGCTCGAAGAAGCGATGGCAAGGGCATTGAAATACAACCTGGACCGTCGAGCCAAGATGATGGAAGAGGCGCTGGCCTTGAATCAGCTTGAGGTCAGCCGCTACGACATGCTGCCAAGGATCATGGCAGACGCCGGCTACCAGGGCCGCAACAATGACCGCATCAGCCAGAGCCGCAGAGCGGGCACGACCGAACTGGTGCCGTCGCAATACATCTCGCAGGATCAGAGCCACCACCTCGCCGACCTTGGCCTGAGCTGGAACATGCTCGATTTCGGTCTGGGCTACCACGGCGCCAACCAGCAGGCGGACCGCTTGCTGATCGCCACCGAAAGGCGCCGCAAAGCCACCCATCTCCTGCTGCAGGACCTGCGCACCGCTTACTGGCGGGCGGCTGCGGCGCAAAAGATGCGTGGCGATGTCAGCAAGACGATCGCCATGGCCGAAGGGGCGATGGCTGACTCTCGCAAGATCGAAGAAACGCGCACCCGCAACCCGCTCGACACCTTGCGCTACCAGCGGCAAATTCTCGAGAACATGCGCCTGCTCGAGGCGATCGACCAGGAGCTCTCATCTGCCCAGATCGAACTCGCAGCGTTGATCAACGCGCCACTCGGACAACCGATTGAAGTGGTCGAAACGCCGATCGCAGACCTGCCGTCCGCCGCTTTGAGCATTTCCCTCGAACGCCTTGAAGAAGCCGCACTCGCCAACAACCCCGACCTGCGCGAACAGCATTACAGCCGGCGCATTGCCGCCGAAGAAGTACGCAAGACGATGTTGCGGATGTACCCGAACATTTCATTCAACTATGGGCTCAAGTACGACTCCGACAGCTACCTGGTCAACCGCAACTGGAACGAAACCGGACTACAGCTCTCGTTCAATGTATTCAACTTGCTGACCGGTCCCTCGCAGATCAAACTTGCCGAGGCCGGCGTGGCGCTGGCCGACCAGCGCCGAATGGCCATGCGCATGGCGGTGATCACGCAAGTGCATCTGGCGCGCATGCAACTCGTCAACGCCAGCAGTCAATACAAGCGGGCCGACGTCATCTTCGACACTGACCGCAAGATTGCCGACCAGGCCAGCAATCGTGAAGCTGCCCGGGTCATGAGCAACCTCGACCGGGTCACCCATGAGACCTCGGCCATCCTCAGCCTGCTGCGGCGATACCAGGCCTTGTCGCAGGTTCAGACCAGCGAAAACCGCTTGCTGGCCAGCATCGGGCTCGAGCCCGGCATCGGCAGCACTGGTGAGCTCAGCCTTGCCGAACTGACGCGGCAGGTCCGGGGCAATGCCAGTCCTTGGCAAGAACTGATGACACCGCCCGTGGCAAGGCCTGCGCCAGTGGTTGTGCCACCACCCGCGGTGGAGCCTGCACCAGTCGTTCTGCCTCCGCCATCGGTGGAGCCTGCACCTGCAGTTGTGCCCGTGCCAGCAGTCGAGCCCGCCCCTGTCGTTGTACCCAAGCCTGCGGTCGAGCCGGCTGTTGCGCCTACTCCCGTAGTGGATCCTGCACCTGTCGTTGCGCCTCCTCCCGCCGTGGAGCCTGCGGTTACGCCTACGCCGACGGTGGAATCTGCTCCCGCCGTAGTGCCTGCGCCCGTGGTCGAGCCCGCCCCTGCCGCAGTCCCTGCGCCCGTAGTCGAGCCAGCACCTGTCGTTGTACCTAAGCCTGCGGTCGAGCCTGCACCTGTCGCAGCACCTACGCCGGCGGTGGAACCTGCCCCTGCCGTAGTCCCGGCACCGGTAGCCGAGCCTGCACCTGTTGTTCTGCCTGCGCCCGTAGTCGAGCCAGCACCTGTCGTCCTACCCAAGCCTGCGGTCGAGGCCGCACCTGTCGTAGCGCCCGCGCCCACAGTCGAGCCTGAACCTGTCGCAGCACCTACGCCGGCGTTGGAACCTGCCCCTGCCGTAGTCCCGGCACCGGTAGCCGAGCCTGCACCTGTTGTTCTGCCTGCGCCCGTAGTCGAATCGGCCCCTGCCGTTGTACCTAAGCCTGCGGTCGAGGCTGCACCTGTCGTAGCGCCCGCGCCCGCAGTCGAGCCTGCACCTGTCGCAGCACCTACGCCGGCGTTGGAACCTGCCCCTGCCGTAGTCCCGGCACCAGTAGCCGAGCCCGCCCCTGCCGCAGTCCCTGCGCCCGTAGTCGAGCCAGCAGTTGCACCCACGCCAGCAGCCGAGTCTGCACCTGTCGCAGCACCTACGCTGGCGGTGGAACCTGCACCTGTCGTAGCGCCCGCGCCAGTAGCCGAGCCTGCACCCGCAGTTGCGCTTGCGCCGGCATTGGAGTCCGCCCCCGCCGTCGCGCCAATGCCCGCAGCAGAGCCTGCACCTGTCGTTACGCCTATGCCGGTGGTGGAACCTGCCCCTGCCGTCGAGCCCCCGTCGGCCGGCCAGGCCACAGCAGCAGCAGCATCAGCAATTGCAACAACGCCAGCCACTCCGTCGGCAGTTCAGCGCTACGCGGTTCAGCCTGGCGACACGGCCTACAACTTGGCCGATCGACTCCGGCCTGAGGGAGTGTCGGTCGAACAGATGCTGGTCGGCCTTTACCGTGCCAATCCGGGAGCTTTCATCGGGCGCGACATCAACCAACTGCGCGCCGACGTGGTGCTGTCGGTGCCTGCAGCCAACAAGGTTCGCGCCATCAAAAGCAATGCTCTTCAGCGCCTGCTCAAGGCTCAGAGCGCCAGAGCGAACGGCAAAGACAGCGTCAGCACCTCCAGCATTGAGCCACCCTCCAGGACCTGATGCAAGCCAGCCAAGAGAACAGTCAACGAAGCAATCAATGAAGTATTTTTGCAACCGCCTTGGCTCGGCGATAGCCCTGACAGCGCTTGCTGCGCTAGGCACAGCCTCTGCACAAGCGCCTGCACCGGCAGCAAGCGCCGTCTATTCTCAGCCAGCCCAGCCCAGGCCCGCCCTCGAGCGCCAGGAAATCCGCGCCCAGTTGATGCCAAGGCGCTACACCACGATCGCCGCAGAGATCGGCGCCAAAATAAAAATTATTCCGACCGCCGAAGGCGAGGCTTTCAGCGAAGGCCAGTTGCTGATCAGCTTTGACTGCTCGATCCAGCGGGCGCAACTGGAAAAGGCCAACGCCGAGCTCGACGCTGCCGAGCAGACCCTGAAGGCCAATGTGCTGCTGGCCAGCTTGAACTCGGTGGGCCAGTTGGAACTCGACCTCTCACGTTCGGCCATGGGTCGTGCCAAAGCCGAGGTCGGTGGCAACTTGGCGGTGCTGGCCAAATGCGATGTCATTTCCCCGTTTGCAGGCCGCATTGCCGAGCAACGAGTGCGCGAACAGCAATATGTCCAGCCCGGTCAGGCGCTGCTCGACATCATCGATGACGGAGCGCTCGAACTCGAGTTCCTCGTGCCTTCGCGCTGGCTGACCTGGATCAAGGCCGGCCGGGCATTCAAGATCTCGATCGACGAGACCCGCAAGTCCTACCCGGCCAAGTTCAT
>CAIJIT010000264.1 GCA_903820745.1 uncultured Burkholderiales bacterium
GCGACATAGTCAAGCAGCCCGCTCAAGGTCAACTCGGGCGCCGCCTTGTTCAGGTTCATCACCGCAAAAAAGGCCAGCCCCTGCTGCGGCAGCACCATGAACAGCGCATTGAAGCCGCGGATCGTGCCGCCATGGCCGAAGGCGCCGCCGTCAAACCGGCCCATGCCGTAGACGCCCAGTCCGGTACCGGCCAGGCCTGGATTCAGACGGAATTGCGAGCTGTCCGAAAAGCGTTTGAACATCGGCGCGGTCAGCAGCCTGCCGCCGGGATATTGCCCTTCAGCCAGCATCGCGCTGAGGAAACGGGCCATGTCGGCAGCGGTGGTGCTGATGTCGCCCGCGCCTTGCCAGCCGCGGCGCAGATGGATCTGCGGCTTGAGTTGCGCTTGCCCGTCCGGGCCCACTTCATAGGCCTGCGCGGTCGAGTTGGCCGGCAAACCGACCTGCGAATGCTGCATGCCCAGCGGCAGAAATATCCGCCGCTCGATTGCTTTCGCATAGGACATGCCATCGACCGATTCGACGATATGCCCGAGCAGACCCCAGGCCAGATTGTCGTAAACAGCCAGTTCGCCGGCCGGGCGCAAACGGTGGATGTCACGCTGCAGCCTTGCGTCACTCGACTGAGCCGCCGCCTGTGCGTCATCGAGGCCGACAAAACTCAGCTCACCGTCGAAGCCGCTGCGATGGGTCAGCAGGTCCAGCACCCGCACCGGGGCAGCGCCGGCCGGAATCTGCACGCCTTTCAGGTAGCGGTTGGCATCGGCCTGCAGGTCGACCCTGCCTTCATCGACCAGTTGCAGGATCGCCAGGGCGGTAAAGGTCTTGGTGATCGAGCCGATGCGAAAGACGGTGCTGGCGGCATCGACCGGCGTTTGCGTGGCAAGGTCGGCCATGCCGTAGCCGCGCAACTCGACGCTGCCATCGCGCCGCACCAGCACAGCTGCCGCACCCGGTGCAGCTTGGGGCGAGACCTGGCGGCCGACCAATTCGTCGAGGAGGCGACCGTCGGACTCGCGATCAGCCGCCCCTGCCGCACCGAGGCAACTCAGACAGGCAGCACCGATGATGAAAAGGCGTCTGAACATTTGCATTGCCGTCATCGGGCGAGCATAGAGCAGATCATCAATAAGCCGCCTGGAGCTCAATGCCGATGGTGCGCGGCTGGATATAGCTCGGATAGCGCACGCCATAACCGCCGGTGGCCTGCTGTATGGTGGAGATGCTTGTCGCGTTGCCGAGGTTTCTCACGGTGCCAAAAATGCCCCAGGTCTTCTTGAACGATTCAAGCCCGGCGCGCAGATTGACCAGGTTCAGGCTGCCGTTGTTGGTCGAAGCCGCATTCGAAATATCCGAATAGTTGGCGTTGCGGTAGACATAGCCCAGATTGGCCACCGCAGTGCGCCCCTCGGCCAGCGGCCAGCGGTAGTCCACCGAAGCCTTGAGCTCCCAGGGCGACACATAGGGCAGTTGGCTGCCGCTCTTGGCGATCAACCTTCCGCCCGAACTGAGCAGATCCTTGGTGATGCTGGCATCGGTATAGGTCAAGGCCGCGCTCAGGCTCAGCCCCTTGCTGGGATAGGCCTGCAATTCAAATTCGGCACCTTGGGCCGTCGCCGTGCTGGCATTGGCTGTGTAGTCATACAGGCCGTTGGGTGTGCTGAGGTTGATCTGCTTGTCGTTCCAGTCGTTCTTGAAGACATAGACATTCGCCACCAGCCAGGAGGCAGGATTGCTCTTGAGTCCGAGCTCGACTGACTGGATTTTCTCGGCCTTGAAAGAC
>CAIJIT010000265.1 GCA_903820745.1 uncultured Burkholderiales bacterium
CGCCTATCGCGTGGTCGCCGCCAACGCGGTCTACCCCGTTGCCACGCCGGGCGCCAACAGCACCTCGGCCGTCGTACAGGTCACCCCGGTCCTGCTGGCACCCACAGCGCCTTCATTGCTGACCGCAGCGGCACGCACAACGGCGGCAACCGTAGTGCTGAGTTGGACCGACAACTCGACCAATGAGGCCAGCTTCACCATCAACCGCAGTACCAATGGCGGCGTGACCTGGACCGCGATCGCCTCCGTCGCAAGCACCGGCGCGAGCATCGCTGGCGTCGGCGCAGTGACCTACAGCGACCTGACTGCCTTGGCCAATACGGCTTACAGCTACCAGGTGCTGGCGGTCAACGCGGGTGGCAGTTCGGCACCGTCGAACCTGCTCAACGTGGCGGCAATCGCAGCGCCTGCTGCGCCGGCACCGGTGACGGCCGTGGTGGCGTCGACAACCAGCGTGACGATCAGCTGGACCGATGCGTCAACGACCGAAACCAGCTTTGTCGTGCAGCGCGCGCCGGTCACCGCCGGCGTCATCGGCGCCTTCGCCACCGTCACCACGGTGGCTGTAGCCAACGGGGCCACGACCGGCGGCTTGCAGACCTTTACCAACACCGGCCTGGTCACCGGCACGACCTACGCCTATCGCGTGGTCGCCGCCAACGCGTTCTATCCGCTTGCCACGCCGGGCGCCACCAGCACCTCGGCGGTGGTACAGGTGACGCCGAACATCGCGGTGCCGGCAGCGCCGTCCTTACTGACAGCAGCGGCGCGGACGACGGCGGCCACGGTGGTCTTGAACTGGACTGACAACTCGACCACCGAGACCAGCTTTACCATCAACCGCAGCGTCGATGCAGGTGTTACCTGGACGGCGATCGGCACGGTCGCCCGAACCGGTGCCGCCAGCACCGGCGTTGGCGCGGTGACCTACAGCGATGCGACTGCCTTGGCCGGCACCGCTTACAGCTACCAGGTGGTGGCGGTCAATGCCGGTGGCAATTCAGCGGCGTCGAACAGCGTCAGCGTTGCAGCCATCCCCGGACCGGCAGCACCGACCGGGGTGACAGCGATCAGGGCGAGCGCGACTTCGGCAACCATCCGCTGGGTTGATGCATCGACCAACGAAACCAGCTTCGTTGTGCAACGCGCAACGGTGACTGGCGGTGTGGTCGGCGCTTATGCCACGGTGATCGCGGTGGCATCAGCCACCGGGGCTGCCACAGGCGCTGCTGGCACGTTCATCAGCACCGGCTTGACCACCGGCACGACCTATTCATTCCGGGTCGTGGCGGCCAATGCCTTGTATCCAATCGCCACGCCGGCGGCCAACAGCCTTTCGGCCGCAGCGACGGTAACCCCTTGATGGTTCGCGGACCAGCCTTCGGGCTGATCCGCTTGCATCGAAATTTCAGTCCCAATTTTCAAGAGAGTTTCTATGAATAGCAATTTCAATTTCCGCCGCAGCACCGGACTGCTGGCGCTGATGGCGGCCATGATCGCGCTTGGTTCAACCGCAGCCTGGGCGCAAAGTCCGGCCGAGCTGCTGACCTTGAAGGAGAAGATGAGTTACTCGACCGGCGTGATGACGGCGCGCACGCTGGCCAAGAACGGCGTGCCCTTTGACGCCGAACTGCTGGTGCAGGGACTGCGTGACGGCATGGCCGGTGGCGCCATCCGCATCCCCGAAAAAGATCTCAAAGTCGTGCTGCAATCGATGCAGGCCGACATCTTGCGCAAGCTCAGCAGCGAACGCTCGGTCAAGGCCAGCATCAACCGCGAAAACGGCCTGATCTACCAGGCCGATTACCGCAAGAAGCCCGATGTCAATGTGCTGCCGGGCAACCTGATGTACCGGGTGATCAAGGACGGCATGGGAGACAAGCCGGGCGACCTGAGCCAGGTCGTCGTGCGCTACCAGGGCCATTTGATCGACGGCACCGAGTTCGACGCCACGCCCGAGGGCAAGACTGCCACGATCAAGCTGTCCGAGGTCATCTCGGGCTGGCGCGAAGCGCTCAAGCATATGCCGGCCGGTGCCACCTGGGAGATCGTCGTCCCGCCAACGCTGGCCTATGCCAACCGCGGCGCAGGCGGCATCGGGCCGAACGAAACCCTGGTGTTCAACGTCGAACTGGTTGCTGTCGTTCAATAGGCCGCCAAGTGAAAAGCCAGCCGAACTACCGCAGAGTCTTGCTCGGCCAGGGCGGCAGCATGCTGTCCTCCTTGGTCAGACGCTTGGCGCTGAGCCTGCTTGCCTTCGCAAGCCTGAGCTCGGTGCAGGATGCGCGCAGTGAGCCGCTGCAGCCGGCGCCAATGTCGGCTGCGGAATCAAGCCGGCTTGAGCGGCAGCGCATCTCGCAGCGCAATTGGCGCAGCGACCTGAACGCGCCGGCCGGGCTTGCAGGGCCGGCCCTGTCCGATGACCCGCAAGTGATCGCAGCAGGTGCCCGCATCTACCTCGAGGGCCTGCGTGACAAAGGCCAACCTCTGGTAGGCCTGCGGCTCGATGGTCAGGTGCGCGTCACCGGTGCGGCGGCGGCCTGCGCACTCTGCCACCGGCGCAGCGGACTTGGTGCGGTCGAGGGGGTGAACCAGATCGCTCCGATCACCGGCCGCTATCTGTTCGACCAGGACCGGCGTGCGGTCGTGAACATGAATCTGCGCGCTCGCAAGAGCTTCAACCAGCGCCATGAACCATACAGCCTGACCACGCTGGCCAAAGCCTTGCGCGATGGCGTGCATGAAAGCGGGCGCCAGCTCGACCCCTTGATGCCGCACTACCAGCTCAGCGATGCCGAGGTCCTGGCCGTCGCGAGCTATCTGCGCAGACTGTCGAACAGCTGGTCCGCCGGCGTCAGCGAGAAAAGATTGCAGCTGGCCACCGTGGTGACGCCCGATGTGGACCCTGAGAGCCGGCGCATCTTCCTGGCCACGGTCAAGGCCATCGTCGCGCAGAAAAACGGCAATATTCTGCACAGCGCGGGTCAGCGAACGATGTCCAGCGGCGCCGAGATGGTGCTGCAGACCGACCGCAGTTGGGACATGCAGGTCTGGCAGTTGCAGGGCAAGCCATCGACCTGGGGCGCGCAGCTCTTGCGCTGGCAGGCCGAACAGCCGGTCTTTGCGCTGGCCTCGGGTCTGGGCGCCGGCAATTGGGAGCCGGTGCAGCGCTTTTGCGAACAGCAGGCCCTGCCTTGCTGGTTCCCGAGTGTGGCTGCCGTGCCGGCCCAAAGCAGCTTTTACAGCGTCTATTTTTCGCGTGGCGCCACGCTTGAAGCCGAGGTGCTGGCGACACGCCTGACGACGGCCAACAACCGCGGCAGGCTGCTGCAGGTCTACGCCGATGCCGGTGTGGCTGACAGCGCAGTCACTGCCATGCGGGCCAGGATGGCCGAAGCCTCAATCAACTCAAGCGAGTTCCGGCTCAATGGCGATGCCGCCGGAGTCGCTGGCCTCGCCGCGCGGTTGGCGGCGCTGAATGCCGAAGACAGCGTGGTCTTCTGGCTCACCCCCAGCCAGCTGAAAGCGCTCGATCAGCTGCCGCCGTCCCAGGCATCAAGCTATTTTTCGGCCTCGCTCGGTGGCGGCGACCAGCTGGCGCTGAATCCAGCCTGGCACAAGGCCGCGCATCTGCTTTACCCCTACCAATTGCCCGAACTGCGTCAGCGCGGGCTGGCGGTTTTCAAGGAATGGTTGCGCATCCGCCAGTTGCCGCTGGAAAACGAGCTGCTGCAATCCGAGGTCTATTTCGCCTTGAATTACCTCAACGACACCCTCGTCGACATGCTCGACAACCTGCACCGCGACTACCTGCTCGAACGCGGCGAAAGCATGCTCAGCCTGCGCGAAGCCGCCAGGGCCGAGGACGAGGCGCGCGGCCTGGGCCTGCCTCGCATGACCCAGGTGCAGCCGGGGTCGAAACCGCTGCGCCCGATGACGCCGCGCACCCTACCCCAAGCGGTGCCGTTCGGCAGCAACTCTCCGCCGCCCCAGGTCAGCGGCGCGCCGATGCTGCAGGCCGAGTCCGACGATGTCAGCCCGAATGCCCGCAACAGCGGCGCACCGCAAAGTACCAGCGCCTATCCCCGGCTCAGCCTGGCGCAGTTCCAGCGCCATGCCAGCAAGGGCGCTTACATCGTCCGCATCGACAACGATCAACAACTGCACGCCGAATCAGACTGGATCATTCCATGAAGCATGTCATTCACTCCGAGGTCAGCAGTCACCGCAAGGTCTCAAGGCTGGGCCAGGCCTTGCCGCTGGCGATCTGGCTGCTCGCAGCAGGATCAGTCTTGCCCGCAGCAGCGCATGACAACCATGCCAGCCATGGTCTGGCAAACGAACAGACCCACAGCGAACATGCCTACACGCTGCCAGCGCTGAAGGTAACGCGGGCCGATGGACAACGCATCAGCTTGAGCGAAGCGATCGACGACGGCCGGCCGGTGGTCCTCAACTTCATCTACACCTCCTGCAACGCGGTCTGCCCGGTCACCAGCCAGGTTTTTTCCGAGCTGCGCGAGCTCCTCGGCGCCGAGCGAGACAAGGTCAATATGGTGTCGATCTCGATCGACCCCGAGCAGGACACGCCGCGCCTGCTGACCGAATATGCCAAGCGCTTTGGCAGCGCCGGTGTTTGGGCCCATTACACCAGCAGCAGCGCCGCTGCCGTCGAGATTCAGCGCGCCTTCGGCGCCTGGCGCGGCGACAAGATGAACCACCAACCGATTACCTATCTGCGCGCCGCACCCGGCAAACCCTGGGTGCGCCTGGACGGATTTTTCGGCCCCGCCGCACTGCTGGCCGAATACCAAAAAACAGTCCAGCCCCGCAGCGCCCGGGCCGCGCTTTGATCACCCGAGAACCACTCCACCCCGCCGATAACTTCACGGCATCAACTTGAAATGGAAATCATGAAAAATTCACGCCTTCTCCTGCTGGCTTGCCTGGTCATCCCATTGGCTGCGACGGCCGTCACGCCACCAGCCAAGCCCGCTTCAGCAGCTGCAAAAACCGCTATACCGGCAGTACCGGCATCGACCCTGCGTGCCGAAGTCAAAGGCGCTGCGGCGCCGCGCCAACTGATGGCGTCATGCGAAAAGAAAGCCAGCGCACAAAACCTGCAGGACGTTGAACGAAAAACCTTCCTGACCGCCTGCATCAAGGCAAAATAAAATCGCAGGAAAAAATCAGTCGCCGCTTTGGGCACAATCGGCTGGCCGCAACTTTCATCCCGGAAGTCTGCGGCCGAAGCTGTTTCGGGAGATTTTCGATGCGACGTATTTTTGCCCTCGGCTTGCTCGGCGCTGCCCTGCTCGGCAGCGTTCATGGCCAGACCCTGCGCTGGGCCAGCTCGGGCGACCCCTTGACGATGGACCCGTTTGCGCAGAACGAAACCCTGACCAACCAGGTCAATGCGCAGGTCTATGAATTCCTGGTCGCGCGTGACAAACAGCTCAAGCTGGTGCCGCAATTGGCGCTCGAATGGAAACAGGCGAGCGCCTTGAAATGGATCTTCAAGCTGCGCCCCGGTGTCAAGTTCCACGATGGCCGGCCATTCACTGCTGACGATGTGGTGTTTTCAGTCAAACGCGCGCAGCAACCGAGCTCTCAAATAGCGATGTATGCCAACGCGATGGGTGAAGCCAGAAAGGTCGATGACTTGACGGTCGAGTTCACTCTGCCCCAGGTCAACCCGATCTTTTTACAGCATGTGAACACGGTCTACATCATGAGCCGCGGTTGGGCCGAGGAGAACAAGGCCACCAAGACGCAAGACTTTGCCAGCAAGGAGGAGTCCTACGCCGCTTTCCATGCCAACGGCACCGGTCCGTTCCAACTCGTCAGCCGCGAGCCCGACAGCAAGACCGTCTTCAAGCGCAACTCTAATTACTGGGGCCCGATCGAAGGCAATCTGCAGCAGGTCATCTACACCCCGATCAAGAGTGATGCAACCCGCACCGCGGCGCTGGTCTCGGGAGAAATTGACTTCTTGCTCGACCCCTCGCCGCGCGACCTCGACCGGCTGCGTGCCACCCCCAGCGTCAAGGTCGTTGACGGACCCGAGAACCGCATCATCTTCATCGGCCTCGACCAAGGCCGCGATGAACTGCTCTACAGCAATATCAAGGGCAAGAATCCGCTCAAGGACTTGCGCGTGCGGCGTGCGCTGTACCAGGCGATCGACATCAACACGATCCGGGACAAGCTGATGAACGGCCAGTCAGCGCCGACCGGAGCGCTCGTGCCTTCGCCGCTGGGCAGTTTCAACGACCCGGCGATCGAGGCGCGGCTGCCTTTCGACCCGGTGCTGGCGCAAAAGCTGCTGTCCGACGCAGGCTACCCGGGCGGTTTCGAATTCACCCTCGACTGCCCGAACAACCGCTATGTCAACGACGAACGCATCTGCATGGCACTGGCTTCGCAATGGGCCAAGATCGGCGTCAGGACCAAGGTCAATGCCCAGCCCAAAGCGCTGTTTTTCAGCAAGGTGGAAAAGCTCGACACCTCGGCTTATCTGTTCGGCTGGGGTGGCTCGATCACCGACCCGGAAAGCATCTTCACCTCGCATTACCGCAAACGTGGCGAGAAAGGCATCGGCGAATACAACCGCGGCAATTTCAAGGACGATGAGCTCGATGCCCTGGTCGCCGCCTCAAGCCGGGAAGCTGATCCGGACAAACGCCAGGCCTTGATCAAACAAGTCTTCAAGCGTGAAGCCGAACAGATCCACTACATCCCGCTGCATCGCCAGTTCATCCCTTGGGCGGCGCGCAGCCATGTCAGCGTGGTGCACCGGCCGGACAACTGGCTCGAATGGCGCTGGATCAAGCTTGCCAGCAAGCCCTGAGCCGCGCCGACCCGGGTTGCAAACAGGTGTAAGCTGGTCGATGTCAACCACCGGAGCGATCGTGACACCTGACGAACAAGCGCGGGCCTACCATTTCTTCCTGGCAGCAAAAAAATGCCGCGAAGCTGCTGAAGCATTTGACAATGCCTCGGACCTTCTGAAGGAAGGCAAGACCGAGTTGTCCTTTATCGCCGGCAAGAAAGGCCGCGACCTGGTCGAGGACCTGTTTCCCAAGGAAGTGAAAATGCCGCGGCGCCCGGAACCCAGCAAAACCGACGAGGCGGTAGAGAGCCTCAAGACCGGCTTTGCCTACGGCAAGATGATCCTGCCCGGTCTCGCCCTGATCGGCCTGCTGCTCTGGCTGGTGCTGTCGGGCACCACCGGCAATATCGCCGGCAACTACGAGAACATGACCCCCGAGCAAGCCACCAAGGCAGCCGCTTACCCGAAGAAATAGCTTGCAGGCTCTAGCCTCGGGCCCTGTCGCGGTGGAACTGGTCTATATCGATGCCGGGCTGATCGTTGTCAACAAGCCGCCCGGCCTGCTGTCGGTGCCGGGTCGCGGCCCGGACAAACAGGACTGCGCATTGCATCGCTTGCAACAGCAATATCCCGAGGTGCTGGTGGTGCACCGGCTGGACATGGCGACCTCGGGACTGCTGCTGTTCGCCCGCAGCCCCGCGATGCAGCGCCAGCTGAGCCTGGCTTTCGCCACGCGCCAGGTGCACAAACGCTATATCGCGCAACTGCACGGTTTGCTGGACGGCGACGACGACCATTGGCAACTGGTCGACCTGCCGCTCGGCGCCGACTGGCCGAACCGGCCGCGCCAGCAAGTCGATCTGGTCTCGGGCAAACCGGCGATGACGCGCTGGCAATTGTTGAGGCATGATCTGCCCGCTTGCAGCACCCGGGTCATGCTGGAGCCGGTCACCGGGCGCACGCACCAGTTGCGCGTGCACATGCAAGCCATCGGCCATCCCGTCATCGGCGACATGCTCTACGCTGGCGGCTTGCCGCCAGCCCCGAGAATGCTGTTGCATGCCAGTGAGTTGACCCTGCCGACCGAAGGCCTGCAATTCGAATGTCCACCGGAGTTTTGATGCCCGAACCGATCCATCCTGACGCACTGCACTCGCCGGCGGCCGAGCGCAACAAGCAGCCCATTCTGCAAGCGCTGCAGTCGATCTTGCCGGCCGAGGGGCTGGCGCTGGAAATCGCCAGCGGGAGCGGCCAGCATATCGCCCATTTTTCAGCCGGGATGCCGGGCTGGCGCTGGCTGGCTTCCGACCCCGCAGCGCCGGCCTTGGCATCGATTGCCGCCTGGTGGCCCGGAGGCTCGGCGCCCTTGCAACTCGATGTCCAGCAGGATGACTGGTCGCTGCCCGCCAGCCACCAGCAGCTCGACGCCATCTTCAGCGCCAATATGCTGCATATCTCGCCCTGGGCCAGTTGTGCTGGGTTGCTGCAGGGTGCGGCGCGCCATCTGGCTGAGCATGGTCGGCTGATCGTTTACGGCCCCTTCATCGTCCCGGGCGAAGCCCTCGCAGCTGGCAACCAGGCATTCGACGCCGATCTGCGCCAGCGTAACGAGCGATGGGGTCTGCGTTCTCTCGATCAGGTCGAACGCCAGGCCAGCGCTTGCGCCCTGTTGCTGGAACAGCGCTTGGCCATGCCCGCCAACAATCTGCTGCTGGTGTTCCGGCGCGCAGCCCTTTGAATCTTCCAACAAGGACATTCCGATGACCCAGGACCTTTACATTATTACCGGCGCATCGCGCGGCATGGGCGAAGCGATTGCCAGGCAATTGCTCAAACCCGGCCACCTCGTCATCGGTATCTCGCGCGGCGTCAGCCCGGCCTTGCAGGCCGAGGCGACGGCAATGGGTCTGCCACTGCAGCAGTGGCAACATGACCTGGCCCAACCCTTGGCTGCCGCGCAAGAGTTGCAGCGTTGGCTCGAGGCTCAGCCTGAGGGCAGCTTCAGCCGCGCCACCTTGATCAACAATGCCGGCGTCATCTCCAGACTCGGTCCGGTCGATGCAACGCCGCTGGAGGATTTGTCGACCGCATTGCGGGTCGGGCTTGAAGCCGCCTTGCTGCTCAGCAGCGCCTTCTTGCGCGCCACCGCCGCCATGGGCAACTCAAGGCGCATCCTGAACATCTCATCGGGCTTGGGGCGTCGAGCGATGGCCGGCAGCGCCGCCTATTGCGCTGCCAAAGCCGGCATGGACAACCTGTCGAGCGCGATGGCGCTGGACGAAGCAAACAAGCCGCAGGGTGCGTCGATCGTCTCGCTCGCGCCCGGTGTCATCGACACCGACATGCAGGTGCAATTGCGCGCGGGAGATCCAAGCGGTTTTCCGGATCAGCAAGCCTTTGTCAACCTCAAGAACAATGGGCAATTGATGAGCCC
>CAIJIT010000266.1 GCA_903820745.1 uncultured Burkholderiales bacterium
ACGCCGGCAAGCGGCAGCGGCGGGCGCTTGCGCGCCAGCGCTGCGCTCGACTATCCGTTCACGCCACCGCAGACCGATGGCTCAGTGGTGGAGGTTGCCGATGGCCTGCTCTGGGCGCGTATGCCGATGCCGATGGCGCTGGACCATATCAATGTCTATCTGCTGCGAGGTGAAACCGGCTGGACCCTGGTCGATACCGGGCTCAACACGGCCGACTGTCGTGCCCGCTGGGAGTCGATCGCGGCTGAACATCTGCAGGGGCTGCCGATTGAAGCGCTGATCTGCACCCATTTCCACTATGACCATGCCGGTCTGGCGCCCTGGATCACCGAGCGCTTCGGCGTGCCGCTGTTCATGACCTTGGGCGAGTTCATGACCATGAAGGTCTTGAACGCGCCGATGCCCGACCCGGTTCCGCCGGAGCAGATCGCCTTCTACCAGCGCGCCGGCCTGCCGGAATTGCGCTTGACGAAGATGTTCGAAGCGCTGGCCGCGGATCCCTTCACACCGCCACCGATGCCGGCCTACCAGCGCCTGCGCGGTGGGCAGGTTCTGCGCATCGGCAACCGCGAATGGACCATCATCATCGGCGAAGGCCATTCGCCGGAACATGCTTGCCTGTATTGCGAGGCCGAAGGAATCCTGATCGCTGGCGACCAGTTGCTGCCGCGCATCAGCTCGAATGTGCTGGTGTCGTCAATCGAGCCTGAAGGCAATCCGCTGCAGCAATGGTTCGACTCGCTCGACCGCCTGGAAGTCTGCCGGGCCGATACCTTGATCCTGCCTTCGCATCAGAATGTCTATCGTGGTCTGCATTTGCGCACCCAGGAGTTGCGCGAGCATCACCTGCAGCAGTTTGCCCAGTTGCTCGGCGCTTTGGAACAACAGGCCGAGTTCAGCGCCTTCGAAGCGATGAACCTGCTGTTCAAGAAACTGCGCCATCCAATGGACGACATGCTGGCGCTGGGCGAGACGCTGGCCCATCTGGCCTGGTTGCTGAAAGAAGGGCGTTTGCAGCGCCGACTGGCCGAGGACGGCTTATGGCGATACTCGCGCGAGCCAAGCGCGCTGGTCGACAAGGGGATGCACTGGTGAGCGATCAATTCAGGATTGAAGTCAGCGACTGGCTCGAAGCGAATTGCCCGGCCTCAATGCGGCAGCCGATCAGCGCCGAGCAGATGGTCTGGGGCGGGTCGCGGCTGAAGTTCAGCAGCGAGGACCAGCGCCAATGGTTCGAGCGCATGCGCGACCGCGGCTGGTTCGCGCCGGACTGGCCGCGTGAATATGGTGGCGGCGGGCTGAATGCCGGCCAGGCCCATGTGCTGGAGCAGGAGATGCAACGCCTCGGTTGCCGCCAGCCGCAGTTCAACCTGGGCGTCTGGATGCTCGGGCCGGTCTTGCTGGAGCTGGGCAGCCAAGCTCAAAAACGCCAGCATCTGCCGCCGATGATGGCCGGCCAAGTGCGCTGGTGCCAGGGTTTCAGCGAACCCAATGCCGGCTCCGATCTGGCCAGCTTGAAGACCTCGGCGATCGAGGATGGCGATGACTTTATCGTCAACGGCGCCAAGATCTGGACCAGCTATGGCGATCAGTCAGACTGGATGTATGCCCTGGTGCGCACCGACGTCAAGGTCAAGAAACAGCAGGGCATCAGCTTTGTGCTGATCGACATGAACAGCCCCGGCGTCACGGTCAAACCGATCGAGCTGATCAGCGGCAAGTCGAGTTTTTGTGAAGTCTTTTTCGACAATGTGCGGGTGCCGCGCCAGCAACTGGTCGGTGCGCTGAACGATGGCTGGACCGTGGCGAAGAAGCTGCTCCAGCATGAGCGTTCGGCGATGTCCAAGTTCAGCGCAGGAGCGGCGCCTTCGCATGACCCGCTGGCTGTCGCCAGGCCTTATCTGTTCGACGACCAAGGCCGCTTGCGCGAGCCGGTCTGGCGCGATCGGCTCGCCGCCCTGATGATGGATTCCCGGGCCTTTGCCTTGTCGGCGCAGCGCCTGCATGAGCAGGCCATGGCGGGACAGGATTGCAGCGGGCTGGCGGCGATCATGAAGCTGGTCCAGACCGAGCAGGAAGTCGCCAAATATGAGCTGCTGCAGCAAGTCATGGGTCAGCGCGGGCTGAGCTGGGATGGCGATGAGTTCAGCCGTGATGAACATGACATCGCGCGACTCTGGCTGTTGACCAAGACTTACACCATCTCGGGCGGTTCGTCGGAGATTCAACTGAATGTGATTGCCAAGCGCGTACTTGGTCTGCCGGGCTGAATGATGACGCTGTTATTGAATCAGGATGAATCCATGCTGCGCGACAGTGCCCAGGCCTTCTTGTCTGTTGAAGCGCCGGTGGCTGCGATGCGGCGCTTGCGTGACAGCGAAGATGCAACCGGTTTCGACCCGGAGCTTTGGCAACGCATGGTCGAGATGGGCTGGTCTGGCATGCTGCTGCCCGAGCGTTGGGGCGGTCTTGATTTCGGTTTCAAGGGCATGGGCGCATTGTTCGAACAATGCGGTCACCATCTGACCCCCAGCCCCTTGCTCGCCACTGTGGTGCTCGGTGGCGGCTTGCTGCTGCGCGCTGGCAGCCAGGCGCAATGCCAGCGCTGGTTGCCCCTGCTGGCCGAGGGCAAGGCCTGGTTCGCCCTGGCCTTGGAAGAGCTACCGCGCCATGACCCGCGGCAGGTGGCTTGCAGTGCCACAAGAACCGCGACGGGATGGCAACTCGATGGTGAAAAATGGCTGGTGCTCGACGGACATATCGCGCAGCAGTTGATCGTGGTGGCCAGAACCTCGGGCTTGCCCGGGCAGGAACATGGCTTGAGTCTGTTCCTGCTCGATCCGGCAACTGCCGGTGTGCAGCTCAGCCGCAGCCGCATGATCGACAGCCGCAATGCCGCGAGGCTGCAACTCAGCGCGGTACAGATCCCGGCCGATGCCTTGCTCGGCGCGCTAGATGGCGGTTTCGAGCCGCTCGACGCAGTGCTTGATCAGGCCAGAGTCTGTCTCGCGGCTGAAGGCCTGGGCTTGTTGCGCGAAGTGTTCGAGCGAACGCTCGACTATTTGAAGCAGCGGGTGCAATTCGATGTGGTGATCGGTAGTTTCCAGGCCTTGCAGCACCGGGCTGCGCGGCTTCATGTCGAGCTCGAACAATGCCAGAGCGCAGTCGCTGCGGCATTGGCTGCGTTGCAGGACGATCCGGTGCAAGCCGCGCAGCTGGCCAGTCTGGCCAAAGCCAAGGTCAGCAAGCTCAGCGAATTGCTGCTCAACGAGGCGGTGCAACTGCATGGCGGCATCGGCGTCACCGATGAGCTCGACATCGGACTCTTTCTTAAACGCGGCCGGGTGATCCAGCAGACTTTCGGCGACGCGGTTTTTCACAACGACCGTTATGCGCGGCTGAACGGTTTCTGAAGCAGGCACAGATGACTGATGATTTCGACGCCAGACTGGCCCTGATCCAGTCCCAATTGACGGCTCCAGGCGCGCCCTTCGAGCTCGAATGGGTGGAGCAGGGCGGGCAGAAGCTGGCCGCTTATGCGCGCGCCTGCAAAACCTTGCCCGAACTGATTCAATCGGGCCGGGTCCATGGTGACAAACCCTTCATCGTCTATCAAGGCGACAACTGGAGTTTCACGCGCTTTTTTGCCCAGGTCGATGCCCTGAGCGCGAGGCTGCGTGTGGATTTTCTTCTGCAGCCGGGCGACCGAGTGGCGATTGCGATGCGCAACCGGCCTGAATGGGCGGTGGCCTTCGCTGCTGTGGCTTTGCTGGGCGCCGTGCCTGCACCCTTGAACAGTTTCGGTGTGCGTGATGAATTGCTGGCCGGGCTGCGCGACATCGAGCCCAAGCTTTTGTTCGTCGATGCCGAGCGCTTGCAGCGTTTGTCCGGTGATCTGGAAACGCTGGGCTTCCCGGTGGTGGTGGTGGGTGCTGATGTTGCGCCGGCGCTGTCCTACGAGGAACTTTGTTCGCGTCAGGCAGCGCCAGCGATCGCGCCCGAACTCGGCCCGGAAGATCCGGCCTTGATCCTGTTTACTTCAGGCGCCACCAGTCAGCCCAAGGGTGTGCTGTCAGGGCAGCGGGCGCTTTGTCAGGCGCTCTGCAATATCGACTATATCGGCGCTTGTGCCGCCATGAGTTCGCCCGCTGCGCTGCAGACCGTCATGCAACGCGGCCTGCTGCCAACGGTGCTGACCGCCGTGCCCCTTTTTCATGTCAGCGGTCTGCATGCCCAATTGCTGGCCAGCTTGCGCAACGGCCGGCGGCTGGTTTTCATGCACCGCTGGGACCCGCAGACCGCCTTGAGCTTGATGCGCGAGCATCAAGTGACCCAATTCAATGGGGCACCGTCGATGGTGCTGCAGTTGCTGGCCGAGCCTGGTTTTGACGACAAGGCGGTGGTCGGCAATCTGTCGGGCCTCGGCTTTGGCGGTGCCGGCCTGCCGCAGCGCGCAATCGACGCTGTGCTCGGCCGGGTGAAACCCTCTTTGTCGGGTGTCGGCTATGGCCTGACCGCATCGAATGGCGTCGGCTCCGCGGTGGCAGGAGACGGTTTTGTGCAGCGGCCGACCAGTTCGGGCCTGATCTCGCCGATCATGCAATTGCGCTTGTTGGAGTTGGACGGCAGCGAAGCTGCAAGCGGCCAGCCCGGCGAAGTCTGGCTGCGCGGCGTCAGCCTGATGCAGGGCTATTGGCGCCAGCCAGAAGCAACCCGAACCGCGCTGCATGAC
>CAIJIT010000267.1 GCA_903820745.1 uncultured Burkholderiales bacterium
CCGCCGATCCAGCCGGCTTCCAGCACCGCCACATTCGTGATGCCGTGGTTCTTCGCCAGGTAGTAGGCCGTGGCCAGGCCGTGGCCGCCGCCGCCAATGATGATCACGTCGTAGCGGGCCTTGGGCTCGGCGTCGCGCCACGCCGGCGCCCAGTCGGCCTGGCCTTGCAGGGCAGAGGCCAAGAGGTTCCAGGCGGAGTAGCGCTTGCGCGGTGGTGTCAGGTTAGGCATCAAAGTGAACCGAGCGTAGCGCGACAGACCCAGTTCGACTTAGGCCTGCCGCACGGATAGTTTGTCGCACACAGTTTCCGGCAAACGGCCGATACATATGGCAAACCGATGACGAACTTGTTGCGTGTCATGCGGGTACCTTCCAGGCCTGCCGGGCGACGCGCATCAGGTTGCCACCCAGGATGGCGCGCAGATCATCCTCGGCATAACCGAGGTGCAACAGCCCGGTGACGATCTCCTCCAGCTGTTCCGGGCGAACGAAACTCATGCCATTGCCGTAACCCAGTTCAGGGGGAAACGTAGCCTTCATTGCGGCCATGCCTGCGTCAACTTCGGCCTGGTCGAACACATAGTCCAGACCCAGCGCCACATGCTGCGGGCCGATCAGTTGCACGGCATAGTCGACGTGGCGCACGAACGTTTCGCTGCGGATGTCGTTGTCGCCCAGGAACGGCCCTACGCCGTTGATGCCGACTACGCCGCCTTTGGCCGCGCAATCCCGCATCAGGGTGTCTGAGATGTTGCGCGGATGCGGCCGAACGGCGCTCGGGTTGGAGTGGGAAAAGATTACGGGCCCGGGCGCATAGGCCAGTACCTCGCGCGCGCTGCGCTCGCCCAGGTGACTGCAGCACACCACCATGCCCACGCGCGTCATCTCGTCGATCAGGCTGCGGCCAAAGTCCGTGAGGCCGCAGTCCTCGTCCTGGCAGCCCCCGGCCGCAGCATTGTTGCGGTTGTAGGCCAGCAGCATCCAGCGCACACCCAAGTCGAAATAGAGCTGAACCAGGCTGATCTGATCGGCGACGGCATTGGCGCCTTCGATGTCGAAGCTCACGGCCAGCCGACCGCTCGCCCTTGCCAGCTCGATGTCATCCACCGTTCGCACCAGAACGAACTCGGCAGCCCGCTGTGCCAGCCAATCCCGCAAGCTGGCAATCATTCGCACGTGCTGTTCGATACCATCGTCACCGAAGCCGATGTTCAGCGAGACATGGTCAAACCCTGCCGCACGGTAACGGGCCAGCTGCGGCAAGAAACTGGTGTCAATCGGCCGTAGCGGCATGCACCCGTGGTTGTCCCAAACCAGGCAGCCGTCAATAATTTCGCGCGCGGACCTCATGACAGGGTTGGTACCGGCTGCAACGCGCCCGCAGGCAAGCTGCCTTCGCCGGGCAGGTCGGATTGCGTATGTGGGTTTGGGTCCGTCATTTCCGAATCTGTCGCCATAATGGCTTAGTGAAGCAAGCAATCTGACAATATGGATAATATACTATCCAGACAGTGTTTTTGTCTACCCCTCTTGACTTCAGAACGGAGTAAAAAATGCCTGTAATCCAAGCACTAGATGTGGATGAAATATTGACCGGTATTCAAGCTTGGATCGAAATCGAGAGCCCGACTGATGACCCCGCCGGCATGGCCCGTATGGCGGCGCGTGTGCAGGCCGACTACGAGGCCATTGGCGTGCGGGTGGAGCGCATTACCGGCCGCAACGGGTTCGGCGACCACTTGCTGGCCATCGACGACCGGCACTGCCCGACCGATGTTGCCGCTGGCCCGGGCGTGCTCGTTCTCAGTCACATTGACACCGTGCATCCCATCGGCACCCTGGCCGGGCCTTTGCCGTTCCGCATTGACGGCAATCGCGCCTACGGCCCGGGCGCCGAGGACATGAAGGGCGGCACCTACCTGGCGCTGGCGGCCCTGCGCCAACTCGCCCGCGAAGGATTGAAGACGCATTTGCCGGTGCGGCATCTGATGGTCAGCGACGAGGAGATGGGCAGCGACACCTCGCGCGAGCACATCCAGCGCGAAGCTCGGCGCGCGAAGTTTGTGCTGGTCACCGAGCCCGCACGCTCAGGCGGCAAGATCGTCACGGCGCGCAAGGGGATCGCCGGCTTCACGGTCACAGCCCATGGCCTGGCAGCGCATGCCGGGGTAGAACATCACCTCGGTCGTAATGCCATCCACGAGATTGCGCACCAGGTCTTGGCCTTGGAGGCGATGACCGACTACGCGCGCGAGCTCACCGTCAGTGTGGGCCTGATCAAGGGCGGCACAAGGTCCAACGTGGTGCCAGACACGGCGTCGGTGGAAGTGGACGTGCGCATGCCCAATCCCGAAATCGGCGAGGAAATCGTGCGCCGCATCCGCGGCCTCAAACCCCATCTGCAAGACGTCACGCTGACGATCGAAGGCGGCATCAACCGGCCAGGGTACGAGAAGACGCCCGAAATTGCCGCGTTGTACGAGCATGCCAAAGGGCTGGCCGCAGAGATCGGCTTCGATCTGATCGACCTGAAGACAGGCGGCGGCAGTGATGGAAATTACACCGCCGCCATCGCCCCTACGCTTGATGGCCTGGGTGTCGACGGCGATGGCGGCCATACGTTGGAAGAGAGGCTGTACATCAGCAGCATCATTCCCCGCACCCGGTTGTTGATGCGGTTGATGGAGACACTGCGATAGTGGCGCCCGCTGGCTCGCCGGTCCAGCGCATCGGCAGCAGGTCAGGAAATGGCGTTCAAGGCGGTGGGACCGCGCCTGTGTATTCAGTGATTCGGCTGTAAAGCTTGGGCTTGCGGTGCGCCGCAAAATCAAAAATCGTGGTCTTGTACGATTGGGTTCGGCCTAGATCGCATTCGGCCATAACCAGCTCATCGCCTTGCGTCTTCGAGCAGGCCACGATCTCACCCGAGGGCGCCACCACAATGGTGTCTGCAAGCATGGCTTGGCCTTCTTCGACGCCGCCTTTGGCGACGGCCACCGCCCAGGTGGCATTCTGGTACGCGCCCGCCTGCATCACCAGCCGATGGTGGAAGCGCACCAGGGCATCATGGTCTGGCGCCTCAGGGTTTCGTAACGGCGTGTTGTAGCCCACGAGCACAAGTTCCACCCCTTGCAGGCCCAGCATTCGCCAGGCCTCGGGCCAGCGCCTGTCATTGCAGATCAACATGCCGACGACTCCACCGAAGGCGCGCCAGACCGGAAATCCCAGATCTCCGGTCTCAAAGTAGCGCTTCTCGAGGTGCTGGTGCTCAAACCCTGGTTGCGGCTCGTGGTCACCCGGCAGGTGCACCTTGCGGTAGTGGCCGATCAAGCCACCATCAGCACCAATCAGGGCCGAGCTGTTGAAGCGACGAGGTCTGCCGCCCTGCTTGGCCAGTTCACCGTATCCGAAGCACAAACCCAGTCGAAGCTGACGCGCCGCTGCGAACAGCAGTTCGGTCTCCGGGCCGGGCATCGCGGCTTCAAAGAAGCCATCCAGCGCCGCATCATCGTCGATGGCCCAGCGCGGAAAGAATGTCGTCAGCGCCAGTTCCGGAAACACGATCAGTGTGGCCTGGGCGCGTGCCGCTTGCTCCATGAGCGCGAGCATGCGGGCGACAACCAAGCCGCGTTGTGTGGCCCGAGTGACCGGCCCTAGTTGCGCCGCCGCGATCGTGATGACGCGCGCCGAGGCATGCCGGCCCATTTCTAGAACTGGGCTCGCACCAGCACGCCGATCGAGCGCGGCGCGATCCGAGAGTCCGGTAGACCGAAGATTCCCGGGAAAGTCACACTGTTCGAGTTGGTGAGGTTCTTCCCTTCAAGGTAGATTTGCCAGGCGGGCATTTCCACACCGATGCGTGCGTTCACCGTGTCGACGCTATTGCTGCTTATATTCAACCCTTGGTTGCGCATGATGAACTTCACGGGATCGGAGTGCTGATAGTCCAGTCTGGTCATGCCGGGCAAATTAGGCGTCCAGTTGAATCGCTGGTTCAGCGAGACCGCGACTGTCTTCTTGGGTACGTAGTTCAGAGGATCGCCCTTGTTTCGCTCGGCGGTATTCACGTCATAGACAAGGTCCGAATAGCCGAGCGTCATATCCAGCGTCAAGGATTTCGTGAGTGCTGCCGACAGCGTGATGTCGAGGCCCGGCCCCGAGGCCTTGCCAGAGTTGACGGTCAGCGCCAGACAGGTTGCCGGCGTGCAGCCAGGCGCCAGGTCTTGCGCCTGGACGTTCTTGTATTGGCTGTGGTAAGCGGCCACCTCATACTGGAAGGTGTCGCCAAACAAGGATCCGCGATTGCCGATTTCGGCGTTGACGATGTCCTCGGGGCCGTAGTTGCGCGGCGTTGCAGTGGAATTGAAGCCGCCGCTGCGGAAGCCCTTGGAGGCAGTTGCATAGAGTGCTTCTTTGGGTGCATAACGCCACAGCAGATTCAGCCGGGGTGTTGTGGCGCTGAACTCCGCATGGTCGTTGTAGAGGGTTGAAGGCGTGCCTGGGGGCGCAAAGTCAGACGCCAGCTTGGAGCCGACGTTGTCTGCCTTCTCATTGAACGAGCGCAGGCCACCGGTAAGCGTCCATTGCGGCGACAAGGCATAGGTCAGTTCACCAAACAAGGCCGTCTGGGTCACGTTGGTGGGGCCGGTGCCATCGAAGCCGCCTTGCAGACGGAACGTTGCATCGGTCCAGACATCCGAGGTGACAGAGTGGGTGTCGGTCTTGCGGTAGTAGACACCCGCGGTCCATGTCAACGGACCCTTGTCGGCCGACTCCAGGCGCAGTTCCTGTGTCGTGATTTTTTGCGACATGTCTTGCCGATAGGCGCCGCCGGATGTGGGCTTGGGCATGATCAGCGCCCTGAACGGCACGCCCGCATATACCGCCGTCAACTCGGCCGTGGTGTCGATCCTTCGATCGATGTAGCCGGTGGAACTGACCAATCGCACCTTCCCCAGGTCGGCATTCACTACCAAATTGAACAGGTCGGTCGTGTCCTTGGTTGGTGACGCGATATACGACGCAATGGTTTGATCGGCGCCCGAGCCCGAATTGTTCTTGGTGTCGGTGGCGGTGTGGAAGAACATCGCGGTCACGTCGACGTTCGCACTTGGCTGCACCAGAAGTTTGGCTCGCAGGAAGTCGCGCTTCGCGCTATTGATGTCCTTCGCGCCGCTGGCCTTGTTGTCGACCCAGCCCGGCAGATCTTCGTGGCCAGCCACCAGGCGCAAGCCCGCAACGCCAACCGCCAGCGGCACGTTCACCATGCCATTGGTCCGCCAACCGGTCTGTCCGCCGCTTAATTGGCTAACACCAGCCTCGACGTTGGCCTCAAACTTATCCAGGCGTGGTGCCCGAGTGATGAAGCGGATCGTACCGCCCATCGAACCGTCACCATACAGCGTACCTTGCGGACCACGCAGGACTTCGATCCGCGCCATGTCCACCAGCGGCACATCGAGTGAGCGCTGGGCGTCTGGCATGTTCAACGAGATGTCGTCGAGGTAGGTGCCCACAAGTGCAGGACCGTAGCCCACGCCTTGCGACAGGCCACGCAGCTGGATCCGGCTGGCGCCTGGCGCGTTTTGATTGATGAACAGCGACGGCACCACCGACTGCATTTGCTGGATGTCAGTGACGCCGCGATCGGCAATCTCGCTGCCGCCAATGGCAGTAATCGAGTAAGGAACATCGATCAGCAGTTGACTGCGCTTGGACGCTGTAACTTCGACCGTCTGTAGTCGCGTTACCGGGTCGACCGTGGTTTGTGCCATCACAGGCCAGGCGGCCAAGACGGCAGCAACCGGCGTCAGCAGGCATTTCATCGTTTGGGTGTTCATGCGGCGTCTCCTTGTTTAGGTGTGTGAACAACTTCATGGTATTGGATAATATAATGTCCGTCAACCGACTTGTATCGTGAAATTCGCAGTGTACGCATGGGTAAGTTGTGTGATCCTGCGGTTCCTCAAGCTGTTTGTATGGTTTTTTTAATAGACGAAAGGAGTCCCAGACATGAGCGAGACGGCCTTTACCTTTGCGCAACGTGTTAGTCGATTGAAGCCCTCGATGATTCGTGAACTGATGAAGCTCATGGGTCGCCCGGGCCTGGTGTCACTCGGCGGCGGTTTACCGTCGGCGGCCAGTTTCCCCGCCGAGGCGTTACGTGCAGCTGCCCAATGCGTGCTGTCCCAGGCCCCCCGCGAAGCACTTCAGTACGCCACAACGGAAGGGCTGCCCGCGCTGCGCGAGTGGGTCGCGGAGCGCTTGCGTCAACGCGGCTTAGCCGTGCAGGCGACACAGGTACTCATCACCAGCGGATCCCAGCAGGGGCTGGATCTGGTGGCCAAGCTCCTCTTGGAAAAGGGCGCCAAGGTAGCGGTCGAATCGCCCACTTATTTGGGCGCCCTGCAGGCCTTTGCACCGTATGAGGCCGACGCCGTGGAGGTCGCGTGCGATGAAGCCGGGCCGCTGCCCGAGAGCCTGCACGAAGTGGCCGGCGCCAGGGCGCTGTACCTGCTCCCAAATTTCCAGAACCCTACGGGGCGATGCATTCCGGACGAACGGCGCATAGCGATCGCCAATCAAGCGAAGAAGCAGGGGCTTGCGCTGATTGAGGACGACCCTTACGGCGATTTATGGTTCGATCAGGCGCCGCCGCCACCAGTGGCTGCCCATTGGCCTGAGGGAACCGTCTACCTGGGCTCGTTTTCCAAGATCCTGGCGCCAGGTTTGCGCCTGGGCTATGCCGTGGCGCCGGCGCCTGTTTACGACCTGTTGGTGAATGCGAAGCAGGCGGCTGATCTGCATAGCGGGACGTTTGCGCAACACTTGGTGATTGAGCTGCTGCGCACAGGCATGTTGGATACCCACTTGGGCGAGGTACGCGCGCAATATTGCCTTGGCCGCGATGCCATGGCACAGGCGCTGCATTCGTACATGCGCGATCTCGCCACCTGGCAGGTGCCGCAAGGCGGCATGTTCTTCTGGTTGACCCTCGCTCCGAAGATTGACGCCGCTGCGCTGTTGCCACAGGCCATCGAGCAAGGCGTGAGTTTTGTGCCAGGAGTTGCGTTCTTCGCGACCAGGCCCATGCATCATTCAATCCGGCTGTCCTTCGTGACTGAGCCCGCTGATCGCATCGAGCAGGGTGTGGCTGCTCTGGCGCAGGTCATTCGTCGTGCGCTGGCCACTCAGAGCGGCCAGGCCCAATAGATCTTGTGCGCGGGCGTGGTCCCTACCAGTACGTGCTCGACACGGTCAGGGTAGCGGACGCGGTAGCGCCGCAACCGGTGTGTCGGGTGCTGCTGCTGCTCCACCAGTTCGAAGGCCAGCGGCTCGACGCCGGTCCACAGGTTGATGACGTTGCGCACCGCACTGCCATGGGCCACCACATGCAGCAGCTCCTCAGCAAAACAGTTCTGATCCAGCGCGGTACCGTTGCGAAATAGTTGCGCGCTGGCCATGGCGGTGAGAGCCGGCGCGTCATCCGGGATGGGCGCCAGAGACAAGGGTGTGCTGCCCGGTGCATAGCCCTCCAGCGCGAGTTGTGCCAGATACCTCACCGCGCGGGTGTTGCCGGGTGCCAGGTTGGACATGACGATCACGCCGCAGCCCTGGGCTGGCGCCAGGCAGGACATCGCCGTCCAGCCATCGTAGTGGCCAGCATGGTGGCCGATAGTGGACCCCCGCAGCGTGTCAACGAACCAGCCGCATCCATAGGGCGACGGCCGCGAGGTGCGCAGCGGCGCGGGCGATAACATCGTGGCCATGCTCGGGGCCGAGAGCAACTGGCCGCTCAACAAGGCCTGCAACCAAGCCAGCGCGCCTTGTGACGTGAAGGAGATGTCGCCATCGCCAATCACTTCGCGGCGTGCGCTGGCGGCATCGCGGCCCGCCATGCCCAGGCTCTGAGCGTTGGCCTCCCGGGTCCATTGCGGGCTGGCCACCGTGGCTCCGACGCAGCCGAAGCGGTCGAAAAGCGACTGCACCGCCGCAGCGTAGGACCGCCCCGCGACTTGTGCGATCAGGAAACCGAGCAGGATGTAGTTGGTGTTGGTGTAGATCCAGCCCTCGTCGGGCTCAAAGGCCGTGGCCATGGCACCGTAGATCTGCATGAACGAAGCGCGAAGTTCGGGCACCGTCTCGGCCTCGGTATAGGCCAGGTATTCGGGCAGCCCGCTGGTGTGGCGCAACAGGGAGAGCACGGGGCGCTGCGACCAAGCGGCCGGCAGATCGACCAGATAGCGGCCAATCGGTGCGGCCAGATCGACTGCCCCGGCCTGCGCCAGATCCAGTATTGCGCAGGCCGTGACATGCTTGCCCAAAGAGGCGACCGAAAACCAGGTGTTGCCGGTCACCTGCCGGTCAGAGCCCGCGGCTTCGACGCCGGTGGTGAATACGCTCTTGCGTCCGGGTGCCAGCAAGCACACAGCCAAGCCGGGAATCCCGAATTCGTGTGCTTTCTTGCTCAGAGTTGCGGCCAGTGTTGGCGGTAGCGGTGTGGTTTCAGGCATGTGAAGAGCTTTGTTATGTGTTCAGTATTTTATCCAGTAGGAGTGGCGTCGACAAGTGCTGTTGGCTGGTCGTTAAAATATCCATGAAAATTAGCAACGGAATCAACCCATGAAGACCGAGAAAACCCAAGCCACCAAGCCGCGCAAGAGATCGGCATTGGCCAAAACGGTCCACGTTGTCGATAGAGGCGCGCCCGCGAGTGTTGATGCAGCAATGGTCAATGATGAGCCGGGCGCCGGCGTTGGCGTGCGGCTTCGCTATGTTCGCGAGCTGCACGGCCTGTCACAGCGCGAACTGGCTCGGCGAGCAGGCCTCAATCACGGCACCGTTGGGTGCATCGAGAAGGAAACCATCTCGCCATCAGTCGGTTCGTTGCGCAAGATCCTGGACAGCCTGCCAATGACGCTCTCCGAGTTTTTCTCTCTGGATCCGGGAACCGAGACGCAGGTATTCTTCCCGCGCGAAGAACTGCTCGAGGTAGGTGCAGGCGGCATCTCCTTGCAGCAGGTTGGTCACAATCTCAAGGGTCGCCCGTTGCAGATTCTTATGGAGCGTTATGCACTGGGAGCCGAAACGGCAGCCCAGCCCTACAGCCACCAAGGTGACGAGGGGGGTGTGGTCATTCAAGGGCAGGTCGAAGTTACTGTCGGCGGCGTCACCAAGGTGTTGGGCCCCGGTGATGGCTACCTGTTTTCGAGCCGCCTACCCCATCGTTTCCGTAACGTCGGTGATGCTGAAGCCGTGGTGGTTAGCGCCAATACACCGCCCCTGTAGAACCATTGGCGCCGGTACGGCGAGCCATTGCCTGCAGACTTTACTAAAATGGATGGATGATATAATATCCACTCCATGCGAAATCTGCGAAAACCCTATCTCCTCTTTCTAGCTGGCGTCACGCTGAAGTCAGACGCCAAGACTGGATTTGGATTGCGCGATTGGTGTCCTGCCGATGTGATCGGTGAATGGGCCTTGCCGCAAGCCACAGTGAGCCTGGGTCTGCAGGTCGTCACGCCCGCGGATGCGGCGGCAAGGGGTGCGGGCTCTTTGCTCATTGGTGTGGCGCCCGTCGGCGGGCAACTCCCAGAGTCATGGATACCCACATTGGTGCAGGCCTTGGACGCCGGCCTGGACATCGTCAGCGGTTTGCACACCCGCCTGGAAACCTGCCCGGCCTTGGTCAGCGCCGCTGCACGCAGCGGCGCACGCTTGGTCAATGTGCGCCACGCAGACCGGTATTTGGCCCCAGGTACGGGGCGCAAGCGAAGCGGTCGACGTGTGTTGACCGTCGGCACCGATTGTGCGTTGGGCAAGAAGTACACCGCGCTGGCCCTGGCACGAGCGCTTCAAGCCCTTGGGGCGGATGCCAGCTTCCGGGCTACCGGCCAGACCGGCATCATGATTGCCGGCGAAGGAATTGCCATCGACGCCGTTGTGGCCGATTTCATTTCAGGCGCGGCCGAGTTGCTGTCGCCTGACAACACCGCCGACCATTGGGACGTGATCGAGGGCCAGGGCGCGCTCTTCCACCCTGCCTATGCTGGCGTAACCTTGGGTCTGTTGCACGGCTCGCAGCCCGATGCGATCGTGTTGTGTCACGATCCTTCGCGCAGCACCATCGAGGACTATCCGCACATTCCGCTGCCGAGCTTGAAGGAGGCGATCCGCCGCTACGTCGAGGCCGCGCAGTTGACGAATCCATCGGTACGTTGCGTAGGTGTGGCCATCAACTCGTCCACGCTCGACGACACGGCCTGGACCCGCTATCGCCAAGCGGTCGCAGACGAACTGGACCTGCCGGTGTGTGACCCGATGCGCGGGGGCGTGGACGAGATTGCAAGGGCCTTGCTGGCATGACGCTGCGCGTCGCGGTCCTGCTTGAGCGCTGGCCGCTGCGCGAGCCCTTCGAGATCGCCCGCGAGGTGATGCACGACCTGCCCATGATCGCCGTCGCCTTGACCGACAGCGACGGCCACGTGGGTCGAGCCGAAGCGGCGGGAGTCGACTACGACGGTGAGACCCCCGCATTGATGTTGGCGCAGATCGATGCCGTGGCGGCGCAATTGCATGACGACCTCAACGGTAACGACCTTCTGAACTTGCTGCCTGCCGGCGGTGCCCGTAACGCACTCGACTGCGCGCTGTGGGATTTGCGTGCCAAGCAGCGCGGTCTGCCTGTGTGGGCTTTGGCCGGCCTGCAGGAGCCCAAGCCCGTGGTCACAGCGTTCACCATCGGACTGGGAAGCCCCGAAGACGTGCGCCGTCGGGCGCGCGCAGCCCGCGGCCTGCCGCTGATCAAGCTGAAGGTTGACGCGCAGCGCCATCTTGAGCTTGTGCGCATCGTTCGTGACGAGTTGCCCGACGCCCGCCTGCTGATCGATGCCAATCAATCCTGGACGTTCTCGTTGCTGACCGATCTGATGACCGATCTATTCGCCTCAGGCGTCGAACTCATCGAGCAGCCTTTGCCGAGGGGCGCGGACGAGGCGTTGTCGGGCCTGCACGCACCGATTCCGATTTGCGCCGATGAGTCCTGCATTGACCGGGCGTCGTTGTCCGACCTGCAAGGCCGTTACCAGGTCGTGAATATCAAGCTCGACAAGTGCGGTGGTTTTACCGAGGCGCTGGGGCTGGCGAACGAGGCGCTTGCACTCGGATTTGACCTGATGGTCGGCAATATGTGCGGTACCTCGCTGGGCATGGCACCGGCCTTTCTGGTGGCTCAGCTGGCCCGCTGGGCCGATCTCGACGGACCCTTGCTGCAAGTGGGCGACCGCACGCACGCCATGACCTTCAGCCAGGGTGTGGTGTACCCCCCACAAACGGCCCTCTGGGGCTGACCCGGCCTACTCATCTCGACACAACCACAACTGGAAGCTACACATGGAAACAGCCGCGACATCCGCACCCAGCTCCGAGATGGCGCTGAACGCCCGAGTCATAGACTTCACATCCAAGGTCAACGGCCGTGCCTACCGGCTTTACGTCTCCATCCCCACGCGGCGGCCGACACCGCCCGAGGGGCATGCGGTGGTCTACCTGATCGACGGCAACCTGCACTTCGGCATCGCAGTCGACACCGCCCGCATACAGGCTTGCTGGCCCGATGTCATCGACCCTGTCGTGGTCGGCATTGGCTACCCCACCGACAGCGTCAGCACCGCGCTTGACCTGCGCATGATCGACCTGACCACGCCCATCTCGGAAGAGCGACTGAACAAAGGATTCATCGCCAAGATGCCTCGGCCGTCCGAAGGCTTTGGCGGCATGGACAACTACTTTCGCGTTATCGAGGAAGAGGTCAAGCCGCGTGTCGAGGCGATGGTGGCCATCAACCGCCAGGAGCAGGTGCTGATGGGACATTCCTTGGGCGGACTCACCACTTTGCATGCGCTGTTCCGGCACACCGCGATGTTCCAGCAGTTCGTGGCCATCAGCCCATCCATTTGGTACAACGACCGCGCGGTGCTGGCGCACGAAGCCGCATTCAGCGATCGCGTGCGGGCTGGGGAGGTCAAGGCCCGGGCATTGATCACGGTGGGCGCTCTGGAGTCCACGTTTCGCTTTGTACCCGGCCTGCCCGCTGGCGAGCAAGGCTTCCGCGATATGACCGAAGAGTGCCGTATGGTGCCCAACACGGTCGAGCTCGGGGCCAGGCTCGCCGCGCTCGCATCCCCTGGCTTGCATGTGGAAACCGTGGTTCACGAGGGCGACGACCACAATATGGTGCCGCCCGCAGGTATCGCGCGCGGCGTTCGATTCGCGTTTCGGCGCTAGCGGATATGCGAATGCATTTGCGCTGCCTTGGGGTCTGAATGAGCCTGACGCCTGCCTATGACGCTTTGGTGGTCCATCACCGGCGCATCCACGATCTGGAGCACCTGCAGGCCGTCGCCACCTGGGACCGATTGACCCACATGCCGCCCGCTGGCGCGTCCGCGCGCGCGGCAGCCCAGGCGGCGCTCACGGTATTGATCAAGCAGCTTCAAGCGGGTCACGTCCTGGCCGGGCAATTCGAGGCGGCTAGGCAAGAGCCACTGCAGGGCGACACCGCGCTCAATTTCGCACGCATGGAGCAGGCGCGCCGCATCGAGGCGAGCATTCCCGAGGCCTTGGCCGAGCGCCGCGAACTTGCCGTCGGCGCCGCCATGCAAGCTTGGAGCGTGGCGCGCCAGGACAATGACTGGGCTCGCTTCGCCCCCGCATGGGCGCCGCTGGTGGCGGTGGTGCGCGAATCGGCCATGCGACTTGGCGACGCGTTGAGTCTGCAGCCCATGGACGCGCTGCTTGAACGCTCGGAGCCGGGCTTGCGCATGGCCCGGGTGGCACCGCTGTTCGCGCGCGTGCAAGGGTGGCTGCCGCCGCTGCTTGAGCAGGCGCTGGCCGCGCAGGCGGGTGCTGCGCCACTGCTCGAACCGGTTGGCCCGTTCCCGGCCGCAGCACAGCAGCGCCTGTGCGAACAGGTGATGGGAATGCTGGGCTTCGACTTCAATGCCGGGCGACTGGACACCACCCAGCACCCTTTTACCGGCGGCGTGCCCGAAGACGTGAGGCTGGCCACGCGATTCGACGAGACCAATTTTGTGCCCGCACTGATTGGCACCATGCATGAGACCGGCCACGCCCGCTATCAGCAGAACCTGCCGCGCGCGTGGCTGGGTCAGCCGCTGGCCGGGCCGCATTCGGCCGCCCTGCACGAAGGCCAGGCGCTGATCTTCGAGCGCCAACTGGCGCCCGAGCCAGCGTTCTGCCAGGCCCTTTCGCCGCTACTGCACCAGGCCTTCGGTCATCAGCCGGCGTTCGAGCCGGACAACCTGACGCGGCTGCTGCGTCGCGTCCGGCCTGGCCGCATCCGCGTCGCGGCCGATGAGTTGACCTATCCGCTGCATGTCATCCTTCGGGTCGAGATCGAACAGGCACTGGTTGATGGCGATATCGAGGTTGACGACGTGCCCGCCTGGTGGAACGAGCGCATGCAGCGGCTACTGGGCGTGGGCCCGCAAGCGCTGTTCAGTCAGGGCCCCATGCAAGACCCGCACTGGGTGCAGGGCATGTTCGGCTATTTCCCGGCTTACCTTCTTGGCGCCATGGCGGCGGCGCAGTGCTTCGCCGCCCTGCGGCGTGACGTGCCCGACCTGCAAGCCCAGGTGGCGCTCGGCGACTGCAAGGCCATCGGCGACTGGCTGTCGCCTCGCATCTGGCAGCAAGGCGCGCGCCACGATCTGGACGCCATGATGCGGCAAGCCACCGGCGAACCGCTGTCCGACAACGCACTACGTGCACAACTGGAGCAACGCCATGGCCGTTCAAACTGAGGCCGTCGTGGCGCCACCCGCCAGCGATGAATCTGAGCGGGCACCGATGTCCGCATGGGTCAGCCTGCTGGTGCTGGTGGCCTTGGGCCTGTACACCTACATGGACCGGCAGATCTTTGGCCTGCAGGCCGAGCCCTTGCGCCAGGCGCTGGGGCTGTCTGACCTGCAGTTCGGCCTGCTGCAGGGGGTGAGTGTGGCCTTGTTTGCAGCCGTGGTCGGCTACCCCATCGCGTGGTTGTCAGACCGCTTTGACCGCCGCACGGTATTGGCCGGCTGCATCGCTACCTGGAGCCTGGCCGTTGGCGCCTGCGGCCTGGCGCGTGACTTCAATGAACTGTTTGTCACCAGCGCCTTGGTGGGTGCGGCCGAGGCCGGCTTGCTGCCCATCGCCTATGCCCTGATTCCCGAACTGTTCCGCGGCGGCCAGCGGCAGTTGGCCAATTCCTTGTTCATCGTCACCGGGCGCTTGGTGGTCGGCCTGGTCATCGCAATGTGCGGGTGGATGATTCACGCCATTGATCTCTGGCGACCGCTGCTGCCCGACTTGCTGCAAGCCTTGCCGACCTGGCGACTGGCATTCTTTGCAACGGCCCTGCCAGGCATCGTGTTCGTGCCGATGATCCTGTTGTTGCCCCTCAATAAGCGCAACCCGGCCCGAACGCCCCCGGGTGTCGCGACGGCGGTGCAAGCCAAACAGCCGTCTGTCTGGCCGTTCTTGCGCAGCCAGCGTTTCTCGTTTGCCACCTTCATGTTGTCGGTGGGCCTGCTGGTGTTCGGCTTTGGCGCCACCGGCGCTTTCATCCCCGTAGTGGCCATGCGGCAGATGGGCCTGACGGCGCTGGACCTGGGCAATGCCATGGGCATCGCCACGTTCGCGTCATCGGTCGTGGGGCTGTTGATCGCCAATGTGGGCATGAAGTGGCTGGCACCGCGGCTGGGCCCGTTGTTGCCCGTGCGGGTTCTGGCCTTCGCCGCGGCAGCCAGCGGTGTCTTTGCCGCAACGCTTTTCTTGGCGAGAACACCGGCAGAGCTGTTCGCGCTGATGGCTCTGCACCACACCTTCCTCATGGCCGGCACGATGGTCTTTCCGACAGCCCTGCAAGAGATGACCCCGGCGCCACTGCGTGCACGGCTGATCTCGCTGATCATCATGTTCAACATGGTCCTCGGTTCGCTCAGCCCTGCAGTCGTGGGCGCCATCTCCGATGCGTTGAAACCGCGTCCCGATGGCCTGATGCTGGCAATGACGGCTACATCCGCAACCGCCTTGATGATGGCAGCTGGCCTGATGCTGCTTTGCGGTCGTGGCTATGTGCAGACCACGCGCGCCGCGCGCGCCGTGGAGGCAGGCTGAGTGTTCGGCCGCGTGCTGTGCGGCATCGACGCCGTTGACAGCATCGCATTGGCCCAGCGCGACTGCGAATCCAGGTCGTGGCGCGAATGCGCGAGCGTCATCACCCCGCGCTGGCTGAACATGATGTTGAAGTTGAGCTCCTGCGCCAAATGCTCGTACTGCTGCACCGAAAAGTCATACAACCGCGCACTCTCGGGGTAGAGGTAATTCGAGCGCACGATGGTGGTGTTGCGGCCGGTGTTGCCGCCGCCGATCCAGCCGGCTTCCAGCACCGCCACATTCGTGATGCCGTGGTTCTTCGCCAGGTAGTAGGCCGTGGCCAGGCCGTGGCCGC
>CAIJIT010000268.1 GCA_903820745.1 uncultured Burkholderiales bacterium
CGCAGTTGGGTGTGGTGTCGACGCTGTCCTGGTCCGGTTGCAATTGCGCGAACAGGAAATCCAGATCGACGCCGGGTAACTGGCTCTTGCGAACGATGCCGACTTTGCTGGTCAAGGGGTGGGCCCCGCCAAGGCCGTCGATCTGGCGACGATCGGGTGAACCCATCACCGCGAGTAGCACGCGGTCGCGCTTGGCCGGATCTTTCGGCAAGTCCGATTCGACAAAGTACGGCCCGCGCGATGTGCCGCCGCGCATGAAAAGGCAGGGAATTGGGGATTGCATAGCGGATTCCCGGGTTGAACTGTGGCGATTCTGCCGCCTTTGGCTGATGCGGCCTAGCGGCAGCTGCGACTAGTAGCTATTGCAATCCGGCATGGCTCGGTTGAGCACTCGACAGCAGCATGTCCTGCAGCAGGCGTTGTGCCTGCAGAATCAGCGGCGTGCTGGGCTTATGCGCCGACCGGGCCAGAAACAAGGTGCTGGTCAGGCCAGGGTTGGTCAGCGGCCTGAGGCTGAATTGCTCCGGCCGGCCGGATGCTGCGAGCGCGGTTTGCCCGAGGACGCCATAGCCATGGCCCGCCTCGACCAGTTCCAGAATCGACTGAATGCCCGAAACCTCCAGAACCACGTTCAACTTCAATCCTGCCATTGCCGCCTGGGTCTCGAGCAACTTGCGCAGCGTATGGCTGCGTTCAGGCAGGATCAGCGGGTAATTCGCCAACTCGGCCAACGGCAATGGTTTGACCTTGCCTGGCAGGGAGGGACCGACCAGGCCGAGGACCTCGTCCAGCACCGGAATGACTTCAAGTGCCGGATTCGGCTCCGGGTTATGGATCAGGCCCAGATCGACCCGGCCGGTGGCGATCCATTCGCTCAAATGGGCTGAAAGGCCTTCAACGATGGCCAGCTTCGCCTGTGGAAAATTGCGCTTGAAGCCCAATACCAAGGGCAAGGTGAACCGCCAACTGATGCTCGGCGGCAAACCGATGACGATGCGCCCCGAAGGCAGGTCACGCGCAGCTTCGATCTCTTCGCTGACCCGAGCCACCAATTGCAGGATACCGACACTGTGGTCGAACAGACGCTGACCGATCTCGGTCAACACCACGCCCCTGCCGTTGCGCGTCAGCAAGCTCACATGCAGATCGGTTTCGAGCAAGCGGACTTGGCGCGACAGCGCAGGCTGGGCAATATTCAGAATCGCCGAGGCCTTGGTGAAGCTGCCGAGTTCGGCAACGCGGACAAAATATTCGAGTTGCTTGAGATTCATCGACCGGGCGAACGCATTGATCGGACAGTTATAGCAGAATGCGATACCGTGCAGCCAAAGGGAGTCCAGCTAAATTTTTCTGGAGCCACTGCGGCTGACCCGGAACCAAGTATTCTGCGAGCGACAACAAACGGAGACCAAGACATGCGAAATCTGAACAAAAGCATCGTGGTGGCGGCCCTGGGGCTGGCGACTGCATGGGCAGCACAGGCTGCCGATCTGAAAATCGGCCTCGTGCTGCCAATGACCGGCCCGTTTGCCGCCTACGGCAAACAAATTCAGAACGGCATCAAACTCTATCTGGCACAAAACGGCGACACCATCGCCGGGCGAAAAGTGCAAATCATCCTCAAGGACGACGCGCCAGGCACGGCCGGCGATGTCAGCAAGCGGCTGGCACAAGAACTGGTGATCCAGGACAACGTCGATATTCTGGCCGGCTTCGGTCTGACGCCCTCGGCCTTTGCCGTGGCGCCGATCGCCAATGAAGCCAAGAAGCCGATGGTGGTGATGAATGCCGCCACGTCGGCCGTCACGACCAAGTCGAACTACATCGTGCGTACTTCGATGACGCTGCCTCAAATCACTGCACCGGTGGCGACATGGGCGGCCAAGAACAAGATCAAGAAGGTCTTCACCGTGGTCGCCGACTACGGCCCGGGCCATGATGCTGAAGGTCAGTTCAAGAAAACCTTCAGCGCGGCCGGCGGCGAAATCGTCGGCGAAGTGCGGGTTCCGGTGAAAAATCCCGACTTCGCGCCCTATCTGCAAAAGGTCAAGGACACCAAACCGGACGCTGTATTCCTGTTCGTTCCTGCCGGCGAAATGGGTATTGCCTTCATGAAGGGATTCCAGGAACGCGGCCTGGCCCAAGCCGGCATCAAGCTGATCGCCACCGGTGACCTCACTGACGAGGACGTCATTGATTCGATCGGCGAGCCAGCGATCGGCGTGATCAACTCATTCCACTATGCGCAGGCCCACAAATCGGCTGAAAACCAGGCTTTCACTGCAGCCTATATCAAAGCATATCCAAACGATCGCCCCAACTTCATGGCTGTGGGTGGCTATGACGGTATGCGCTTGATTGCCGAAACCTTGAAGAAAACCGGCGGCAATGCTGATGCCGAGAAGTTCGTCGAAGCAGCCAAGGGACTGAAGTGGATGAGCCCGCGCGGGCCGGTCAGCATCGACCCGGTCACCCGCGACATCATTCAAAACGTCTACATCCGCCGGGTCGAGAAAGTTGGCAATCAATTGCAGAACGTCGAATTCGACCAGGTGAATGACGTCAGGGATCCCGGCAAACCGTGATCAACCAGGCGTGCGGCT
Source organism: uncultured Burkholderiales bacterium (assembly GCA_903820745.1). Classification (GTDB taxonomy): domain Bacteria; phylum Pseudomonadota; class Gammaproteobacteria; order Burkholderiales; family Burkholderiaceae_C; genus Paucibacter_A. The sequence continues at coordinate 2,604 of CAIJIT010000268.1, forward strand.
CTATTCGCACGCTTTAAAGAAAATACTTCAGAGAACCATGTCATGACCATCATCTTTGATGGCCTTGCCTCGGGCATGTTGCTGTTCCTGATCAGCGTCGGCCTGTCGGTTACCTTGGGCTTGATGAATTTCGTCAACCTGGCCCATGGTTCATTCGCCATGCTCGGTGGTTATGTCTGCGCGTTGATGTTGTCGCGCTATGGCCTGCCCTTCTTGCTGGCGATCCCGCTGGCCGCGCTGGTCGCGGCGCTGGCCGGCGTTTTGCTGGAGCGTCTTTTGTACCGGCGCCTCTATGCCGCTTCGCCTTTGGACCAGGTGCTGTTCTCGATCGGCCTGAACTTCATGGCGATTAGCGCTGCGCATTATTTCTTCGGCGCGCAGCAGCAGCCGATGGTGCTACCTGAGTTTCTGCGCGGACAGCTGCATTTTTCCGGACTCGATGTCGGCATCTACCGCCTGTTCCTGATCGCGATAGGGCTCACCCTGGCACTGGGCCTGCAATGGCTGCTCGCGAATACGCGCTTTGGTGCCCAGTTGCGTGCGGCGGTCGACAACCCGCGCGCGGCGCGCGGGCTTGGCATCAATGTCGAACGAATTTTCACCCTGGCTTTTGCACTTGGCTCGGCCTTGGCGGGCATGGGCGGTGCGTTGGGGATCGAGATCCTCGGTCTGGACCCGGGCTTCCCGGTCAAGTACATCGTCTATTTCCTGATCGTGGTGGCCGTGGGCGGCAGCGGCAACATCAAGGGCTCCTTGATTGCCGCCCTGCTGCTCGGGCTGTGCGATGTTGCAGGCAAGTATTACCTGCCGCAATTCGGTGCCTTTGTCATCTATGTGGTGATGGTGGTGATGCTGATCGCCCGGCCGCAAGGGCTCTTCAACCGCCGGTTGCTCAGCTAGACATGTCGAACAAGCTCGGTCCTTCCGAACTCGACCCGCTGCGGCGTGCTGCTGACTGGCAGCGCTGGGAGTACGCCTTCTGGTTGCTGCCGCTGGCGGCCTATTTCATTTTTCCGAAAAGCCTGTCGCTGCTGTCGCAGATCGCCATCACCGCCTTGTTCGCCTTGTCGCTCGATTTGATCCTCGGCTATGCCGGCATCGTTTCGCTGGGTCAGGCGGCTTTTTTCGGGCTTGGCGCCTATGCGGCAGGGCTGATGGCGGCCCATGGCATGGGGGATCCGACCTTGGGTTTATTGGTCGCCGCCTTGATTGCCGGCTGCGGCGGCTTTGTCAGCAGTTTTCTGGTCCTGCGCGGCACCGACCTGACAAGGCTGATGGTGACCCTGGGCGTGGCCATGATGCTTTACGAGGCCGCCAATAAATTGACCGAGTTGACGGGTGGCGTCGACGGACTGCAAGGCATCCAAGTGAAGCCGCTGCTGGGCTATTTCAACTTTGAACTTTACGGCAAGACCGCGTATTGGTACAGCGTTGTGGTGCTGTTCGCCTTGTTCTTCCTGGCGCGCCGGATCGTGCACAGTCCCTTTGGCCTGTCACTGCAGGGCATCCGCCAGAATGTCGGCCGTATGCCCGCTATCGGTGCGCCGGTGCATGGCCGCTTGGTCGCGGTCTACACGCTCAGCGCGGCCTATGCTGGCGTGGCAGGCGCCTTGTTGACGCAGACCACCCAGTTCGTGTCGCTCGACGTGCTGGCGTTTTCACGTTCGGCCGAGTTGCTGCTGATGCTGGTGCTGGGTGGTGCCGGCTGCCTTTATGGCGCATTGATCGGCACCGCGGTCTTCATGACAGCTCACCATTTCCTCTCCAACATGAATCCGCAATATTGGCAGTTCTGGCTTGGCGCGCTGCTGGTCTTGATCGTGTTGTTCGCCCGCGACGGCGTGATCGGCCTGCTGCTGCGCCTGCGCGGCTGGTTGAGGAGATCGGCATGAAGCCCGCGCTGCAAACTCGCCGTCTGCTGCGGAAATTCGGCGGTTTCGTCGCCACCAACGATCTGTCACTGAGCGTCGAACAAGGCGCTCGCCATGCCTTGATTGGACCCAATGGCGCGGGCAAGACCACCTTGATCAATTTGCTGACCGGCTTTCTCGAGGCCGATGCCGGCGCAGTGATTCTCAACGGCGACGACGTGACCCATCTGGCGCAACACCAGCGGGTCAAACGCGGTCTGGTGCGCACCTTCCAGATCAACAAACTGTTTGCCGACATGAGCGCGCTCGAGTCGGTGACGCTGGCTGTTTGCGAGCGCATGGGTTGGGGTTGGAACTGGTGGCGGCCGGTCGGCGATCATCAGGCCGCCGTCGACGAAGCCGCCGATCTACTCAGAAGCCTGGGCCTGCGCGAGGTCTTGAATCAACCGACCCGCAGCCTGGCATACGGCAAGCAGCGGCTGATTGAGATCGCACTGGCGTTGGCGGCCCGACCGACGGTCTTGCTGCTCGACGAACCAGCGGCCGGTGTACCGGCGAGCGAAAGTCGCGAACTCTTCGAGACGATCGCACAGCTGCCGCGCTCGGTCACGATCCTGCTGATCGAACACGACATGGACCTGGTCTTCCGCTTCGCCGATCGGATTTCGGTGCTGGTCAATGGCGCCTTGTTGGCGGAAGACAAGCCGGAGCTGATCGCTGTCGACAAGCGCGTCAGGGAAGTCTATCTGGGGGTGTCACTCGATGGCTGAGTTGCTGCGACTTGAACAGGTCTGCGCCGGCTATGGCGATGCCTTGGTGCTGGAAGATATTTCGCTCAAGCTCGATGCCGGCGGCAGTCTGGCACTGCTGGGCCGCAACGGCATGGGCAAGACCACCTTGATCGCCACATTGATGGGTGCCACCCGCTTCAAATCGGGTCGCATGAACTTTGCTGGTCAAGACCTGACCGACATCCCGGCCCATGGTCGGGCCGAACAAGGACTGGCTTGGGTGCCACAAGAGCGTGACATTTTCCCCTCGCTGACGGTGCAGGAAAACCTGACTGTCGCGGCAAGGCCTGGCCCCTGGCATCTGCAGCGCATCTATTCGATGTTTCCGCGCCTGCAGGAACGCCATGCCAATCTGGGCAATCAACTGTCGGGCGGGGAGCAGCAGATGCTGGCGATCGCAAGGGCCTTGATGCTGAACCCGAAGCTGTTGCTGCTGGACGAGCCTTTGGAGGGACTCGCGCCCTTGATCGTGCAGGACCTGCTGAATATCATCGGACAGACGCTCAAGTCGGGTGACATGGCGGTGATCCTGGTGGAGCAGCATGCCCATCAAATCCTGCCGCTGACCCAGCAAGCGATGGTGCTGGAACGCGGCCAGGTGGTCTATTCAGGCAGCAGCGACTCGTTGCAGCAAGACCCAAGCCAGTTGGAACATTGGCTGGGAATCGGCACCGGGCTCAAGGCCCAAGCAGGCGCTGCAAGGCCCCAGAGTCGAGCAACCTGATCGAGTATCCCTTGACCTCGATCAGACCGGCACTGATCAACTGACGCAGCAGTCGCGACAGGGTTTCCGGCGTGATCGCCAGTTGAGCCGCGAGCTCACGCTTGCGTTCCCTCAGGGCGACATCGGCGCCGCTTGCAGTTGACCGCTGCAGCAAGAAGGTAATCAGACGCTTTTGTGCGTCCTTGGCCATCAGGTCATGGGTCGCGCCGGTCAAACTTTGGATCGCTTGCGCCATCGATCTCAGCATGCGGTCGCGCATCTCGGGGAAACGGACAAACAGCCGCTCGAAGCCGGACAGTGGCAATTCGAGCAGCAATGCCGGTCCCAAGGCCTGTGCATCCTGAAGATGGCCATTGCTGAGCCAGACGCTGCTGATGTCCAGCCATTGCGGTCCGTGAACTGCACGTTCAAGTTGGAATTGACGGTCGTGGTTGATTCTGCCAAGCCCGACGGTGCCCTGCAGCACCGCAACCAGGTCAGTGGCTTCATGACCGATCTCGAAGGCCAGTTCGCCCGCAGCCAGCCAGCGTGTTCGCGCCAGGGTCTGCAGCGCATGCAATTCATCTGCTGCCAGCTTGGGATCGCCCAGAACAGTACCAAGAACTGCAGCTGATGGCGCGTCAAGGCGCAGGCTGTCGCGGGCATAGCTGCGAAGATGCTCTCGAACAGGATGACGGGCGCTGACAGATTCCACGATTGGGCTTGAAAAACAGTTGTGAGCCAATGTCTGCCAAGCGGAGGAGATCGACTTTGCGCAATGTCAAGCTGAGGCAAGGGCTTCAAGATCCGGTGATACGGGGGTTACCTGTGCTTCGCTGAACCCTTGGACTGGTCCCCCGCAGATCCCAAGATTGAAAATTCGCACCTGCCTGTTTTTTGTGCATGCCCCGCCAAGCCAGCAACGGCGCCGCTTGGCGGACTTGTGGGTCAAGATATCCACAGCCTTGACCACCCTTTCGAGGGAGAACTTTTCGCCTCGAAGGCCGACTTGAAATCGCCGACAAATATCAGCTGGAAGTCGTCCAGCAACAGGTAGCTGCGCAAGGCCTTGTTGACCTGCTCCAGGCTCAGGCCGGCAATCTCCTGGTCAACCTGCTGCGACCTCGATTGCGTCCTGCCGCGGTAGAGGTTGTTGGCCGGCGTCCTGGGAAGGTGCGAGACGGTGCTGATTCAGCAAGGCCTGTTGCCTCCACTTGCCAGTTCCTTGGCGGTAAAGCCATCCCTGATCGCACGAAAGACTTCCTCGCGCATTGCCTGTTCGACTTTGACCCTGTTTTGAGGGGCAAATATCGCGCTGATATTCCAGGGCGAATTCAAGTCGAACGAGCTCAAGGCAAGGTAGGACCCGACACCATCAAACCAAGGGCTTGCTTCTTACGACTGCCCGCTTGCCGCCAGCAACTTCTCCAGCGCCGGCAGCAAAGGTCCGAGTCTTTCCTCAACCGCATCCCGGACCGTATCGACAATGACCTGGGTTTGTCGCTCGATTTCGATATTCATGGTCATGCCGGCTTCCTTCTCGCCGAAGGTGGTCATACGCAGCGTCTCTGGAATCAGCCAGACTTCGAACCAGCCGCCCTTGCGATCGGCCTCGGCCACGGTCAGGCTCGCGCCGTTGATCGCGATATAGCCTTTGGCGAAGATGTAGCGCATCCATGGCTGCGGCACAGCCAGTCGCAGCACATGGTTGTTCTCGGGCCGGCGGATTGAGGCCAGCGTCGCCTTGAAATCGACATGGCCTGACAGCGGATGCCCGCCAATTTCGGCGCCATCGCGTGCCGCGCGCTCGACGTTGACGCGACTGCCTGTTACCAATTCGGCCAGCGTCGTCAACGACAAGGTCTGCTGCATCACGTCGCACTCGGCCGCGTCAGGCCCGACCAAACTTGTGACCGTCAGACAGACGCCATCACAGGACACGCTGGCGCCGATTTCCAGACCATCGCAAAAATGCGCTGGAAATTGCAGCGTGAAGCTGCGCAATCCGGGCCGATCGGTGCTGGCGGAGACGACGGCAACCGCTTGAACAATGCCTGTGAACATGGAAATCTGCGCTGAAGCGGGAAGCCCGCCAGCTTACCAGCTGCTTTCATGCTCCGGGGTCGAGCCGATCTTGTGAATGCTCAGGTCGGCACCGTCAAATTCCTCTTCCTGGGTCAATCGCAGTCCAACGAACTTGCCCAGCAAACCGTAAACGGCAAATCCACCGACCAGAGCCCAGGTGACGCCGGCCAGCGTGCCGAGCAGTTGCGAGGCCAGGCTGACGCCGCCCAAGCCACCCAACGCGGTTTGGCCGAACAAGCCGCAGGCGATGCCGCCCCAGGCGCCGCAAAGGCCGTGCAGCGGCCAGACGCCAAGCACATCGTCGATCTTCCAGCGATTCTGGGTCAGCGTGAACAGCTTGACGAAAATCGCTCCTGCAACGCCGCCGACGACCAGCGCACCGATCGGGTGCATCAGGTCAGACCCAGCACAGACTGCAACCAGACCGGCGAGCGGCCCGTTGTACGAGAATCCGGGGTCGTTGCGACCCATTACGGTGGCGATCAAGGTGCCACCGACCATGGCCATCAGCGAGTTGACTGCCACCAGCCCGGACATCTTGTCCAGGGTCTGCGCGCTCATCACGTTGAAGCCAAACCAACCGACCGTCAGCACCCAGGCGCCCAGCGCCAGGAATGGAATGCTTGAGGGCGGATGAGCGCTGATTGCGCCGTCCTTGCGATAGCGGTTGTAGCGCGGCCCGAGCAACAGCACGGCGGTCAGGCCGATCCAGCCGCCGACCGCATGCACAACCACACTGCCGGCAAAATCATGAAATTCGGCGCCAAATTGATGCGTCAACCATTGCTGGAAACCAAAGGCATGATTCCAGGCCACGCCCTCGAACAAAGGGTAAATCAGGCCAACAATCACGGCTGTGGCTGCCAGTTGCGGGCCGAATCGGGCGCGTTCGGCAATCCCGCCCGAGACAATCGCCGGAATCGCTGCGGCAAAGGTCAGTAGGAAGAAGAACTTGACCAACTCGTAGCCATTCTTGGCGGCCAAAGCTTCAGCACCGATGAAGAAATTTGTCCCGTAAGCCACCGTGTAGCCGATGAGGAAATAGGCGACGGTCGACACCGAAAAATCAACCAGGATTTTTACCAGCGCATTGACCTGATTTTTCTTGCGGACCGTGCCAAGTTCCAGGAAGGCAAAACCCGCATGCATCGCCAGCACCATGATGGCGCCAAGCAGGATGAAGAGCGCATCGGCGCTTTGCTTGAAATTTTCCATTGCTGTCTCTTGGCTGTTTTTTCGTCCAACGAAGCCATGCGCAACCGTGCACCGACTTGGGATCGAGTGCACCTATTCAGCAAGATCAATGCCCGAAAAGATGCGCCGGCCTGAGGAATTAGCGCACCAGATTGAGACATCCAGCACAAATCAGGTGCAAATACCGCCCTACAAGCGGGCGCGCAGGGCAAACAGCTCGGGGGAAAAGCCGATGCTCAAGCTGCCATCGGCCCAGGCGACGACCGGCCGCTTGATCACGCTGCTCTGGGCTCGCATCACGATCGCCGCGCTGCCGGCATCGAAAACCGCGGCCTTGGCAGCATCGTCGAGGCGCCGCCAGGTGGTGCCAGCCCGGTTCAGCAGTTTTTCCCAGCCAAGCTCGGCCAGCCAGCGCTGCAAGTCGGATTCAGGCAGGCCCGATTTCTTGAAGTCGTGGAATTGATAGGCCAGGCCCTGCCCGTCAAACCAGGCCCGGGTACGCTTGACGCTGTCGCAATTAGGAATGCCGTAGATGGTGATCATGAATTTGAGGCTACCATGAAGCGATGGTCCCTTGGCTTTCCGATGACTCGCTCGTATTTCCCTCCACAGATCAAGCGCTGGGCGCTGATTCGGATGCACCTGGGCTGCTCGCTGCCGGCGGTGGTCTGAGTCCTGAGCGGCTGCGTCAGGCCTATTCAAGCGGCATCTTTCCATGGTACGGAAAGAATCAGCCGCCGCTCTGGTGGTCACCGAACCTGCGCATGGTGCTGCAGACCAGGAATTTCAAGCTCTCGCGTTCTCTGCGTAGGACGCTGCAGCAGTTCAGCCTAAATCCCGCTTGCGAAATTCGCGTCGACAGCGCCTTGCCCGAAGTGTTGGCTGCCTGTGCTGGCATGCCACGCGAAGGACAAGGGGGAACCTGGATCCTGCCCGAAATGCAAACGGCTTATCTGCAATGGGCCTCGCAGGGTGCTGTGCACAGTATCGAGACCTGGATCGATGGCGAATTGGCCGGTGGGCTTTACGGCGTCAATCTGGGGCGGATGTTCTTTGGTGAATCGATGTTCATGCGGCGCACCGATGCGTCGAAAATCGCCATGTCGGCCTTGATCTGCCTGTGCCGGCAGCATCGAATCGAATCGATCGATTGCCAGCAGAACACCCGCCACCTGGCTTCGCTGGGCGCTGCGGAAATGCCGCGCAGCGAATTTGAGGCCCGTCTATCACAAGCCCTGGCACCGCCCGCCCCGCTCGACTGGACGTTTCGCCCGCCGCTGTGGGATCTGTTGCTCAAACCTGCGGGCTAGACATGACCAGCCAGCATGAACTTCCACTGACGCGTCTGCAGTTCTACGCCACAGCGGCCTACCCATGCAGTTACCTGCCATTGCGTCAAGCCCGATCGCAAGTAGCCACGCCAAGCCATTTGATCAATGCAGACACCTATTCAGGCCTGGTTTCTGTCGGGTTCAGGCGCAGCGGCATGTTCACCTACCGACCCTATTGCAGCGGCTGCAATGCCTGCGTGGCGATGCGGATTCCAGTCGATCAGTTCAAGGCCTCGCGCAGCCAGCGGCGGGCGCTGCGCAAGCACGGAAACCTGCAGGTCCATGTTCTGAGACTGGAATACCAGCCGGAGCATTACCAGCTCTATTTGCGCTACCAGGCAGCACGCCATTCAGGCGGCGGCATGGATCAGGACAGCGTCGAGCAGTACACCCAGTTCATGCTGCAAAGCCGGGTCAATTCGCGCCTGGTCGAGTTCCGCGAAGCGCCGACCGATGGCGCTAGCCAGGGCCGGCTGGTGATGGTCTCCATCCTCGACCTTCTCAGCGATGGACTATCGGCTGTGTACACTTTTTACGAACCCGATGACACAGCGAGCTTCGGTACCTTCAACGTCTTGTGGCAGATCCAGCAAACGCGCGACCTGCAACTTCCTCACCTGTACCTCGGTTACTGGATCGCTGACAGCACCAAGATGGCCTACAAAGCCGACTTCAAACCGAACCAGTTGCTGATCGATGGGTCCTGGCAATCGGGACAGGCTAGCAATCGAGCCTGAACAACACCTCATCAGCAATTGCCAGGCAACTGGTCAATCCGGGCGATTCGATGCCCAGCAAATTCACCAGACCTGGCAAGCCATGAATGGCCGGACCATCCATACGGAAGTCTGCAGCCGGCTCGCTTGCAGCGTTGATTTTCGGACGCACACCGCTGTAAGCGGGTTGCAGAGAGTCGTCGGGAAGACCTGGCCAGTAACGTCGCACCGCGGCGTAAAAAACTTCGGAGCGAACCGGGTCGACCTGGTAATCGAGTTGAGCAGGACTTTCGACATCTTCAATCCATTGCACGTCAGGGCCGAATCGAGCCTGTCCGGCCAAATCAAGCGTCAGATGGACGCCCAGCCCAGCGGTTTGCGGCAAAGGGTAGATCAAGCGTCCGAAAGGCGCACGTCCGGCCAATGAAAAGTAATTGCCCTTGCTGTAATGAGCCTGCGGGCGATGCGCAGCGCCGAGCCCGGCCGTCTGCTGAGCCAACCCGGGTGCCCACAGCCCTGCAGCGTTGATGACAAGGCCGGCCTGGAGCGTCATTTCAAGCCCATCGGCGAGGACATCGAGTTCCCATCCGGACACTGCCTGGCGCAGGCGCTGCACGGTTGAGCAGAGTGCCAGCATGCCACCACCTTGCTCGAGGTCGCCTTGCAGCGACAGCATCAGGGCATGGCTGTCGACGATCCCGGTGGACGGTGACAGCAGCGCCGCTTCGCATTCAAGTTCTGGTTCAAGCGCCATCGCTTCGCTGCGGGTCAACCAGCGCAGATCATCGACACCGTTGGCTGCCGCCTTGGCGGCGAGCGCTCGCAAACTGTCGAGTTGTTCCGGGCCCGTTGCCACCAGAAGCTTGCCACAGCGCTTGTGAGCGACGTTATGGGTCATGCAATGCGCATAAAGCAGCTTGCGGCCGCTGACGCAAAGCCTTGCCTTGAGCGAGTCGGTGGGGTAATAAAGTCCGGCATGGATGACTTCGCTGTTGCGCGCACTGACACCGGTACCGATCGAAGTTTCGCGCTCGAGCACCAGGGCTTCCAGACCGCGACGGGCCAACGCGCGCCCGACCGCCAGGCCGACCACGCCCGCTCCAATCACTACCGCATCGACTTTATCCATGCGAGATTGTGGGGCCGATCAATGATCGTGATTGCATCCAGGGCCGTGAACATGACCGCCATGGGATGCATGACTGTGCTGGTGGGCCACGACTTCGGGCAACTGACTCAGCAACGCCGGCGGATCAAAGGGCGCAACATCCGGAGTCAGGGCAAAGCCCTGCCGCTCCAGCCACTGCGCCAGTTCGCCATCACCGGGCACGCACAGGTGATCATCGTGCGCGACCAGATGCACATGCATCTCGCCGAGTTGATGCGCCAGACGCAACAGGTCAGCCATCTGACCGCCATGTGGCGCCGGACGCACCAGCAGCACCGGTTCTTGCTCGGCTTCGACCCGCAGCAAGGAGCCATCTTCAGCCACCAGCACGTCGCCGCCTCGCAGCGTAGTACCTGCGGGCAAGCGCAGACCCAACTCGCTGCCCTCGCCG
>CAIJIT010000269.1 GCA_903820745.1 uncultured Burkholderiales bacterium
CTTTTTCAACGGTGCCAACGGCGATGCCGAGGGCTCGGTAGAAGCAGCCAAAACGGGTCAAGCCCATTGACGCGGACAATACGCGTCAATCACATCATTACCAACCATCAAAGGAACTGAAAATGAAATTGAATAAAAAAGCCATGTTGGCTGCTGCGGCGGTCCTGAGCATTGCCGGTGCGGCGCAAGCCCAATCGACGGTGGCCCTCTACGGTCTGCTGGACCTCAGCCTCGGTGCCAGCAAGGCGCAGGGCAGCAGCTCTTCGGTCAATAACGTGGCCAGCGGCAATATGAGCACCAGCTATTTCGGCGTCTCGGGCAAGGAAGATCTCGGCAGTGGCCTGAGCGCGACCTTCGCGCTCGAATCATTCATGCGCACCGACAATGGTTCGTCCGGCCGTTTCAATGGCGACGCCTACTGGGCCCGCAACGCCTATGTCAGCCTGGCCAGCCAGGACCTCGGCGACATCAAGCTCGGCCGCAACACCACGCCGCTGTTCGTCTCGACCTTGATCTTCAATGCCTTCGGCGACTCGTTCGGCTATTCGCCGAGCATCCGTCATGTCTTCACCAGCGGCACCGTCAGCGGCGACTCGGGCTGGAACAACTCGGTCCTCTACACAACCCCGAACATGGGCGGCGCTTCGGTCAGCCTGTTCACGGCAGCTGCTGAAGGCACCGGCGACAACAGCACCGGCATCAGCGCGCTGTACTTCGGTGGCCCCCTGGCTGCGACTGCGGTCTACCAGAAGGTCGGCAAGAACACCGTCGGTGCGGTCCAGGCGACCACCACCACGCAGTTCGGTGCTTCCTATGACCTGGGTGCGGCCAAACTGTTCGGCCAATACGGCAAGGTCGACAACCTGACTGTCATCAACACCTACAAGATCACCTCCTTCGGTATCTCGGTGCCGGTCGGTGCGGGCAAGGTCATTGCTGAGTACAGCGACATGAAGCCCAACACCGGCGCCGAGCTGAAGACTTTCAGCTTCGGTTATGACTACACCCTGTCCAAGCGCAGCGATCTGTATGCGGTCTACATGAACGATGCCAAGACCGGTGTCTCCACCGGTACGAGCTACTCGGTCGGCCTGCGCCACCGCTTCTAAGCTGGAAAGCCGGCAAGCCTGATAGCGGGCTGCGGCAGCGACTGGTTAGGATGGCGCATCACAGAGAGGGCTAGAGCTCCATGTCCAACGATGCCAAACCCGACCTTCGCTCAGCGTTGCCGCCCGACGATGCGCTGCGCGAGTTGCTGCACAACGAGGTCCATGCAAGGCCGGCCGCGAGGATCAAACTGCCTGCGCTGCTGGTCTATATTGCCGTACTCAATGAAGGCGTGACACGCGCCGAAGAATGCGCGCATTTGCGATTGCTGCCGGGCCAGAGCGAGCTGAGCGATGCCGCCATGCAGGACAATTTCCTGCGCTTGCGCCTCGACCGCTGCCATGTGAAATGGGAACGCCACAGCGAGTTCACACGTTACACCGTGGTGCAACCATTGCCGCAGTCGGCCTGGCTTGGTTCTGTAGAGCCTGAATTGTTCAGCGCCTTGCGCGTCGATGCGGAATGGCTGCGCGGGATTCCCGGCCGCACCGTTGCCGCGATCAAGCTGGCGCTGGTCGAACATGACATCAGCGACCCTCAATCCCTGCTCGAGCTGGGCCGGCAATGGCTGGGCGGGCGCAATGTCGTGGCGTCGATGCTGGGTCAGGGCCACTCGATCGCGCTGACCGGCTTCAGGCTGCTGCCCAGCGGCTTCGAGCGCATGCTGGTGATCGCGCCAGCCGGCCTGGGCGAATCGCGCGCCGGACGCATTTCGCAAAGGCTGCTCGAACTTGAAACCTATCGGCTGATGGCCTTGCGGGCCCTGCCTGTGGCCAAGTCGCTGGCGCCGATGCTGGCAGCGTCGGAATCGGGTCTGGCCGAAATCACTGCCTGCCTGGAAACCAAGCAGGAAACCGAGCAGGCTCTGCTGGACCGTTTGATCCATGTGGCCGCGAGCGTCGAGCGCGCCACGGCCGAGCATATGTACCGCTTCTCGGCCACCCAGGCCTATGCAGCGCTGGTTCGCCAGCGCATCGATGAGCTGCGCGAAGCGCCGATCCCGGGAACACAGACGATTGGCGACTTCATGCAGCGCCGGCTCTCGCCGGCGATTGCGACAGCGGCCGCCACCGCACAGCGGCTCGCGGCCCTGTCGCAGCGCACCGAGCGTGCCAGTAGCCTGCTGCGCACCCGGGTCGACATCGCCACCGAAAACCAGAACCAGCAATTGCTGGCCCAGTTGACGCGCGGCCAGCAACTGCAACTGAAGTTGCAAACAACCGTCGAAGGCTTGTCGATCGCAGCGATTTCCTACTATGTCGTCAGCCTGCTGCTTTATGCCGGCAAGGCGCTGAAATCAGCCGGGCTGGACATCAACCCCGAAATGGCTGCCGGCGCGGCCGTGCCGGTGGTGCTCTGGTGCGTCTGGAAAGCCACTCAGCGCGTACACGCCAAGCTGTATCGCGACGATTGATCAGGGTCTCGTACTAGGTTCAATTCGCATCAGCAAAGCCAGCAAGGCCATGCCAAGCAGCAGCACGGCCGCCGTCAACCAGAGCGCGCCGTGATAGTTGCCGCTGTGCTGCGCCATGCTGCCGGCCAGCGCAGGTGCAGTGATTTGCGCCGCACCGTAGCCGAGCGTCAGCCTTGCCATCGCCTTGCCCGGATTGGCCGGTGAATGGCGCCCGACCAGGGCCAGCGTCATGCTGACGATGCCCAGGAAGGTCGCCCCGTAAAGCAGCGCACCGGCAATGGCCGCAGCCAGGCTGTCTGAAACCGCCGGCAGCAACATCGACAGCGCCTGCAGACCAAAGGCAATCAGCAGCGCCGGCAATTCGCCGCTGCGCCGCGCCACCCGGTCCCACAAGAACACGGCCGGTGTTGCCGTCAGGCCGACCAGCAGCCAGACCCAAGGGCCCTGTCCGGCCAGCGCAGGCTGGCGTTCAACGATGGCGACGGTGAAGGTGGCGTCGATCACGAAACCCCAACCGGCACAGAAATAAATCGCCAGCATCAAGATCATCCACTGCGATGAAGTCCCAGCGCTGGCCTGGCTGTGGCTGGCAGTTCTGGCCGGTACCGGCGGGCGCCAGCCCCAGGCTGGCAGGAAAAAAACCAGGCCGATGACTGCAAACCCTTGCCATTGCTGCGCCCAGTCCAGGCCCAGCAAGGACATCAGCATCGCGCCCACCGCCGTCACCGTGACGCCCATGCCGATACCGGTGAAATGCAGACCGAGTTCAGGTCTGCGGCCCGCCTGCATCAGCCAGTTCAGCACCAACCCGGAGCCCAGCAACATGCCCGATGCGCCGCACAGCCCACCGAGGTAGCGCGACAAGGCCCAGACCCAGACATTGCTGCTCAAGCCCATCAGCAGTGTGATGATCAGACTGAGCCAGAGTCCCGCGCTAAAAAGCCGGTGCCGCAAGCGCGCATCGTCAACCCAGGCCGCCAGCAAGGTGCCGCTCATATAGCCGAGGTAATTGGTCGCCGCCAGCCAGCCAGCGAGCTTGTCCGACAGCCCAGCTTGCGTCTGCATCAGCGGCAGCAGCGGCGTGTAGGCAAAGCGCGCCAGGCCAATGGTCAGCACCAGGCCGCAGATGCCGCCAAGAATGACCTGCCAGACTTGCAAGGCCCGGGGGGAAGCAGTGGTCGCCCGCATCTCAGGACCAGAGGTCGAGCGGCGGCTCGCGGGTGATCGCCCGCAACACATCGCTGCGCGAGAGGAAACCGAGCAGATTCCCTTCAGCGTCAAGCACCGGCAAGCCAGGCAGGTGCAGATCGATCAACACCTGGGCCGCCTGCCGTATCGGCGCGTCGGGCCGCACAGCCGGCACCGGCGTCCACATCAGGTCGGCGACCGGACGTTGCAGCCAACTGCGCCAGGCCTGTCCGCCGGCTTCAATGTCCAGCAGGTCGGCGGGCAGAGGAAGCAGATCGGCGCGCAGCAGGAGCCCGACCAAGCGGCTGTCATCGTCGACCACTGGCGCCTGCCCGACCTGGGCCTGCGCCAGCAGCGCCATGCCCTGCGCCAGCGTCGCCTGCACCGGCACGGTGATCAAACGCCGACTCATCAGTTGCTCGACCAGCACCAGCGGTTGCCGGGTAAGGTTGGACGTCTGCGTATGCGCATAGGCGTTCAGCGCGCCGCGCTGTCGCAGGTCGACATAGTCCTGCATGAAGACCGCTTCCAACGCCTCGCCGGCCATCAGCAGGCCCGGTGAAGTCGACTCCTGCGGGGACACTGGCTGGAGCGCCCGCATTCGAGCCACCGCATGCACCTGGTGCATGTCGCGCAAGTCGTCGATCGGACCGGTGAACAGGCGCCCACTCAGGCCGTAGACGTCAAACATGGCATTCACACATCGTTTATCACCTTGCCGAGTTGCTCAGACCTCAAGAAATCGAACCTCGAACATACACTACAAGCTAGGAAAAACTCTCGAAAGCCTCAGATCATGCCGATACCACGCCTTGCCCTTGCCGCTTTTTTCAGCGCCGCCCTGAGCGGTTGTGCCGTCGTCAGCATCGCGGGCGCTGCGGCAGGCGCGGCGATTTCAGTCACCGGCGCGGTGGTCAGCACCGGCGTCAAGGTGACCGGCAAAGTGATCGAAAAAACCATTGACGTGGTCACCCCGTCGTCCGGCAAGGCTCAGTGACCGAGCAAAGCCTCCAGCTGCTGCAAGGCTTGTTCATCGAGACGACCGCTGGCACGCGCCAGATCCAGTTGCCGGCGCGACAGCTCGCGGTAGAAAGCACCATGCTCGGCGCCGAGCTGATCGAGCGTCTGCAGATGACCAGCGACCACGCCGGCGTCCCCGCGCGAAATCGGTCCTGACAGGGCGCCTGCCAGACCACGCTTTTCGGCCGCCTGCAAGGTCCCCCGGGCCAGCGGCAACAAGGCCTGCAAAGCCTGCTGCCGAGGCAAGCCGACACCACCCCAGATCTGCACCGCTTCGTCCAGCAGCGACAAGATGAAACTGGCTGAAAAACTCGCCGCAGCATGATAGGCCGCGCGGGTTCCGGGTGGCAACTGCAGCGGCTGCATCCCCAGCAAAGCGGCCAGCCGCAACAGCTCGTCGCGCAGCGGCGCCTCGGCCTCGATCGCCACAGCGCTGCCAGCTAGCAGTTGCGCCGCATTTTTCGGGTCAGAAAAAATCTGCAAGGGATGAAAACCGCCGACTGTTGCGCCGCGTAAGCCGGCTGCAGCCAACGCGGTCAATTCGGTCGCGCCACTGCAATGCACCACGGCTTGACCGCTGCGCCAGGGCAGCGCGCGCGTCAAAGGCTCGATCGCGTGGTCAGAAACGGTCAGAAAGACCAGATCGGCGGCCTGCAAGGCCTGCTCCTGCGTCATCACCTGGCAGCCCGGGATACGCAGCGCCAGCGCTCCAGCCGAATCCTGATTCCGGCTGCTTACGGCGACGACGGTTTCGCCCTGCACCGCCATGGCCTGGGCCAGCACTTGCCCCAGGCGCCCGGCGCCAATGAAAGCCAGCCTGCTCAAGGCTTGATGAACTTCAAGGTCATACGGTCACTCTCGCCGATCGCCTCGTAACTTGCCCGGTCCTTGTCCTTGTTGGCAAAGACCGGTGGCAAAGCCCAGACGCCGCCGGCATGGTCAGCCTTGTCGTTGAGGTTGGCATTGATCTCGGCTGCGGCAAGCAGCTTGAAGCCGGCCTTCTCGGCCATCCGGATGACATAGTCCTGGTGGACATAACCGCTGCTGGCCTTGGCGTCCTGCTGGCGCGCGGCAGGCAGGCGATGCTCGACCAGGCCGAGCACACCACCGGGCTTGAGGCAATCGAACAAGCTCTTGAAGGCCTCGCCAGTGCTGGCCTCTCCCAGGGCGACCCAGTTGTGCACATTGCGGAAAGTCAGCACCAGATCGACGCTGCCCACCGGCACGGCTTTCAGGCCGCCGCTGGCAGCATCGAAAACTTCCAGCTGCGCCTGGTCATAGATCGCCGGCTGCGCTTCGAGTTTTTGCTTCAAGCGGGCGGCGCTGCGCTGCGAATAAGCTTGTGCCGACTGCGGGTCATCGCCGGCGAGGATCAGCCGACCGCGCTGACGCAGATAGGGCGCCAGGATCTCGCTGTACCAGCCGCTGCCCGGGGTGATTTCGACCACGGTCTGGTCCGGCTTGATGCCGAAAAAACTCAGGGTCTCATCGGGGTGGCGCCAACCATCGCGCGCGGCGAAAGCTGGCGTGCGCTGGGCGCTGTTGATCGCGGCTTGCAGGGCCTCATCAGCCTGCGCGGGCAGTGCGGCAAAGGCCAGCAGGGTCATCAAGACAGAGATCAATCGCTTCATCGTCATTCCTCCAATTTGCCTCAAGTATGGCCTGTCGGCTATCAGCGCGCAGCCTCCAGGTTACATTGGACTGCCCGACCCTAGCAACTTCTGATGCCTACCCCGCCCGCTTGTCCCATCTGCAGCCTCGAAAACACCTATCCCGACGGCGACCGCTTGAGCTGCCCCGATTGCGGCCATGAGTGGCAGCCTGGGTCCGATGCCGCCATTGAAGAGAGTGACAGCAAGCTCATCAAGGATTCGAACGGCCAGCCGCTCGCCGATGGCGACTCGGTCTTCCTGATCCAGGACCTGAAGGTCAAGGGCAGCTCGATCAACCTGAAGAAAGGCACCAAGGTCAAGAGCATTCGCCTGGTCGCCGGCGACCATGAAGTCGATTGCAAGATCGACGGCGTCAGCTTCATGCTCAAGGCAGCCTTCCTCAAGAAAGCCTGAGCGCCTCTCGAACCGCCAAGCGGTCAGGGCAGCGCCGGTTTACCTTCGGGATGAACCCAGCTGTGCAGGATGCAGGCGACTTCGCCGACACCGAGCTTTTTCAGCGCCGAGAACAGCATTACCGTCACATCCGATTCGGCAGTAGCAATGCCGGCCAGGAAGGTCTTGCAAGAGGCCAGCGCTGCATTCGACTCGGTGCGGTTGAGTTTGTCTGACTTGGTCAGCAGCACCAGCAACTTGATCTCGCCGTTGATGATCCTGGCGTTGACGAATTCGAGCAACTGCTTGTCGAGGTCGGTCAGCCCGAGGCGCGAATCGACCATCAGCACGACGCCTGACAGGCTGCGCCGCACTTCCAGGTAATCAGCCATCACTTTCTGCCAGCGTAGCTTGGCCGCCCGCGCCACCGCCGCATAGCCATAGCCCGGCAAGTCGGCGAACCAGGTGTCAGCCGCGTCTTTCGGACCGAGTTCAAACAAGTTGATGTGCTGGGTGCGCCCCGGCGTCTTTGAGGCAAAGGCCAGGCGCTTCTGCTGGGCCAGCGTGTTGATCGCGGTGGACTTGCCGGCATTGGAGCGGCCGACAAAAGCGATTTCCGGCAACTCATTGGGCGGCAGATGCACCAACTGGCTGGCGGTGGTCAGGAAGCGGGCCGTATGGGTCCAGCCGAGTGCCACTTTTTCCGTCACTGGGGCCGCAATCCGGGCGGTTTCTTGCGGCAATGAATTATTGTTGGTCATGAAGATCGATGGCTTTGCAATTTGCTATTGTAAAATCTATCGGTTAAGCCTACCAAATCAATATATTCATGATGAAGATTGCTTCCGTCCTGCTCTCCAGCCTCCTCTTCGCCGTGGCCAGTTCGGCTTCTGCAAACACTGAAGCCGCATCAAAACCCGACCTGGCCAAGGGCCAAGCCACATCCACCGCGGTCTGCGGAGCCTGCCACACGGCGGATGGTTCGCGCGGTGTCGCGGCCAACCCGATCCTGCAGGGCCAGCATGCCGAATACCTGGTCAAGCAGTTGACCGAGTTCAAGGCCGGCAAGCGCGTCAACCCGGTCATGACCGGCATGGCCTCGATGCTGTCGGAAGCGGACATGAAGAATGTCGCAGCGTTCTACGCATCCAAGCAAGCCAAGCCAGGCTTCTCCAAGAACAAGGACAGCGTGGCCTTGGGCGAGAAGATCTACCGCGGCGGCGTCGCCGATCGCCAGATCCCCGCTTGCGCAGGCTGCCACAGCCCGAACGGCGCCGGCATCCCGGCCCAATACCCACGCATCGCGAGCCAGCATGGCGATTACCTTGAAGCCCAGTTGAACAGCTTCCGCTCGGGCGCCCGCAGCAACAGCGCGCAGATGACTGCCATCGCTGCCAAGTTGAATGACAAGGAAATCAAGGCCGTCGCCGACTACATCGCTGGTCTGCGCTGATCCTCTGAAAGTTCAATGCCCGGTGCTGCCGGGCAAGTCAAAGGTCGGTGACAAGCACCGGCCTTTTTTTTGGCCCTGCAAGGGCAGCGCCAGACCACCAAGCAAGAATCCTTGCTTTCGCGTAAGGTGCCGGTTCAGCATTGTCAGGAGGCCCGATGAATTCAATCCACAAAGCATTCAAGATTGCCAGTTCCGAGATCACCCCACCCGAGGTCTATGCGCAGCGGCGCCAATGGCTGCAGTTGATGGCAGGCAGCGCCGCAGGTTCGCTGCTGACAGCCTGGCCTGAGGCCCGCGCCGCGGGTCAGGCGGCCAAATTGCCGGGGGCCAAAAGTGCAGTGGCCGGGGCGATGGTGCTGGACAAGCAGACCTCCTTGCAGGACGCCAGCAGCTACAACAACTACTACGAGTTCGGCACCGACAAGGCAGACCCGGCACGCACGGCCGGTTCGCTGAAAACCCAGCCCTGGCGGATCAGCGTCGAAGGCGAAGTCAAGAAGCCCGGCGTCTTCGACCTCGACGCCTTGCTCAAACTCAGCCCGATGGAAGAGCGCATCTACCGCTTGCGCTGTGTTGAAGGCTGGTCGATGGTGATTCCCTGGGTTGGCTATTCGCTGGCCGAGCTGATCACGAAGGTCGAGCCGAACAGCCGCGCGAAATATGTCGAATTCATCACTCTGGCCGACAAGAAGCAGATGCCGGGGCTGGACTCGGGCGTGCTCGACTGGCCCTATATCGAGGGCCTGCGGATCGACGAGGCGATGCACCCGTTGAGCTTGCTGACCTTCGGCATGTATGGCGAAGTCCTGCCGAACCAGAACGGCGCGCCGGTGCGTTTGATCGTGCCCTGGAAATACGGTTTCAAGTCGGCCAAGTCGATCGTCAAAATCCGCTTTGTCGAGAAGCAACCCGACTCCAGTTGGATGCATGCGAACCGCAGAGAGTATGGTTTTTATTCCAACGTCAACCCGCAGGTCGACCATCCGCGCTGGAGCCAGGCGACCGAGCGCCGCATCGGCGAAGACGGCTTGTTCACCAAGAAGCGCCCGACCTTGATGTTCAACGGCTATGAAGCGCAGGTCGGACAGCTCTATGCGGGCATGGATTTGAAGAGCAATTATTGAACCCATGGCCAGGCCCTTGCTGCTGCATCCGGCGGCCAAGCCGCTGCTCTTCATGCTCTGCCTGACGCCGCTGGCATGGCTGGTCTGGGGGGCGGCCAGCGACCGTCTGGGCGCCAATCCCGCCGAAGCCTTGATCCGCAGCCTGGGTGACTGGACTTTGCGCGCGCTCTGCCTGACCCTGGCCGTCACGCCGCTGCGGGTGATTGCCGGCCAGCCGGCATTGGCCCGCCTGCGGCGCATGCTCGGCTTGTTCAGTTTTTTCTATGCCTGCCTGCATCTGCTGGCCTACAGCTGGCTTGACATGGGGCTTGATGCGGGCGACATCGCCCGCGACATCGGCAAACGCCCCTTCATCCTGATCGGCTTTTGCGCCTGGCTGCTGATGCTGCCGCTGGCCGCCACCTCGTTCAACCGCGCCGTCAAGGCGCTAGGGGCCAAGCGTTGGCAGTTGCTGCACCGGGCCGTTTACCTGCTGAGCCTGGTCGCTTTGACGCATTTCATCTGGATGAGATCGGGCAAGAACAACTTCGCCGAGCCGGCAATTTACGCGGCGCTGCTGGCCATCCTGCTGGGCTGGCGAGTCTGGCGCCACTTGCAGGCGAAAATCCAGGGTCTGAGGAAAACGCAATGACCGAACGTCCTGTCGTCCTGATCACCGGAGGCGCGCGCCGCCTGGGCCGCTGCATGGCCCTTGACCTGGCGGCTCATGGTTACGACATCGCGGTCCATTACCGTCAGTCCGGCAGCGAGGCCATGGCCTTGGTCGAGTCGTTGAAAGGCCTGGGCGCCGACGCTGAAGCCTTTTGCGCCGACCTTGCCGATGAAGCGGCCTGCGAAGCCCTGGTGCCGGCCGTGCTGGCACGCTTCGGGCGTCTGGACAGCGTGGTGAACAACGCCTCATTGTTCGAATATGACAAGGTCGAGACTTTCAGCTACGCCGCCATGGACGCACATTGGCGCGCCAACACAGCGCCTGCCATCGTGCTGGCGCGGGCCTTGCACCGCATCGCGCTGGCGCAAAACCGGCCGGCCTGCATCATCAACCTGCTCGACCAGAAACTCTGGAACCCGAATCCGGATTACCTCTCGTACACGCTCTCCAAAGCCGCCCTGGAATGCTGCAACACCTTGCTCGCCCAGGCGCTGGCGCCGCAGCTGCGCGTTTGCGGCATCGCTCCCGGCGTGACGCTGATCTCCGGCACGATGGATGACGCTGGCTTCGAGAAAGCGCACCAGCAAACGCCGCTGCAGCGCTCATCAACACCGCAGGACATCGCCCGCAGCGTGCGCTTCCTGATCGAATCACCCGCCATCACCGGCACCACCTTGCTGGTCGACGGCGGCCAGCATCTGGCCGCCCAAGCCCGTGACGTACTTTTTCTAGACCCCCCGACCCGGCCCTGATATGAACAGTCCCCTGTCCCACCCTGCCCTGCTCGACTGCCGCAGGCTGTTCCTGCGCAACTACACCGTCAATATCAATATCGGCGTGCATGAGTTCGAAAAACGCGGCGAGCAGCGCGTGCTGATCAATGTCGACCTCTACATCCCCTTGCGCAATTCGACGCCGCTGGCCGATGACCTCAGCGAAGTGGTCGACTACGACTTCATCCGGCGCACGATCGCCGAACGGGTCGCGCGCGGCCATGTCCATTTGCAGGAAACGCTCTGCGACGATGTGCTCGCGCTGATGCTCGAACATCCCCTGGTCAAGGCGGCGCGAGTTTCGACCGAAAAGCCCGATGTCTACCCGGATTGCGAGGCCGTCGGCGTCGAAGTCTTCGGCATCAAGCAGCAGGCCAGGCCATGACACAGCAGGCTCAGGCAACAATGCCGGATCAAGCGGCCGAAAAGAAGGCTTCGCTCGAGATCAACAAGCTTTCCAAGCGCCTGCACCGGCAGGTTGGGGAGGCGATCGGCGACTTCAACATGATCGAGGAAGGCGACCGCGTGATGGTCTGCCTGTCGGGTGGCAAGGACAGCTACGCGATGCTCGACATCCTGCTCAATATGCAGCAGCGCGCGCCGATCACTTTCGACCTGATCGCGGTCAACCTCGACCAGAAACAGCCCGGTTTCCCCGAGCATGTGTTGCCCGAATACCTGAAGAGCCGCGGCGTGCCTTTTCACATCGAGGAGCAGGACACCTATTCGATCGTCAAACGATTGATCCCCGAAGGCAAGACCACCTGCAGCTTATGCTCGCGTCTGCGCCGCGGCAATCTCTACCGCGTCGCCGACGAGCTCGGTGCCACCAAGATCGCGCTCGGCCACCACCGCGACGACATCATCGTCACCTTGTTCCTGAACATGTTTTTCGGCAGCCGCATGAAGGGTATGCCGGCCAAACTGGTCAGCGACACCGGCCGCCATGTGGTGATCCGGCCGCTCGCCTATGTGGCCGAACCCGACCTGGTGCGCTGGGCCGAACACCGCCAGTTCCCGATCATTCCCTGCAACCTCTGCGGCAGCCAGGAAAACCTGCAGCGCGTGCAGATCAAGGCCATGATCAATGACTGGGAGAAGCGCTTCCCGGGCCGGGTCGAGAACATGTTCACCGCGATGAGCAATGTCGTGCCTTCGCACATGATGGACCGCAAGCTGTTCCCCTTCCAGAGTCTGAAGGCGACCGGCCTGCCCGACGCCAACGGCGACATCGCTTTCGATGAAGAAGATGGCTGTGCGACCCCGGTTGCGGCGACTGTGATCAAGTTGCACCGGTAACTTCAGCAAGCCTGGCCGGTTGTCTTGATGGCAAACTGGTTGGCGAGCTGAATGCGTTCATCATGCCCAGGATGGGATGAAAGAAAAGGCAGCGAAGCCCCTGCTTGACTGGCGTTCAGCAGGGCCATGGTCCGTACGGCACCGCAGGCGCTATAGCCTGCAACCACAGCCCAGCCAAGACCGAGCAGGTCAGCTTCACGCTCCTCTTCACGAGAGTATGCCG
Organism: uncultured Burkholderiales bacterium; assembly: GCA_903820745.1. Lineage (GTDB taxonomy): Bacteria > Pseudomonadota > Gammaproteobacteria > Burkholderiales > Burkholderiaceae_C > Paucibacter_A. Next base: position 12,299 of record CAIJIT010000269.1, read on the forward strand.
TGGTGACGACTCCCACACCGAGACTGGCAACGAGGCCGCCCAAGGGCACGCCGGCGACCGTCAGCAAGGATCCCAGCACATTACCGACACCCTTGGCCATGTCGCTACGTTCTTGGCGGATCTCACCATGCTTGAGTTTGAGGTGGGCGAGTTCATGCCCGATCGTCGTGGCAAGGGCATCGCGATCAGCACCAATGCCTCGCAACATCGGCAAGGTGAGCCCGATCAGCCCCTCAATTTGCTGACGCGAGGCAAAGGCGTTGGGGCCCTCAGCGGCCGTCAGAGCCATCCGCGGATGCAAGCCGCTTGGTTTGGCAAGGTCCAGCGCCACCACCTTGAGGTTTTCCAATGCCCTGCCCTCAATGGCATACAACTGACCACCTCTGCCTTTCAGGCTGGAATCCTTGAACTTCGCCGTAGCCTTCCATCCAGGGGAAAGCAGCCAGGCGTCCGGCTCGGGTTTCGAATTCACCGCTGCACAGGCACCCAAGGTCAATGCAACCAGTCCCCCAACCAACAAGATGGCAGGCCAACGACCCAAGCGACTGGCAAGATGCACTGGCAAAACGATGCCCTCTTGATCAAGCGCTGTTGCGGTTAACTGATGGACTGGCAGCATCTCGATGGCGAAGTCGGTTTCTGATCGGCTATGCAGTGCAACTAAGGAACTGATTTTATCGGCCGAGGCAAGGCCGCCTGAAAAGGATCACAATTTACCTGTCAACGATGGAGGAAACCATGAACCGACGTCAGATGGTCTTGATCAGCGCCGCTGCAATGCTGCTCGGCGCATGCAGTGGTCCCTATATGGTCAGCAGCGAAGTGGCCAGCTTCGGCAGCTGGCCTGCGGAAAGACCGCCGGGGAGCTATGTTTTCGAGCGGCTGCCCTCGCAGCAGATGGCGAAACCTTCTGAACAGCAGCAAACGCTGGAAGCAGCGGCTGCGGCTGCGCTGGCCAAAGCCGGGTTCAAGCCGGCCGCCGACGCCAAATCGGCCGATGTGCTGGTGAACCTGGGGATGACGATCAACGCCCAGGATCTCGCACCCTGGGACGATCCGCTCTGGTGGCGCTGGCAGGGCAGCTACAGCCATTGGCGTTATGGCGGCTGGCCGCGTTCGACGCTGATGATCCAGTCGGCTTCGATGTGGGAGCGCCGCTATGAACGCAATGCTGCGCTGCTGCTGCGCGACCGGCAGACGGCCGAACCGCTGTACGAAGCACGCGCCAGCAATGACGGCCTGTCGCGGGGCGATGAACAGCTGACCGCTGCAATGTTCGAAGCTGCACTCAGCGATTTCCCCAAGGTCAAGCCTGAGCCCCACCGGGTCGCGGTGCAGGTCCAGCGCTGATTCAAGCTGGCCCGGCCATAATCGCGGCCTCAGACAGGAGTCGCGATTTGGCAATGAACATCGTCATCATGGCAGCGGGCAAAGGCACCCGCATGAAGTCCTCCCTGCCCAAGGTGCTGCACCGCGTGGGCGGCCGCTCCTTGCTGCAACATGTGCTCGATAGCACCGCCAGCCTCGATGCCCAGTCACGCATCGTCATCACCGGCCATGGCGCCGAACAGGTCGAAGCGGCCGTCAGCGCGCCCTGCCTGAGCTTTGTGCGCCAGATGCCGCAGCTCGGTACCGGGCATGCCGTCCAGCAGGTTCTGCCGGCTTTGCAAGGCGAAGGCACAACGCTGATCCTGAACGGCGATGTGCCCTTGATTCGCACCGAAACCGCAGCGAGTCTGGTCGAAGCCTGTGGCGGCCATAGCCTGGCCTTGCTGACGATCGATCTGGCCGACCCGAGCGGCTACGGCCGCATCATCCGCAGCGCCGCCGGCGTGCAGGCCATCGTCGAGCACAAGGACGCTTCACCAGCGCAGCGGCTGATCATTGAAGGCTACACCGGCATGATGGCCGCGCCGACCGGCATGCTCAAGCGCTGGGTCGCGCAACTCGACAACAACAATGTGCAAGGCGAGTTCTATCTGACCGACATCGTGGCGATGGCCGTCGCTGAAGGCGTGCCGGTGCTCGGCATCAAGGCCCCCGACGAGACCGAAGTCCTCGGCGTCAACAGCCCGGTGCAACTGGCAGACCTGGAGCGGCGCTTCCAGCGCCAGCAGGCCGAAACCCTGATGGAAGCCGGCGTGCGCTTGGCAGACCCGGCACGCTTCGATCTGCGCGGCAGGCTTGAATGCGGTGAGGATGTCGAGATCGATGTCAACTGCGTCTTCGAGGGCCAGGTCAGCCTGGGCGAAGGGGTGCGGATCGGCGCCAACTGCGTGATCCGCAACGCGACCATCGGCGCTGGTGCGCGAATCCATGAATTCACCCATATCGACGGCGAAGGCCTCGGCGTCAAGGTCGGCGCCGGCGCGCGGGTCGGTCCGTTCGCCAGGCTGCGCCCGGGCGCCGATCTGGGTCCCGAAGTCCATATCGGCAACTTCGTCGAGGTCAAGAACTCGACAATGGCACGCGGCGCCAAAGCCAACCATCTGGCCTATCTGGGCGACGCCAATGTCGGCGAGCGCGTCAACTTCGGCGCGGGCTCGATCACCGCCAATTACGACGGCGCCAACAAGCACCGCACAAGCCTGGGCGCCGATGTCCATATCGGTTCCAACTGCGTGTTGATCGCGCCGGTCACGATCGGCGACGGCGCCACCATCGGCGGCGGCTCGACCATCAGCAAGGATGTCGCTGCCGGTGATTTGGCAGTAGCAAGGGCCAAGCAAGTCGCGATCAGCGGCTGGAAGCGGCCTGCAAAAAAGCGCTGAAAAACCCAGATCCGGAAGTTGGACGCGGCCGAGTGGGTTGCGATGCGGTGCGTTGGCAAGGCGCGCCGACGCAGTGGGCTGATGCCCACCAGGAGAAGCAACACAGCCAGCGTGCGGTAGCGCGGCTCAATCGGCTGCGTAGCGTTCTCACCGATTGGGTGAAGGCAGGCGGAGAGAGAAATCTCAATAGGCATGCAGCCTTCGCGGCGGTGGGAAGCGGTCAACTGCTGAATCTAGGTTGCCCTCAGCGGTGCAGGCCTTCCAGAACCTGCAATACCGCGACGTCTCCCATGCCCCTCGCGTTCGCCAGTTCGCCAGCGCCGGTGGCGCTGATCACTGACCCATCGGTCTTCAGCACAGCCACGGCCGGGATACCTTTCTTGAGCGGCACGCCCATCTGCGCCGCCAGATCGGTGTTGCGGTCGAAGCGACCGACATCGACCTTCAAGACAACCAGACGCTTGTCTGCATAAGCGCCCAGCTTGCCTTCGCCCATCTTCTGATCCAGGGCCAGGCAATCGGGGCACCAGTTGGCACCAAACACGACCAGCACGTTTTTCTGCTGCGCCTGCGCGCTGGCCAAGGCCAGATTCAGCTCGGCGCGGGCATCGACCTGCTCCTTGTAAACCTGTTTGGCCGTGGCCTGGGCAAAGACCGGCATGGCGCCGAGCAGCATTGCTGAACAAAGGGCAATTGATTTAAACATCAGCAGTTTTCCAGTTCGGGGGTTGGAGTTTGCCATGCCGGTTGAGGCAGAGTCGAAACCGCCATCGAATGCGCCGTTGTAGGATACCTCCATGAAAATCAATACGATCGAAATTCAGAAATTCAAGGCTGCCAGTCATGGCAACGGTCTGGTGATGTTCAAGGTCGACGCGACGGTGGTGCCGAAGGCGCCGATCGACGGCATTGAGCCGAGCTCGATCATCAGCATCAGTGAAGTCAATGCCCGGGTTTTGATGGCTTTGCTGAAGGCGCAGTTGATGGAATTGGACGGCCGCAAGGCCCGCAGCCAGCGCTGACAAACCACGGCTGCGCCGAGCAGCGACAATACTGCGATGGACTATCCCCAATACAACCCGAAATCAGACAATCTCCCGCTCTCCGACGAGGAATTGTCAACGCTGGACGACATGCTGACCAAGCTGCCCAGCGACGCCTCGATGAACATCGAAGCCATGGACGGCTACCTCTCAGGCCTGCTGCTGAGCCCCAGGAATTTAAGCGACCTGGCCGGTTCGGCCTGGATGCCAATGGTCTGGGGCGGCGATGGCGAGGACCTCGATGACGGCCGCAAGCCCGACAACTACCCCTTTGCCAGCGGCAAGCAGCGCAAGCGCGTGACCTTGCTGGTGCTGCGCCACCTGCAATCGATCGCCTGGCAATGGGCGGCCCAGCCGAGTTCGTGGGAGCCGATTTTCAGCGTTGCAGACCATGAAGGCGAAGACCTGATCGATGCCGAGGAATGGGCGATCGGTTTCCTGACCGCGGTTGATCTGGCGCCCGAAGCCTGGGAGCCGCTGTTTGCCGATGCCGAGATCGGCCCTTTGCTGGCACCGATCGCGCTGCTCGGCGCTGACGAAACCCAGCTCGGCGACGAAGACCGCGCCCGTCTGGCCGACCCACTGCAGCGCGACGCGATCAGCCGCGCGGTGCTCGATTCGGTGCTGGCGATTTACGCCAAACGCAAACCGGCGTAATCAAGGCGGGGTTGCGGCGCTGCCCAGCTGCCGCAACCAGAAGGCCTCGTACTTGCGATGCAAGCCGACCGGCTTGACCGTGCCGCCCAGGCCATGCAGCCCGTCCGGATCTAGGAACAGATCGACCAGCGCTTCCTTGCCCGATTCGAGCAAGGCGCGGTAGACGTTGACCGTGTCCTGGTACAGCACGTTCGGGTCCTGCATGCCATGCACCAGCAGCAAGGGCTTCTTCAAATTCCGCGCCATCGGCAGCAAGGAATATTTGCGCAGCACGGGCTTGCTGCGGTCGACCGGGCCGATCGTGCGGCCGCTGTACCAGCTGTTGTAGTTTTCCCATTCAGTCGGGCCGGCGCCGGCAATGCCGGCGGCAAACAGCTCGGGCTTGCTGTACAGCGTGTACTGGGTCTGGAAGCCGCCAAAGCTCCAGCCGGTCAGCCCGATGCGCGCGCCATCAGCACCAAGATTGGCCACCATATAGCGGTGCAGATCCTCCAGGTCCTCGCTCTGCGGCAGGCCGGGCTGCTGCCAATTGGCATCGGAAAAGCGCCGGCCGTAATTCGAATGGCCGCGCGGGTCGACGGTCACCATCAGATAGCCATGGCGCGACGCCATATACATGCCGAACAGATAGGCGCTGGCCTGGAAGCTGTCGGTCTCGACCAGATGCCGGTCGTTCAACGGGCCGCCATAGACATAGACCACCGCCGGGCGACGGTCGCTGGCTGACCAGCCCGGCGGCTTGAACGCATAGGCCTGGAGCAGGTCGCCATGGCGATTGCTGAAGCTGAAGCGCTCGGGCCGCAGACGGTCAACCTCTGCCCAGGCCTTGTCGTGGCTGTCGGTCAACACCCGCGCCGCATCGGCCTTGCTGCCGTTCAGCAACTTCAATTCAGGCCGCGATGCCCATTGGCCGGCATTGGCGGCCAGCCATTGGCCGTCGTAGGAGACGACCGCATTGCGGTGGTAATCGCTGGCGGCACCCAGGGCCTGCATCGAACCGTCAGCCAGGCTGACGCGGTACAGATTCATCGCCGCGGCATCGTCCTTGTTGGCGACCACGAACATCGTCTGACTGTCAGGCGTAAAGCCGAGCAGCTTGATGGCCTCGAAATCGCCTTTCAGCAAAGGCTTCAAACTGCGCGTGGCAAGGTCCAAGGCATAGGGCTGGCGCCAACCGGCTTCATCGAGCACCAGCACCAGTTGCTTCGCGTCGGGCGTGAAGACCGGGTTGATCACGCTGACGACTTCATGGCCGACGTCGCCGCGCCGCTCGAGCAATAACTCGGGCTTGGCAGTTTCATCGGCGCTACCCAGATAGACGCGCAGCAACTCCTTCTCGCGCTCCCAGGTGGAAAAGGCATAGCGGCTGCCATCGCGCGCCCAGGCGACAGGGCTGATCTCGAACCAGCCATCACCACCCGCCTGGGTGAACACCGGCGGCGCCTGCTTGGCCGGTTTGTTGGCTGCATCGGGGACCCGGCGGATATAGAGCGCCAAAGGCTTTTGCGTGCGCTTGTCGTCGGAGACTTCGCGGTCGACCTTCTTGGCCGTCGCGAAGCGTTCGCTGTAGTTCATGATCTCGACCTTGCGGCCAGCCGCCTCGGGGGCCGGCTTGCCTTCATCGTCAGCCGGCTTCAGCGGCGCGCGGCCAACCATGGCCATCCAGCGGCCGTCTTCGCTGATCACCGTCGACTCGATACGGTATTTCTTTTCGGCCTCATCCGCCTGGATCAACTCGCGGTTGATGACCTGCGTACCGGCTGTGGCAAAGCGGCTGCGCAACAAGCGGGTCTCGTCCATGAAAACAAAACCCAGGTCGTCCGGCGTATAGCTGACGATGCGCAGATCGCGCTGCGTCGCCACCAGCGGCTGCAAGCTGGCTGATCCCGCCTGCCAGCGCAGCAGGCCGCCGCGGTACTGGACAATCAATTCATCGCGCTGATTGGCCCAGACGATCTGCTTGACGCCAGGATAAAGATCGGCCGGCTTGAGCTTTTCCTTGGCAACTTTTTTCTTCAATTCGTCGCGCCATTCCCAGATTTCCTTGTCGGCTTTGTCGGCAGCAGAAGCTGCTGAAGCCGCCGGAGCAGCAACAGCCAACGGCTTACCCGACTTCTTTGCAGCCAGCGCTGCGACCGCCTGTTTTTCGACTTCAGCCTCGGCCTTGTCGGCGGCTTTCTGGGCATCGTCACGCGATTTCTTCTCGGCGAATTCGACTTTCAGCCGCGCGATCGCCGCATCTTCCCATTGCCCCAGGTCGACCGACTGGCCCTTCAAAAAGCCAGCCTGCGCCAACTCGCGGGCCTGCGCGATAGCGGTCTCATCGCGCTTTTGCTTGAGCTTCTTGTCAAAGCGCTCGATGTCCTCGGGCGCGTCAAAGGCGGCCATCAACGCAGGCGAAGTCAGCCGCAGCGTCTTGCCGCTGCGCAAGTCATGGACATAGAGGTCGGTACCCGGCTCGCCAAACGGGTTCCACAGATAGGCCAGATAACGGCCGCTGCGGCTGAACTTGGGTTCGACTGCGTTCTCGCCCCGGTAAGGCTCAGCGCGGAACAACTGCTCCAGCGTCAAAGCCGCTTGCGGCGCTGCCAATACCGACACCGCCATAGCGCTCAGCAACGCTGCCAGCAGGCAGCCCAGGCCCAATCTTCGTGATGTCTTGAACAATCCGCTCTCCCGATTTTTTCGACCCCGAGTCAGGGCAGCGCATTCTAGAAGGCCAGGCCACATCGAGATCGAACACAGGGCTAAACTGCCGCCCATGCTGTCCCAATTACTCGCCGCCTTTGTTCTGCTGATCTGCATCGCCCTGGCAGTCCACATGGCCGTGCGTCCAGCGCTACAGCGCCGCGTCGATGCGGGCCTGCAACGGATGCTGTGGCAGCTGCGTCAGCGCTGGCAGGGTCGATCAGATACCAAGCAGGCCGAAGAAATCGCCGCAGCAACGGCCAAAGCCGCCATCGAGCGCGCCCGTGCCAGGCCGGAAGGGCAATGGGAAGGCAATGTCTACCGGCCCCGGCGATTCGGCAAGACGCGGGACAAAGACAAATTGCATTGAACCTGGCACGGCTTGGCCGCAGCCAGCCTCAGACCACAGCGTAGATCCCGAACTGCGAGAGATTCAAGTGGTACTGCGTGCTCAGGTCGGTGAAGTATTGGGTCGCCAGAACTGGCGCACCGGTCGGACCGGCATAGCTGCCGTCGACATCGCCCAGCAATACCCCAACCAGACCCACATGCACCGCGCCAGCACCGGTGAGGTCGGCGCTGAGCACAGGCACAGTGCCGGGGGTCAATGAGGCTTTGGTCGGCACGGTGGTATCGGCCTCGTTGAAGAAGACCCATTGCGGTGTCGGCGCATCAAGGCCCACCACATGTTTGAGCACCGCAATCGCATCACTGAGCTCGACCTTGCCATTGCCGTTGAAATCAGCCGCATAGGCCTGATAGGGCGACAGCGGTTTGCCGGTGCCATTGACATCAAGCCCGACGATCATCTTGAGGATGGCAATCGCGTCCTGCAGATTCACCGCCTGGCTGGTGGCGCTGGCCTCGGCTGCCGAAACTGGCCGGCTGGCTGTCAGCGCCAGGCTGGTATCGGTCACGGCCGCAAACGCCGCAGTGCCGGTCGAGTCGGTCACGGTGCTGCGACTGCCCGCGCTCAGACCAACTGAATCGAGCAAGGCATGGGTGTCCCAGTCATAGGCCTGCAGATTGACGGTGAGCCCGAGTCCGCCGGTCACCGCTTCGGGCGTCCCATGCCCGTCGATGTAGTTGGCTGCCACAGTCATCGCCTGGCCGACCTGGGCGGCGGTCATGATGAAGGTGCTCGAAGTCGTCCCATTGACCGCGGCGCCACCGGCCAGCCACTGATAGCTGACCGTGCCCACTCCATCCGCATCACTGACGAAGGCAGTCAGCGTCTGTCCAAGGGCGAGCGTACCGCTGTAGCTGACATAGCCCGGATCATTGACGTTGACCACCGCTGCGGTCGCGCTGCTGAGCAATGATTCGAGCGTGCCATGACCGTCGGTATAGCTGGCCGCCACCGTGACCGCCTTGCCGACCTGGGCTTCGGTGAGGGTGAAACTGCTTGATGTGGCGCCGCTGATCGCCACACCCGCAGCTTTCCACTGGTAGCTGACCACACCCATGCCGTCAAGATCAGCCAGGCTGTTCGACGCAGTCAGAATCTGCCCCTGCGTGACGGTGCCGGCGATGGTGACCGAGCCCGTCGGCACATCGTTGACGTTGACCACCTCCACGGTCGCGCTGCTGAGCACCGACTCGGCCGTGCCATGGCCGTCGGTATAGCTGGCCGCCACCGTGACCGCCTTGCCGACCTGGGCTTCGGTGAGGGTGAAACTGCTTGATGTGGCGCCGCTGATCGCCACACCCGCA
>CAIJIT010000270.1 GCA_903820745.1 uncultured Burkholderiales bacterium
CGGCGGCGGCCACGGCCTGGCCACGGCCTACTACCTGGCGAAGAACCACGGCATCACGAATGTGGCGGTGCTGGAAGCCGGCTGGATCGGCGGCGGCAACACCGGCCGCAACACCACCATCGTGCGCTCGAACTACCTCTACCCAGAGAGTGCGCGGCTGTACGACTTCTCGGTGCAGCAGTACGAGCAGTTGGCGCAGGAGCTCAACTTCAACATCATGTTCAGCCAGCGTGGGGTGATGACGCTCGCGCATTCGCGCCACGACCTGGATTCGCAGTCGCGCTGGGCCAATGCGATGCTGTGCAATGGCGTCGATGCCGAATTGCTCGATGCCAGGCAGGTCGAGCAACTCGAACCGCGGCTGAACTTCGGCAAGGCGGCGCGTTACCCGATCCTGGGCGGATTCATGCAGCGACGCGCCGGCGCGGCAAGGCATGATGCTGTGGCCTGGGGCTATGCCCGCGGCGCCTCGGCCCTGGGCGTGGACATCGTGCAGAACTGCGCTGTCACCGGCTTCATCAAGCAAGGTGACAACGTGGTCGGTGTGCAAACAAACCGTGGCGACATCCGTGCCGAGAAGGTGGCGCTGGCGGTGGCCGGGCATTCATCGGTGCTGGCCGGCCTGGCGGGTTTCAAGTTGCCTGTCACCAGCTACGCGCTGCAGGCGATGGTGAGTGAGCCGGTCAAACCGGTGCTCAACACCGTCACCATGTCGCCTGCCTTGGGAGCCTACTGGAGCCAAAGCGACAAGGGCGAAGTCGTCATCGGCGGCGCGCTAGACCATTTCCCTTCCTACGCGCAGCGCGGCAGCTTTGCCACCATGCAGCAGGTGATCGCAGCAACCGTGGAGATGCTGCCTTCGCTGGGTCGGCTGCGCCTGCTGCGCCAATGGTCTGGCATCGTCGATGTGGTGCAAGACAGCAGCCCGATCATCGGCGCCACGCCAGTGCCTGGCCTCTACATCAATTGCGGCTGGGGTACCGGCGGCTTCAAGGCCATCCCGGTGGGCGGCTGGACCCTCGCCCATGTCATGGCCACTGGCCGCAACCATGAGTTGGCCGAACCCTTTCAGCTGAGTCGCTTCCACACCGGTCGACTGATCGATGAAGCCGGTGCCGCCGGCATCGCGCATTGAGGTGATGACCGCATGATGCAACTGACCTGCCCCTTGTGCGGCCCGCGCGCCGAGAACGAGTTCCACTGCGGCGGCACCACCGCCATCGTGCGCCCACCGCTGGATTGCAGCGATGAGACCTGGGGCCACTATCTGTTCTTCCGCGACAACCCCAAGGGTAGCCATGCCGAACGCTGGCGCCACAGCTATGGCTGCGGCCTTTGGTTCAACCTGCTGCGCGACACCGTCACTCACGAAGTGGCGGCTGTCTACGGGATCACAGACATGTGTCCGAAGGTGTCGTCATGAGCGGCTATCGACTGCCCGTCCCTCATGGCACCTGGATCGACCGCGCACAGCCGCTGCGATTCCAGTTCAACGGCCGCGACATACCCGGCTTTGCAGGCGATACCGTGGCCTCGGCGCTGCTGGCCCAGGGCATCTCACTGGTGGGGCGTAGCTTCAAGCTGCACCGGCCGCGTGGCATCTTCAGCTGTGGCGTGGAAGAGCCCACCGGACTGCTCGACATCGGAGTCGGCGCGCAGCGCACGCCCAACACGCGCGCCACCGACATCGCCGCATGCGACGGTCTGCAGGCCCGTACCGGCAACGCCTGGCCGAGTCTGGAATTCGACCTGGCGGCCTTGACCTCGCGCTTCGCCGCCTTCATGCCGGCGGGCTTTTACTACAAGACCTTCATGTGGCCGCATTGGCACCTGTTCGAGCCCATGATCCGCCGCATGGCCGGCTTGGGGCTGGCGGCTGATGGGCCAGATCCGGATCGCTACGACGAAATCTCGCGTCGGGTTGATGTGCTGGTCATCGGCGCTGGCGCGGCGGGCATGCAAGCCGCGCTGGCGGCTGCGCGCAGCGGGCGCCAAGTGCTGTTGCTCGAAGGCGCGCCGCATAGCGGCGGCTGGCTTGCAAGCCAGGTATTGCAGCCCGGCGGCACCGCAGCGCCCGAGTTGGACCGGCTGCAGCGCGAACTGGTCGAAACCGGCGTCGAACTGCGCACCTCGTGCACCGCCCTGGGCCTGTATGACCATGGCCTGGTGACGGCGGTCGAGACTGTCGATGCCGGCCCGGTGCGCGAGCGGCTGTGGAAGATCCGCGCCGAACGCATCATTCTGGCCGCCGGCGCCTTCGAACGGCCGATGCTGTTTCCCGACAACGACCGCCCTGGCGTCATGCTGGCCGGCGCAGTTGAGCGCTACCTGACCCAATTCGGCGTGGCCTGTGGCCGCAGCGTCGTGATCGCGGCAGCCTGCGACAGCGCCTACGGCGTGGCAAGGTCGCTGACGGCTGCTGGCATCACTGTGGCGGCCATCGTCGACCATCGTGTCAGGAGTGCGGCCACCGCGCCGGCCGGCGTGCCGGTGTTCATGAACAGCAGCATCGTCGCCGTTGCCGGCCAGCGTGGTGTGAAAGAGGTGACCGTTGCCAGCCAGGATGGCGCCAGGCTGACGCGCCTTGCCGCCGATTGCATTGCCAGCGCCGGCGGCTGGGCGCCTGCCGTGAACCTGTATTCCATGGCCGGCGGCAAATTGCGCTGGGTCGACGAGGCCTCGATGTTCGTACCGGATCGGGCTGTGCCGGGCCTGGCATCGGTTGGCGC
>CAIJIT010000271.1 GCA_903820745.1 uncultured Burkholderiales bacterium
AAACAACCATGTACTTTATGGAGCGCTTACATTGATTCTGCTGAAGAAAGCCCTGCAGCCAAGCCACGCACGCGTGACAACAGCAAGCAAGCCCAGGTGATTGCGATGCTCAAGCGAGCCGAGGGCGCAACGATCACACAAATCTGCGAGGCCACCGGATGGCAATCCCATACGGTGCGCGGCACCTTTGCCGGAGCCTTTAAAAAGAAGCTAGGCTTGGAGCTCACCTCCAACAAAGCCGACGGCAGCGAGCGGACTTACCGCATCACCACGAATTGAGATCAGCCATGACCTCCATGACCATCACCATTGAACGCACGCCTCGCACCCTGCAATTTGAGGGCACTGCCATTGAGGTTGAGGAGTTGAGCGTTCGTCTGCCATTTGCCCGCAAACCTGCCGACCTCAGCGAGGTGGGCGGCGAAGGCAATTACAAAGTGTTTGTGACCGAGACCCGGGAGATGACCCCTGCGGAGTTTGATGTCTTTGCAAGTCAACTGCTCAAGTCACGCGACTGGCTCAGTGGCAAGGGCGGCTACCTTGCGGACGGCAGGCTTTGCGTTGAGGTCCGTGCCACCGGCAGGCCCACCTTATACGTCGACCCCTCCGGCGGAAATTACGGTCGCTACGTTGCGAGACTTGGCTAAAGAAAAAGGCGGGAACAACGACGCAGCTGCAAAATTATTTCAGCAGCGTCAACTCATAGCTTGTGCTGCGACCACTGGCATCAGACTTCTTCAAAACTCCAAGTTCCAGCAGATCCGAGATATCACGCAGCGCAGTGTCTTGCGAACATTTGCCAATCGATGCCCACTTGCTGCTGGTCAGCTTGCCGTCAAAGCCGTCCAGAATCTTGTTGAGCAACTTAATCTGACGCTCCTTCATCGGCATGCCTACCCAATGCTGCCAATAACGCGCCTTCATCAGCACTGAGGCGAGCGTATGCTCCGCCCCCTGAAGGCATCTGAGCAAGCATGCCAGGAACCACTCCAACCAATCTGTGACATCCATGCTTCCCTTTTGGGTTGCCTCTAGACGATCATAGTAAGTCTTACGCTCACGCTGTATCTGCGCTGACAAGCTGTAGTAGCGTTGTACCGAGACTTCAGCTTTAGCCAATGCCATGTCTCCGACGGCACGCGCCATCCGGCCGTTGCCATCTTCAAAGGGGTGGATGGTCACAAACCACAAATGCGCAAGTCCGGCCTTGATCACCGGGTCATCGTGTTGATCGACGTTGAACCACAGCATGAAATCCGACATCTCAGCGTCCAGGTGAAGCGCTGGGGGCGCTTCGTAGTGAACTTTTTGACGGTGCATGGGTCCTGAGACCACCTGCATTGGCCCTTGAGCATCATCGCGCCACTGACCGGTACGGATCTTGGAAAGCCCGCTGTATCCCGTTGGAAACATCGCCGCATGCCATCCATACAAGCGCTCGGCAGTCAGTGGCGTGTTGTGCTTCTGGGTCGCGTCCAGCACCATGTCGACCACACCATCAACGTGTCGGTCCGCAGGCGCCAGTGCTCCGATGTCGACTCCGAGTCGGCGGGCGATGGAAGAACGTACAGAATCGGCGTTGAGTTTCTCGCCTTCGATTTCACTGGTCTTGAGCACGTCTTCAGTCAAAACACGCAGTGTCGCCTGGTCGCGCAAATCCATCCCAAGGTCGTACATACGCCCTTGAAGATACCCCTGTGCCTGGTGCACTTGAGCAAGCAAGGGAGCCAGCCGCCGGTGGTCATAGACCCAGTTCGGCCAGGCTTTGAGTTGCCAAATGTAGAGTTCTTCTCCGCTTTTCATGCGGTAATTATGCAGAGCATTCGCCGCAGAGTCAATACAATCACCGCATTATGTGCGGTTTAAATGTTTGCATTCTCCGCATGATCACGGGCAACAGCAAGGCCAAGAACGCGATCAGGCCTTCGTCCTGGGGAGAAAAGCCTGGCTGTTCTCCGACACGCAGGCCGGCGCGAACGCCAGCGCACTCATCTACTCGCTCGTCGAAAC
>CAIJIT010000272.1 GCA_903820745.1 uncultured Burkholderiales bacterium
CGCGCGCAGCCGCACCGACATGCAATATGTCTATGTCAACGGCCGCTTCGTTCGCGACAAGCTGATCGCCCATGGCATCCGCGCCGCCTATGAGGATGTGCTGCATGGCCAGCGCCAGCCCTGCTATGTGCTGTTCATCGAGATCGACCCCGACCGTGTCGACGTCAACGTGCATCCAACCAAGATCGAAGTGCGCTTTCGCGATGGCCGCGAGATTCACCAGCAGGTCCGTTATGCGGTGCAGGATGCGCTGGCGCCATCACGCAGCGCCGATCCGGTGGCAGTCGACGGCGAACAACACAGCGCCGTTGCGACGGCTGTTGCCGAGGCTCAGGCGCTCAGCGCTGGCGCAACCGGCAATCGCCCCTCGCCGGGCAATCCGCCGGCCTGGTTCGGTCAGACGCCTGTGGCCGAGCCGGCGGCGGCATTTCGGACCAACAACAGCTGGCAGCGTCCGAATCAAACCTCGCTGGGCTTGGCCGAAGTCGCGATCCTCTATGGCCAGACCGATCTGGCTCCGCGCCCTGAGCGCCCGGCGCCCGCCACTGCAGCCACACCCTTGCCCGAGCATGACTGGCCGCTGGGTCGTGCCATCGCGCAGATCCAGGGCGTCTATGTGCTGGCCGAAAACTCGCAGGGGCTGGTCATCATCGACATGCATGCCGCCCATGAGCGCGTCGTCTACGAGAGACTCAAAACCGGTTTCGGCGCGGCAGCGATCGAATCCCAGCCCTTGCTGATCCCGATCACCTTTGCTGCCACGGCACAGGAAATCGCCACCGCCGAAGCGCAGGGCGAGGCCTTGCTGAAGCTGGGGCTCGATGTCGCCCCACTGTCGAGCAAGGCGCTGGCGGTGCGCGCCAGCCCGGCGGCGCTGGCAGGCGGCGATGTGGTCGAGCTGACCCGCAGCGTGCTGGCCGAGCTCGGTACCTTTGACGCCAGCCATGCGATCGAGCGCGCTCAACATGACATTCTGGCCACCATGGCCTGTCATGGTGCGGTGCGCGCCAACCGCCAGCTGACGCTGGAAGAAATGAACGGCCTGCTGCGCGATATGGAGCGCACCTTGCGTTCCGATCAATGCAACCACGGCCGGCCGACCTGGCGCCAGTTGACGATGCGTGAACTGGATGGCCTGTTTTTGCGCGGACGTTGAATTCTCGACCAGTCCGCTACTTTGTGATGGAGGCCCCATGGCCACGCTGAAATTGAATCTGAACAAGAACCGGCCCGCCGGCCCGGCACGTCCCGACGCCGAACGCCGCGGACCGCTGCGCGGCAAAGGCGTATCGCGCCCGCGCCAGACCCTGGAAAAAGCCCAGGGCGATCGCCAGGAACGCCAAGCCCAGTACGAGCAGCGCTCGGCTGAACATTCAGGCCGACCGGCCCATGCTGATTCACGCGATTCGCGCGATTCGAGAGGTCCGCGCAGCCCCCAGCAAGGCGGCTACCCGGGTCAGCGAGATCAGACCGGGCCGCGCCAGGATGAGCGCCGGCCGAGCTTTGACGCACAGCGCGGCAATCGGTCAAACGAACAGGGCTATCAAGGTCAGCGCGATCAGTCCGGTCCGCGTCACGACGAGCGCCGGCCGGCTTTTCATCAGCAGCGCGATGGTCGACCCAACCAGCAAGGTGCTGGCGAATTCCGCGGGCGCAGCCACGACCAGGGCGGCTATCAAGGCCAGCGCGATCAGGCAGGTCCGCGCCACGATCGGCCGGCTTTTGACCCGCAGCGCGGCGGCCGTCCAGCGCAGCAGGGCTCGGGCGAATTCCGCGGTCGGGGCCATGACCAGGGCGGCTATCAGGGCCAGCGCGATCAATCCGGTCCGCGCCACGATCGGCCGGGTTTTGATCCGCAGCGCGGCGGCTTCAGCCGGCCGCAAGAACAAGGCTCGCGCGACCAAGGCGGTGGCTATCAGGGCCAACGCAACGAAGCGCCGCGTTTCGACGACCGCCGGCCGCGCCAGGATCAGGCGCGCCCGTTTGAGCAGCGCTCACAGGACTCGCGCGGCCCGAACAATTGGGACCAGCGCCCCCGCCATGACGAGCGGCGTCCGGGCGGTTATCCGCCGCGCGGTGGCGCACCCGAGAGCGGCTATGCGCAGCGTCAGCAAGGCTATCCAGGCCAGTACGAGCAGCGTGAACAGCGCCCGCGCTTCGACGGCCCAGGCCAGTTTGATCGACCGCAGCAGGTCCAGCAAGACAACCGCGAGCCAGGCCGCGATCAGCGCCAGGATCAGCGCCGCAACAACGGCCCACGCCCTGCCCTGTCCTATATGCAGCGGCAGGCTCAGGCCCGGGCCCAGTCTCAGGGCCAGGCCGCGCCGCGCCGCCAGGTCGACGACGATGATGACGACGAAGACTATGTCGACCCGGCCAGGGAAGGTGTACGCCTGTCCAAGCAGATGGGGCTGCTGGGCATGGCATCGCGCCGCGAAGCCGATGAATGGATCGCGGCAGGCTGGGTCCGCGTCGACGGCAAGCTCGCCGTGCTGGGTCAGCGCGTCGGCCCGGACGTGAAGATTGAAGTCGACCAGCTCGCCAACAAGGAGCAGGCCAAGCGCGTGACGATCCTGATCAACAAGCCGATCGGCCTGGTCTCAGGTCAGGCCGAAGACGGCTATGAAAACGCTTCGACGCTGATCCGCTCCGACACCCATTGGGCTGACGATACCTCGGGGATCAAGTACCACATCGGCCACAGCCGCGGTCTGGCGCCTGCCGGCCGGCTCGACATCGATTCCACCGGTCTGCTGGTGCTGACGCAGGATGGCCGGATTGCCAAATTGCTGATCGGTGAAGACTCGAAGATCGAGAAGGAATACCTGGTGCGGGTCGAGTACGAAGGCCGCGACGGCATCAAGAGCGAGGACGGTCGCCTGCCCGAAGCCGATCTGGCCCTGCTCAACCATGGGCTGATGCTCGACGATGTGCAGCTCAAGCCGGCCAAGGTCAGCTGGCAGAACGAAGATCAATTGCGCTTTGTCCTGCGCGAGGGCCGCAAACGCCAGATTCGGCGCATGTGCGAACAGGTCGGATTGAAGGTTGTCGGTCTGCGGCGCGTACGCATCGGCCGCATCAGCCTGGGTAATCTGCCGGTCGGCCAATGGCGATTCCTGACGCCCTGGGAGCGGTTTGATTGATGCCGGGATCAGCTTGATTCACCGAACTCCGGAACGCCGTAGCCCGCCATGCAGCGCAGCGCAATGCGGGAAAAGCCTCGGGGAAAATCAACTCTGACCCCATTTTAAAAATGACTCTGACCCCAATTTGTATCGCGGGGCCGACCGGCAGCGGCAAGACGGCTTGCGCGATGGCGCTGGCTGAATTGCTGCCGGTGGAAATCATCAGCGTGGATTCGGCGCTGGTGTACCGCGGCATGGACATTGGCACGGCCAAGCCAACTGCGGCTGAGCGGGCTGCGGTGCCGCATCACCTGATCGACCTCATCGACCCGACCGAGGTCTATTCGGCCGGGCAGTTTGTCGACGCCGCCAAACAGCTCGCCGGCGAAATTCTCGCCCGTGGTCGCCTGCCCTTGCTGGTCGGCGGCACCATGCTTTATTTCAAGGCCTTGTTCGACGGCCTGAGCGAGCTGCCGCAGGCCGACCCCGTCTTGCGCGCTTCGCTCGATGCCCGTGCGGCGCTGATCGGTTGGCCGGCGATGCATGCCGAACTGGCCTTGATTGACCCGGTCACTGCCGCCAAGCTGGCCCCCGGCGATTCACAGCGGATTCAGCGCGCGCTGGAAGTCTGCACGCTGTCGGGCCGGCCGCTCAGTGAGCATTACCAGCAGCGCAGTGAAGGGGTCGACTGGCCGCTGCTGTCGCTCGAGCCGGTCAGCCCGGACGGGCGCGAATGGCTGCACCGCAGGCTGGAATTGCGCTTCAAGCAGATGCTGGCAGCCGGTCTGCTCGATGAATTGCGCGGTTTGCGCGAACGCTTCGCGCTGAGCCCGGCCTTGCCGGCCATGCGCTGCGTTGGCTACCGGCAAAGCTGGGAGGCACAGGAAAGCGGCGACTTCTCCAAGCTGGCCGAGCAAGGCACGATCGCCACGCGCCAGTTGGCCAAACGCCAGCTGACCTGGCTGCGCAGCATGCCGCGGCGCCAGGTGATCGCCTGCGAAGACCCGCAAGCGCATTTGCATCTGCTGGCGGCGGTGCAGCGTTTGCTGCAGCCGGCATAAATCATGCCCTTGCTCGAAGCAAAGGGTCTGGCCAAGAGCTATGGCTCAACCAAAGTCTTCAGCGGTATCAATCTGCAACTCGAGGCCGGTGAACTGGTCGCCCTGCTGGGTGAATCGGGCTCGGGCAAATCGACGCTGTTGAATTGCCTGGCGGGTCTGGACGAGGTCGACCAGGGCAGCATCCAATTGGCTGGCGCCGACCTCACCCGGATGGACGAGGGCCAGCGCGCGCTGCTGCGTCGCGCCAAGCTTGGTTTCGTCTTCCAGGCCTTTCATGTGCTGCCGCATCTGAGCGTGGCCGACAACATCGGCCTGCCCCTGCTCTTGCTGCAGCGGCCCGACAAAGCGCGGGTGCAGGAAATGCTCAAAGCGGTCGGTCTCGGTGATCTGGGGGCCAGGCTGCCGCGGCAGCTGTCGGGCGGGCCATTGCAGCGGGTGGCGATCGCCCGCGCGCTGGTGCATCGGCCGGCGCTGCTGCTGGCTGATGAACCGACCGGCAACCTCGACGCCAACAACGCGCAGGCCGTGCTCGACCTGCTGCTGGCACAGGTGCGCGAGCAAGGTTCAGCCTGTCTGCTGGTGACCCATTCCGAAAAAGCCGCAGCGCGTGCCGACCGCTGCCTGCTGATGACCGAAGCCGGCCTGATCGAGCCGACCTGATGTTCAGCTGGTTTGTTCAGCTGTCCTGGCCGGCGCTGCGCCACCAGGCTTTGCGCCAACTGCTCGCGCTGCTGGCGATCATGCTGGGCGTGGCGCTCGCCTATGGCGTGCATCTGCTCAACAGCAGCGCCCTGGCTGAATTCGGCCAGGCCGCGGCTGCCGTCAACGGCCAACCCGACCTGGTGCTGCGCAGCCAGACCGGTGCGCTGGACGAGCGGCTTTATCCGCAGGTCGCGTCCCTGCCCGGCTTGCAGACCGCTGCGCCGCTGCTCGAGGGCCAAGCGCAGGCGACCGATGCCGATGGCCAGCGTTTCAAACTGCGGGTGCTCGGCATCGACGCCTTGCAGTCCGCCGCGATCAACCCCTTGCTGCTACCCTCTGCCGGCCCGCTGCAGATGCTCGACCCGCAGCGGATTTTTCTCAACGACGCGGCGCTGCGGGCCACAGCCAGCCAGACCGGTGCGGCCTTGCAGCTGCGCACGGCCCCGCCGGACGGATCGGCGGCGATCAACAGCCAGTTGATCCTGGGCGGACGAATCGCCGCAACCGGTGCGCCGCTGGCTTTGCTCGACATCGCCGGCGCGCAATTGCTGCTTGGCCGCCTCGGCCAGATCGACCGCATCGACCTGCGTTTGCAACCGGGCATCAGCGCCGCCGCCTGGCTGGCACAGACCGACTTGCCCGCCGGCACGCAGGCCGCGCCGCCGCAGGACGAGACTGAGCGCCTGAGCAGCCTGACGCGCGCCTACCGCGTCAACCTCGGCGTGCTGTCGCTGATGGCCTTGTTCACCGGCAGCTTCCTGGTCTTCGCGGTGCTGTCGCTGTCGGTCACGCAGCGACTGCCGCAACTGGCCCTGCTCGGCGTGCTCGGCATGACAGCGCGCGAACGCGCCACCCTGGTGCTGGGCGAAGCGCTGCTGCTGGGCCTGCTCGGCAGCCTGGCGGGTCTGCTGCTGGGTTGGGGCCTGGCACAGCTGGGCCTGCGGATCCTGGGCGCTGATCTGGGCCTGGCGGTCGCGGCCGGCCGAGGCTCGAGCCTGCAACTCGATGCCTCGCAGCTGCCCGCCGCGCTGGTGTTTTTCCTGCTCGGCCTGGCCATCAGCCTGGCTGCCGCAGCCCTGCCGGCCTTGGCGGTGCAGCGGATGCCGGTGGCGCAGGTGCTCAAAGGCCTCGGCAACGAGATGCATCCAGAATTGCCCCTCTGGCTAGGCCCGGCCTTGCTGCTGCTCGGTCTGGGCCTGGCGATGCTGCCGCCGCTGGAGATCTTTCATGGCCTGCCGCTGGCGGCCTATGCCGGCATGCTGAGCCTGCTGTTCGGCGGGATTGCCTGTGTGCCGCAATTGCTGAGGCTGGCGACCGCCATGCTGGCTTGGCTGCCGCAATCACCGACGCGGCTGCTGGTGCGTGAACGCGCACATGACCAGGCCGGAGAATCGAGCCGGGCGCTGGCCGGCGTGCTGGTCAGCCTGAGCCTGTCGGTAGCGATGCTGGTGATGGTTGGCAGCTTTCGCGAGTCGCTGAACCATTGGCTGACGCAGATGCTACCCGCTGACCTGTATCTGCGCAGCAGCCTCAAGGTCAACGCCAAGGAGAACGCCGCCTTGCCGGCCAGCTATGTCGACGCCGTGCAACGCAGTGGGTTGGCGGCTCGGCTTGCCGGCCAGCGGATCAGCCAGATCCAGCTCGGCGGCAAGGAGGTCACCCTGCTGGCAAGAACCATCGATGAGAGCCAATTGCCGCTGGCGCAAGCCTTGGCACAGCCCGCGGCAGCGGGCTTGGCGCCGGTCTACATCAGCGAAGCGCTGCAAGCTGAACTCGGCTTGCGCCCGGGCCAGACCTTGACGCTGAACCAGGCCGGCGCGCAATTGCCAGCTTATGTGCGCGGCGTCTGGCGCGACTATGCGCGGCAGAGCGGCGCCTTGCTGCTGTCGCTGGATGACTACCAGCGCTGGAGCGGCGACCTGCGCATCACCGAGCTGTTTGTCTGGCTGGCGCCGGGCATCCCTGTCGAGGCCGCCAGCGCCCAGCTGCGCGCCTTGGCGCCTGAAGCGCAAGACCTGGAACTGGTCGCCGCCGATGCGCTGCGCAGCCTGTCGCTGAAGATCTTCGACCGCAGCTTTGCGGTCACGGTTTGGCTGCAGGCGGTGGCGCTGGGCATCGGCCTGTTCGGCATTGCCGCCAGCCAGTCGGCGCAGGTGCTGGCGCGCAAACGCGAGTTCGGCCTGCTGCTGCACCTGGGTTTCACCCGCGCCGGCATCCTGCGTCTGCTGGCCATGGAAGCCGCACTGCTTTGCGGGGTCGGCGCGCTGGCTGGTCTGGCGCTCGGGCTGGCCTTGAGCGCGGTGCTGGTCTTCGTCGTCAATCCGCAGAGCTTCCACTGGAGCATGGACCTCAGCCTGCCCTGGCTGCGGCTGATCGGCCTGCTCGCTGCGGTCTTTGCCACCGGACTGATCTCGGCCTTGCTGGCGGGGCGCCAAGCGGCCCGGGCCGATGCGGTGCAAGCCGTCAAGGAGGACTGGTGATGAGCTTCAGCCGCTTGCGCCGATGGCTGCTCGCCAGCCCACTGGCTGCCTCTGCAGCAGCAGTAAGGGCAATTCCGGCCCGGCTGCAGTTCCCTCGGGACCATGGTGCGCACCCCGAAACCAGGACCGAATGGTGGTACCTGACCGGCCTGCTTGGGGCCGGCGGCCAGAATCCGCTGTACGGCTTTCAGCTGACCTTCTTCCGCGTCAAAGGCCCGGCGGCGGCTGACCATCCGAGCCGCTTTGCCGCGCGCCAGTTGCTGCTCGCCCATGCCGCGGTCAGTGATCTGGCCGAGCGGCGCCTGCTGCACCGGCAGCGCATTGCACGCATTGGTTTCGGCCTGGCCGAAGCCGACTCAAACGACTGTTCGCTGCTGCTACGCGACTGGTCCCTGCAGCGCAGCGCTGCGGGCTATGCCGCTTCGATGAACAGCCCGGAATTCAGCTTCAAGCTGCAACTGCAGGCCCGCCAGCCGCTGCTGCTGCAAGGCGAACAAGGCCTGTCGCGCAAAGGCCCGCAGCAGACCAGTTTCTATACCAGCGAGGTGCAACTGCAGACCCAGGCCAGCTTGACAATCAAGGGCCGGCAGTTGCGTTTGCAAGGCCTGTCCTGGCTCGACCATGAATGGTCAGACGGTCTGCTCGGCCCGCCAGGCGCTGACCAGGCCGCCGGCTGGGACTGGCTGGGCATCAACCTGTTTGATGGTGGCGCGCTGACCGTTTTTCGCCTGCGCCGCAAGGATGGCAGCCTGCTCTGGCGCGGCGGCAGTTGGCGCCGGGCAGATGGCAGCATGCTGAATTTCGCACCGGCTGATGTCGGCATGCAGCCGCTGCGGCATTGGCGTAGCGCTGAGGGGGCTGCCTACCCGGTCGACTGGGCGCTGCAGACCCCAGCCGGCAGGATGCAGCTGAAAGCGCTGTTTGATACCCAGGAGATCGATGCGCGCCTGAGCACCGGCATGCGCTACTGGGAAGGCGCTGCCGAGTTACTGGCCCCTGACGGCAAGCGCCTGGGCCTGGGCTATCTCGAGCTGACCGGCTATGCCGGAGGAATGGGCTTGCTCTGATCCGCTGCCGTTGGCAACAGCAAGCCCCGCTGCCGCTGCGCAGCCTGCAAGTCATGAGGCCTTGCCGGATCATAGAAACAGGCGCTGTTGCGTCCGGCAGACTTGGCCTGGTACATCGCCAGATCGGCACGCTTGAGCAAGGTCTCAACGCTCTCGCTTTCGCCGCTGAACAGCGCAATGCCGATGCTCGACGTGCCCTGATAGATGTTGTCGCCGAGCTTGTAAGGCTGGTCCAAGGCCCGCAGGATCTTATTGGCAACCTGCAGCGCTTCAGCCTCGGCCTCGCTGATTTCGGCGCTGAGCAAACCCAGCAGCATCACGAACTCATCGCCGCCGAGGCGCGAAACACTGTCGGTCTCGCGCAAGCAGGCATGGATCCTGGCAGCGACCTGCTGCAGCAACTGGTCGCCAACATCATGGCCGAGGATGTCGTTGAGCTGCTTGAAGTGGTCGAGGTCAAGAAACATCAGAGCGCCATGCCGGTGGCTGCGCTCCGAGCTCGCCAGCGCTTGTTTGAGCCGGTCCATCAGCAAGCGCCGGTTCGGCAATCCGGTCAGTGGATCGTAAAAAGCCAGCCGCTGGATTTCATCGAGCTGCCGGCGCTCTTCGGTGATGTCGCGCAGCAGGCCGACGAAAGTGACCTGGCCCGCGCGCGAAACCTTCGAGACCGACAGCTTCAGCGGAAAGACGCTGCCGTCGCGGCGCTGGCCGGCCAATTCGCGCGGCATCCCGATCACATGGGGCACGCCGCTGCTGAGATAACGCTGCAGATAGCCATCACGCTGGCTGCGATGCGGCTCCGGCATCAGCAGGCTGACATTGCGTCCCAGCACCTCGTCGCTGCTGTAGCCGAAGCTGGCGCTGGCGGCCTTGTTGAACGAGGTGATCAGTCCTTTTGCGTCGATCATCACCATGCTGTCGAACATGCCATCCAGCACTGCTTGCAGATGCCCGGCCAGATCTTTCAAGCGGTGTTCGGCCTGATGCTTGAACAAGGCCACCGCCATCGTCGCATTCAGCTCGCTGGCGGAAAACGGTTTGAGAATATAGCCATAAGGCTCGGCCAGCTTGGCGCTGGAAATGACCGCTTCGGAATCAAAGGCGGTCAGGAACACCACCGGCAGGTCATATTGCCGGCGCAGGATGTCGGCTGCAGCGATGCCGTCGAGGGCGCCAGCCAACTGGATGTCCATCAAGACCAGATCCGGAAGGAGCTGTGCAGCCAGCTCGATGGCCTGCTCGGCCGCGGCACAATGGCCGACCGGCTGATAGCCCAGCTCAAGCAGTTGCTGCTCCAGGTCGCGCACGACGATCGCCTCGTCTTCAACGATCAGGATGCGCGGCACGGCAGCATCCATGCCGTTCAAGCGGACAAGGCCGACAACGCCTGCAGGCCCGGCCGGATGCTGAGGCTGAAGCTGGCACCCGGCCCGATCTCCAGGCTGCTGCCGAGTTGGCCAGCCAGATCGGCAACCAGTTGCAGCCCCAGCGAAGACTTGCGCCTGGCCTCGAAGTCTGCGGGCAGACCGATGCCATCATCGCTGACCCGCAACTGAAATTGCTCTTTGCCCTCGACCGGTTGCAACTCGACTTTGACCAGCCCCTTGCGCCCCTCCGGGAAAGCATGCTTGAGGCTGTTCGAAATCAGCTCATTGACCAGCAGACCGCAAGGTGTCGCCTGGTCCATACTGACCTTGACCGAAGCCAGCTCGAGTTCGAGCTTGATCTGGCCCGGCTTGGTCTGCAGCGTCCGCAAGGTCTCGGTGCAAAGCCGCCTCAGGTATTGCCCCAGATCGACCGAGGCGAAACTGCCATCGCGGTACAGCAGTTCGTGCAGGAGCGCCATCGAGCGGACTCGCCCTTGCATCTCATCGAGCACCGACCTCGTGCCGGATTCCTGGCTGCGGTGGGCCTCGAGCCGCAGCAGGCTGGCGATGACCTGCATGTTGTTCTTGACCCGGTGGTGCACTTCATTGAGCAACGCCGTCTTTTCCTGCAAGGAAGTCTGCAAGGCCGCCTGGGCCCGCCTGCGTTCGGTGACATCGGTCAGCACGATCATCGTCAAGGGCTGGCCTGGCTTGTCGACCTTCGCTGTCGCCGTCAAGTGCACCCAGAGGGTCGGGCCAGCCCCCTCCACCATGCGCAATTCAATCGACTGGGGCGAGTCGCTTTCCAGCAATTTCTTGCTCAGCAGGTAATAGCTGTCCTGATCCTGCCGGTCGATAAAGTGCGTCAGCGGATGGTCGACCAGATCCCTGCGCGCGACGCCGAAAAAATTGGCAGCGCACAAATTGGCCTTGGTGATCACCCCGCCAGCGTCGACCGTGCAATAGCCGATCGGTGCCAGTTCATAAAGATCGAGAAAAGCCTCCAGTGAGGCTTCGAGTTCTTCCTGTGAACGCTGCAGTTCCTCGTTCTGCAACTGCAGCTCGATCTGGTGCACGCGCAAGTCATGCAGCATCAACTGACTGGCTTCAGGCAGCGAAGATTCGAGATCCCCGGGCACAGCGGACAGCCGTTGCTGCAACAACTGTTCCGCCGCCCGGCGCAAACCCGGCCCGCTCAGCAACTGGGGGTTTGGCGGTTTTCTCTGTTCTTGTTCGGTCATGGCGCCCGCTCCTTGGATTGACGCGCAATCCTTGCATGGCGGGGCCGATCTCGACTGAGGCGAAACAATTCAGCGCTTCGGCGGCGCCTGACAAACCACCCTAATGCGCACCGCCGGCGTCGACCGCGGCGCCAGCCTGGCCCGTGCGGCGCACCATCCAGACGCTCGAAATCAGCAGGATGAAGATCAGCGCCGAGGCCAGAAAAATATCGTCTGCCGCGCGGGTGAAAGCCTGCTGGTCGATCAAACGGTTGATCTGCGCCAGCGCTTGTTCGGGGGACAGCCCTGTAGCGGCAAGTCCGGCCAAGGTTTCGCCGGCCACCGGGTCGCCCAGGCCCAGGCGTTCAACCAGGTGATGGTGATGCATTGCGGCGCGGCTTTCCCACAAGGTGGTGGTGATCGAGGTGCCGATGGCGCCGGCCGTGATGCGGACAAAGTTGGACAAGCCGGCAGCTGCCGGCATCCGTTCCGGCGCCACGCCGCCCAGAATCAAGGTGGTCAGCGGAATGAAGAAAAAAGCCAGCGCCCCACCTTGCAGCAGAGTCGGAATCATGATGGTGCCGAAATCGGTCTGGGTGGTGAAGCCCGCACGCATCAGCAGCACGATGGCAAAGACCACGAAAGCGCCCGAAGCCATCCAGCGCGGGTCGACCCGCGTGATATTGCGGCCGACCACCGGCGTCAACAAAATTGCCAGCAGCCCGACCGGCGCCAGCGCCATGCCGGCGTCAGTGGCGCTATAGCCCATGTACTGCTGCAACCAGAGCGGCAGCAGGACCAGGTTGCCGAAAAACAGGCCATAGGAGACCGACAACGCAATCACACCCGCGGTGAAATTGCGCCGTGCAAACAAACGCAGATCGACCACCGGATGCTTGTCAGTCAGCTCCCAGGCAATGAAGAAAGCCAGGCCCGCACCTGCCACCAGCGCCAGCAACTGGATCTGCCCACTGGCAAACCAGTCGAGCTCCTTGCCCTTGTCCAGCATCAGCTGCAGCGCACCGACCCAGAGCACCAGCAAGGTCAAGCCGACCGTATCGATCGGCAACTTGCGGATCTGTGTCTCGCGTTTGGCGTAAATGCTCCAGGTCAGAAAGGCAGCGAACAGGCCGATCGGCACGTTCATGTAGAAAATCCACGGCCATCTGACGTTGTCGGTAATCCAGCCGCCCAGCAGCGGCCCGACCACCGGCGCCACCAGGGTCGTCATGCCCCAGAGCGCCAGCGCAGTGCCGGCGCGGGCGCGCGGAAAGCTCGACAACAACAGCGTCTGCGACAGTGGAATCATCGGCCCGGCCACCAGACCCTGCAGTACGCGGCAGGCAATCAGCATCTCGAGCGAATGGGCAAAGCCGCAGAGCCAGGACGCCAAGGTGAACAGCAGCACGCTGGTGGTGAACAGCCGCACCGCGCCAAAGCGCTGCGTCAACCAACCGGTCAAGGGCACCGAGATCGCGTTCGCCACCGCAAAGCTGGTGATGACCCAGGTGCCCTGCATCGGGCTGACCCCCAGATCGCCCGAGATCGCCGGGATCGAAACATTGGCGATCGACGAATCAAGCACATTCATGAAGGTTGCCAGCGCCAGCGACAGCGAACCCAGCAGCAGCGCAGCACCCTTCAGCGGCGCCGGCGCCTCGTAAGTCGACTCATTCATCGCGGCAAATTCAGCGCTTGGCTGTGACTGGCTTGGCGGCATGGGCCAGATTGGTCCTGATGATGCGCGCCACTTCGGCTTCAGCAGCGCTGTCGACGAAGTCGTTGACCAGCGTCTGCGTGGCCGGCGCCTGGCGCGGCTTGGAGACCAGCGCCTGGCCGCTCTGGTCCTGCACGTCGATGCTGACTTCCATCGACAAACCCACGCGCAGCGGATGCTCGGCGACCTGGGCCGGATCGAGCGCAATTCGCACCGGCACACGCTGCACCACCTTGATCCAGTTGCCGGTTGCATTCTGCGCCGGCAGCAGTGCGAAAGCAGCGCCGGTTCCGGCCGCCAGGCCGATCACCTTGCCTGTGAATTCAACCTTGTTGCCATAGACATCAGCCTCCAGCTTGGCGGTCTGGCCGATACGCAACCGGGCGACCTGACCCTCCTTGAAGTTGGCATCAACCCAGGGCTTTTGCAGGCCGACCACGGCCATCAACGGGGCTCCGGCAGCGACGCGCTGGCCGAGTTGCACGCTGCGCCTGGCGACCCAGCCGTCGACCGGCGACTGCAAGCTCATGCGCTGCAGCGCCAGATGGGTTTCGCGCACCCTAGCGGCGGCGCGCTGCACCGCCGGATGCTCGGCAATGCTGGTGCCATCGGTCAGCAACTCGTTGGCCGCGAGCGATTCCTGCGCCACCTGCCTGGCCGCCTGCGCAGCGCTGAGGCTGCTCTGAGCACTACTGACTTGCGAGGCCGCATGTTCAACTTCCTCACGACCCACCGCGCCGCTGGCCAGCAAAGGCAGGCGCCGCTGCACATCGGCCTGCAAGCGGGCCAATTCGCTGCTGGCGCGCTGCACATCGGCCTCGCGCAGACGGATCTGCGAGGCCAGGCCGGCGTTGTTGGCATACAGGCCGCTGACTTCGCGCACCGTCTGGGCCAGCTGGCTTTGCGCCTGGTCGAGCGCCAGCTTGGCGTCGGCAGGATCGAGGTTGACGAGCAACTGGCCGGCCTTGATGAAGTCGGTGTCGTCGGCATGGATCGCACGCACCGTGCCGCCCAGCAAGGGCGTGATCTGCACGATGTCGGCACTGACATAGGCGTTGTCGGTCTTCTCGTAACGACTGGCTACCGTCACCTGATAGCCCAGATAGCTGCCCAGGCCCAGCAACAGGGCTAGGCTGAGGACGGTCAACGCAGTCTTGCGCTTGCTATTGGTTTTAACGGCTTGATCGGGGGCATTCATGGGATTGTTCTCGTTGGTTTGCATTCAATTCACCGGTGCGGCTTCTTGCCATCCGCCACCCAGACTCACCATCAGTCTGGCTTGCGCTTCTTGCGTCAGACCTTGCAGATCAAGGCTTGCGCGTTGCTGCAATAACAGCGCCTGACGCGCACTCAGCAAGGTCAGGCGGCTGCCCATGCCCGCATCAAAGCGCTGTTGCGCCAACGCCAGACGGGCCTGGCTGTTGGCGAGCAAGGCGCCCTGCTCCTGCTGCTGCAGCAGCAGCGATTGCAGGCTGCTCAACTGGTCGCTGGCATCGCGCACCGCTTCGAGCAAGGCGGCGTTGTAGGAAGCGACAGCACTATCGACCTCGGCGGCCGAACCGCGCAACTGCGCGCTCAGCTGCCCGGCATCAAACAGCGGCAAGCGCAGCGAAGGGCCGAATCCATATTGCTGGCTGCCTGATTGCAGCAAGCGGTCCATGCCGATCGCGCTGAAGCCGGCGAAAGCGCTGAGGCTGACGTTGGGGTAGAACTGGGCCCTGGCTACGCTGACCTGCTGGGTCGCAGCCTCGACCCGCCAGCGCGCAGCGACAACATCGGGGCGGCGCCCGAGCAGGTCCAAGCCGATGCCGCTGGCTGAGTTCGCCGCAGCGGCAATAGACAGAACCGGTGCCAGATCGTTCAAGGCTTCTGCCGGCTGAACACTCAAGGCGGCCAACTGGTGGCGCAGCAAGCTGGCTTGTCCGTCCAGCAGCAGCGCTTGGCGGCGCAATTCGGGCAAGGGCGATTCGGCTGAACGCAGGCTCTGGCTGTTGTCCAGGCCAGCCTCATAGCGCTGCCGCACCAAGCTCAGGGACTGCTCGCTGTCGGCCAGTTGCAGCTCGAGCAAGCGGCCTTGCGCGACGATGCGGGCCAAGGCCAGATAGCTGCGCGTGATCTGGCCGGCCAGCATCAGGCTGGCGGCTGCGGCATCGGCCTCGGCGGCGCGCGAAGCACCGACCGCAGCAGCGAGCTCGGCCTGATGACGGCCGAAAAAGTCCCATTCATAGCTGAGCCCGGCTTGCAGCGACGCGCTCGTACTCAGTGCGCCGGCCAGCGGTGGCGGGATCAGGCCATGTTCGGTATAACGCTGCCGGGTCGAATCAAAGCCAAGGCCGACCGAAGGTTTGGCCGCAGCCCCGGCTGCCTGTTCGGCAGCGGCCGCCCGAAGGATGCGCGCCCTGGCCTGCAGCAGGCTTGGCGACGAGGCCAGCGCCTGCGCGATCAAGGCATCGAGTTGCGGGGCCTGGAACTCGCGCCACCAGCGCGCGTCGACGGCAACCGGCTTGCCGGCCGTCAGGCCGACCTTGGACGGGTTCAGCGGCTGCGCGGCATCAGGCAGCAACGGTTGCCGGGCACAGGCCGCCAGCAGGACTGCGGCAGCCAGGACGGTCAATGGTTTGAAATGGGTAAGCATCAGGATTCAGGGGTTTTCGGTTCTGCATGGGCCTGGCGCAAGGCCTCGCCATTGCCAATCAATCGGTGCAACAGGCTCAGCAGCAAGCGCCATTCCTCGCTGCTGAAGCCCTTCAAATGGTCATTGAAAACATCGGACAGCACTGCCGGCAACTCGGCCGTGACGCGCTGCCCTTCTTCGGTCAGCGCGACCGTGACAACGCGCCGGTCATCGGTGCAGCGCTGCCTCAGGCACAAGCCCTTGGCTTCGAGCCGGTCGAGCAAGCGGGTCATCGCCCCGGCATCAGTATCGAGCTCGCGCACCAAGCTGGCGACCGAACTCGGGCCGCTCATGCGCAACAAAAACAAAGGCAACCATTGCGCATGGGTCAAGCCTTGCTGGGCCAGGCGCTGATCGATCTGTTGTGTCATCAGTTGTCTGGCCCGATGCAACAGCCAGCCCAAGCTTTCGCTGCGCTTGTAATTGCTAGGCTGATAAAACTCGGGTAAACCCGTGGCGATTTCTTCCATAGCCCGGAATGTATTTGCCTAGGCAATTATTGTCAAGGCAGATGATCATATCCGAGCGAGGCTTGTGTTGGCCGCAATACACTGCTGTCATGTCTGCATCCAAAGCTTCCGATTCAATGCCCAAAGGCAATCCACGCTCGCTCGCCGGCCTCTGGCCATTTCTGCATCCCTACCGCCTGCGTATCGGCATGGCCTTCGTCTTTTTGCTGCTGGCAGCGCTGACGACCTTGAGCTTTCCGCTGGCGCTGCGCGGCCTGGTCGACCAGGGGTTGGTGACGGCCGAACCGGGCGAGCAGTTGATGGGTCTGCGCGAGCATTTCCTGGCGCTATTCGCCGTTGGTGCGGCGCTGGGACTGTTTTCAGCGGCGCGCTTTTATATGGTCACCTGGCTTGGCGAGCGCGTCACCGCCGACCTGCGCAGCGCCGTCTACAGCCATGTGCTCAAGCAGAGCCCCGAGTTCTTCGAAACCACCCAGACCGGCGAGGTGCTGAGCCGCATCACCACCGACACGACGGTGGTGCAGACGGTGGTCGGATCGAGCTTGTCGATGGGCTTGCGCAACACGGTGATGGGCATCGGCGCTTTCGCGATGCTGATCGCCACCAACCCGGTGGTGATGACCCAGGTGCTGGCGATCCTGATCCTGGTGGTGATGCCGGCGCTCTATTTCGGTCGGCGCGTGCGGCGCCTGAGCCGGGCTTCGCAGGACCGCGTCGCCGACACCAGCGCGATCGCCGCCGAAGTGCTCAATGCCGTGCCGGTGGTGCAAAGCTATACGCAGGAACATGCCGAGGCGAGCCGCTTCAAGCAGGCCAGCGAAGCCGCCTTCGAGACCGCCCGCAAGCGCGCGATGGTGCGGTCTTGTCTGGTCGCTTTCATCATCTCGGCCACTTTTGGCGCGCTGCTGTGGGGCCTTTACCAGGGCACCCAAGCGGTGATCGCCGGCAAGATCAGTGCCGGCCACCTGGGGCAGACCGTCGTCTATGTGATCCTGCTGGTCAGCAGCGTGGCGGTGTTGGCCGAAGTCTATGGCGACATCCAGCGCGCCGCCGGTGCGACCGAGCGCCTGGTCGAGTTGCTCGCGACTCGCTCGCCAGTGTCCGAGCCGGCGCAGCCGCAGGCCTTGCCGGCCAGCACCGGCGGCCTGGCCTTGTCGCTGCAGGGCCTGCAGTTCAACTATCCATCAAGGCCGCTGCAACCGGCGCTCGCGGACTTCAGCCTGGACATCCGACAAGGCGAAACCGTTGCCCTGGTCGGCCCCAGCGGCGCCGGCAAGAGCACGGTGTTCCAGTTGCTGCTGCGCTTTTACGAGGCCCAGGCCGGCGCCATCAAGCTCAACGGCGTGGCCACGAATCAGCTCAGCTTGAACGATCTGCGCCAGGCGATCGGCCTGGTGCCGCAGGACAGCGTGATCTTCTCGACCAGCGCGATGGAGAACATCCGCTATGGCCGGCCCGACGCCAGCGACGCCGAGGTCAGGGCCGCAGCGAAAGCCGCATTTGCCGATGAATTCATCACCA
This sequence comes from uncultured Burkholderiales bacterium, assembly GCA_903820745.1. Lineage (GTDB taxonomy): Bacteria > Pseudomonadota > Gammaproteobacteria > Burkholderiales > Burkholderiaceae_C > Paucibacter_A. The sequence continues at coordinate 17,405 of CAIJIT010000272.1, forward strand.
GTCTGCCCGAAGGCTATGCGAGCTTTCTGGGCGAGCGCGGCGTGCGCCTGTCGGGCGGCCAGCGTCAGCGCATCAGCATCGCCCGTGCGATCCTGAAAAACCCGCCGCTGCTGCTGCTCGACGAAGCCACCAGCGCGCTCGACGCCGAAAGCGAACGCATGGTGCAGGCCGCACTGGAAGCAGCGATGCAACACCGCACGACCCTGGTGATCGCGCATCGGCTCGCCACCGTGCAGCGCGCCGACCGCATCATCGTGATGGAGCAGGGCCGCATCATCGAGCAAGGCACACATGCCGAGCTGGTCGCGCGCAGCGGCCTCTACGCCAGGTTGTCGGCCTTGCAGTTCGAGGTTTGACCCGGCCGGGAGAAAACTGACAAGCGTGTCAGGATCAAGGCCTAGGATCAGGCGTCGTCATCAACGCCTTGTGTCAATTCAGCG
>CAIJIT010000273.1 GCA_903820745.1 uncultured Burkholderiales bacterium
AGCAAGGGCGTGATTTCCACAGCAGGGCTTTGCAAGCTGCGCCGCAAGGCCTCGCCGAGCTCGCGGTTGTAGCTGCGCAGACGCGGCTCCTTGCCGTCGCTGAAGCAGTCGATCGCGAACGGCTGCAGCGGATGTTCGACCAGCAGCCGCCGTCTGGCCAGATCCAGCGATCCGGGCGATCCATCGGCAATCGCCGGCAGCAAGGTTTCGAGCAGTTCGGAGACCAGCACCGAGGCCGGCTGCAATGAGTTGTCGCGCACGCTGCGGCCGCAGTAGCTGAGGTAGAGGCTGCGACGTGCGGCCAACAGCAGATCGAGAAACAGATTGCGTTCGTCATTGCGGCGTTGGCGGTCGCCGCGGCGCGCCTGCAGCGCCATCAGGTCGAATTCGGCCGGGCGCAGCGAGGTCGGAAAACTGCCGTCGTTCAGCCCGATCGCGCAGATCACCTCGAAGGGCAGGTTGCGCAAGCTGCTCATCGACGAAAAAGTGACATTGCCGCTGGGCACGCCGCCGCGCGCCGGATCGTCGAGCAGTTGTGCCAGCGCCTTGTGCACCAGCGCCAGCGGCAGCGCTTGCGTGACCCCGCCGCCCTGCATCTGCTCAGTCAATTCGCGGATCGTCTGCTGCAACTCGCGCAGATCGTCGAGTTCTTCCCTGGTCGCTTCAGTAAAGCTCGCCAAGGTTTCGAGCAGCAGCTCAGCCCAGGCCGCTGGCAACTGGGGCTGGGCCAGCTTTTGGTGCAAATGCTGCAGGCGGTCGACAAAGCGCCAGAACGAACCGAGCGGCAGCGCGGCCGAACCTTCGGCCTGACCGGCCGGCAGCAATTGTGCAAAAGGCTCATTGACCTGATCCGGCAAAGCGTAGCCGAGGAACAAACGGTCCAGCCCGTCGGCCAAGGTATGCGCGGGGTCGGCCGGCACGCCGAAAGTGGCGCGGTGCTTGGCGTCGAGCGCCCAGCGCATGCCCGAGGCGGTGATCCAGTCGCGCAACTGCTGCAAGCTGTCGTCATCGAACTGGAAGCGCCGCGCGACGCAGGCCTTTTGCAGCAGACCGAACAAGGCGCTCGCCGCGAAGCGCGAACCGGCCAGGTCGAGGATGGCCAGCAGCGCCTGGGCATGGCTGTTGGCGCTGCTGCGGGCGCGGCCGGTGATCGTGTAGGGGATGTAACGGTCTTTCGGGGCGGTGCCGAAAATCGCTTCGATCAAGGGCGCTGCGGCTTCGAGGTCAGGCATGACGACCAGAATTTGCGCCGGCGCCAGCTTGCGGCCAGCCTCAGCCGCTTGAGCAAACAAGCCCAGCAGATGGTCCTGCAGCACCTCGAGTTCGCGCGTCAGCGAATGGCAGCAATGGACTTCAAAGCTGCGGTCTTGCGGGTCAAGTTGTACCGAACCGGCTTGCAGATCAGTCAGATTGAGGATTGCGTTCTGCAGGCTGGCCAGCAAGGAGTCGGCAGGATTCTCCGCGAAGCCGCTGTCGTCCTCGGCCGCCTCGCCGCATTGATCGACCAGCAGGTCGACATGCGACTGGGTCTGTTTGCCCCAGGAAGCCAGCAGCCGCGAGCCTTCTTCATGGTTCTGATCTTGCCCGCGTGCAGCCAGATGGCTCAGGCGCCGGCGGTCGATGACCTCGAACCAATATTCGCGACAGGGGTTGATCACATAGATTTGCAAATCGACGACGCGGCCAAGTTGCTGCAGCAACTCGATATGCAGCGGCGGCATCGCCGGCAAACAAAAGATATGGGCGCTGGCCGGCAGGCCGGCAGCCAATGCGCCTGCCGGGTCGAGTTGCTCGAGCTTGGCGATGAAACGGCGGCTTTGCTGCAAAGCGTCGAGCTGGAGCTCGTTGCTGATCCGCCGCCACAGCGCCGCTTGCCAGCCTTCATCGGCCAGCGCAGTCTCGGCCTGGCTGCCGAGCTTGGCGGCAAGCTTTTGACCCCAGTCGGCCAGCCATTCAGGGCGGTAGGTGACATATTGGTCGAGCAAAGCGGCGACGCTGCCAGCCAGCTCGAAGCGCATCACCGCATCGGCTTGACCCAACCAGGCCGCCAGGCGCGGATGCAGGGCAACAAATGCCGGGTCGCTGAAGGCGCTGTCAACCCGCCAGGCCAGCACCGGCGGCGCCAGCGGCGATTTGTCGGCCACATCGGGCAGCAGCCGGGCCATTTGCTGCCACAGCCACTGGGCCAAGTAATCGAACTGCACATTGGCGCAGATGCCGCGCTGTTCGGCCAGGCTTAGGGTCAGCGAGCGCCGCACCGCAGCGCTGGGCACGATGATCTGGTCAGGCGCAAAAACGTTGCCGCGCGCCTGCGCCAACTGGCCCACCAGCAGGTCGGTCAGCAATTCATAACGGTTGGAAAAATGGATTTTCAGCATGGCGGCGCTGCTAGTGTGCCCGGTAACTTGAATGATTCGGCCAAGTCTGAGGCATCACCAGCTCAAATACTGAGCTATCCCCCGAGCAAGCCCGACGTCACATTGCCCAAGTCCCGCAGTCCGGCGCCGGGTATTCCGACCGACTGTTTACACGCCTGATACTTCCACGCAGGCCTGCCCGTTATTCAGCAAGGCGTCTTCGATCATCGATCGGCCATCCAGGAAAATCTTGAGTGTCGTTGCGCGACTTTGATTCATGGTTTTAAGCCAAATCACCTTGGGCGGCTGGCCCCAGACAAGCGAAAGCTCTTCAAAATCCGCATCTCGGGTGACGATGACAAAACCTTCATCCTTCGCGAATTGCCAGACCTGAGGGATGCTCTGC
>CAIJIT010000274.1 GCA_903820745.1 uncultured Burkholderiales bacterium
CCACGTTTCTGTGCAGCAGGGTCGCGCCTTTGGAGACGCCTGTAGTGCCGCCGGTGTATTGCAGGAAAGCGACATCGTCAGGCCCGAGGTCCATCCGCTTGAGGCTCATCCCTCGACCCTCGGCCAACGCTTGTGTGAACCTCGTGGTCGTCAGCCCCTGGCCGACCGGCAGCCTGAACTCGGGCACCATCTTCTTGACATGGCGCACGGCGAAGTTGATCAACGGACCGCGCCACCAGCCCAGCAGGTCGCCCATCGAGGCCAGCACCACATGCTGGACGCTGGTCTTGGCGATCACCTGCTCGAGCGTTCCGGCGAAATTCTCCAACACGAAGATCGCCTGTGAACCGGAATCCTTCAGCTGATGCTCCAGTTCGCGCGGTGTATACAGCGGATTGATGTTCACCACCACATAGCCGGCGCGAAGAATCGCGGCGATGACGACCATGTATTGCAAGACATTGGGCATCATGATGGCCACGCGGGCACCGCGTTCCAGCCCCCGCGCTTGGAGCCAGGCGCCGACTGCTGCCGACATTTCGTCGACCTGGCCGAAACTCAGGCGTTGATCCATGCAGACTGCGGCATCGCGCTGCGCATGTTTGTGGAATGCCTCTTCGAGCAGTTCGACCAATGATTTGTAGACGCTGGTGTCGACCATTGCCGGTACACCTGGTGGGTAGCTGCGCAACCAGGGTTTGGACGCGCTGGCTGCGCTCGAGTCATCCGTTGCCTGTAATTTCACTTCTTGCACCATATCTCCTCGTTGTTCCGGCTTGTGCGGCGGGCGCCGTCAAGCCGCCTATCGTCGTTGCAGAAGCGACCTAGTGGTTAGGGTAATTGCCCTAGTGGCCCGGTCGGTGGCGTGAATGTCTGCGATTTTGCGTCAGCATCAGCGGCAAACAGGGCCTTCATCAAGGCTTCTTCGCGCATGCGGATCGTCAGCAGGAATTGCTCGCTGCCCTTCATCGCCTTGAAGTTATCAAAGCCTTTCTCGAGAAAAACCTGCATTTCCGACAGGCCGGCTGCGGCCGCGGGTAGACGCATCATCCGCAAAGCCTGTCGCAGCAACGGCTTTTGCGTCAGATGATCGAGCGCTGCGCCGATCTCGATCGTCAAGTCGATCTGCGCTTGACGCTGCATTGCTTCGGCGCAGGCTTGCCAGGCGCTGATATAGGCAGGCGGGCTGATCCGGCCCTGGCCGATGAGCAAACCGGCCATTTTCATGTCGAGGGTTTCAGAAATCGCATGCAAGCGTGCCAACTTGGCCACAGTGGCCACGACCTCGGCCGGAAACAGCTTCGTCAAGGCCGGCACTACGCGGGCGAATTGCGAGTCTCGCTTGGAGAAGTCCCCCGGCCCGTACAGCTCCTGCAGAAAAAAATGGGTCGCCTTGGCGTAACGCGGGTTGGCCAGCAGGTCGGCATAGGTGTTGGCAAAGCGCTGCTGCTGATAGCCTTTCAGCAGCGCCACTTGCTGAACCATTGCTGGCTTGCTTCGGCCTAAGGCGCGCTGTTGCTCGACTTGATGCAGATCAGCAAGGATGTCTTCGGTGCGAATTCTTTCCATTTTGCAAGCAGTTCCTCGGTGTTGTAGTGATTGTGCAGCGCAATACACTGGGTCGATGAATGCACGCATCCAAAGGTGGAATCTGCTTCTGCGCAGCCTGCTGAGTTTTAGCGCGCTGATCTGGTTCTGGCGGACCGGTCAGCTTGGCCTGGGTTGCGGGCTGGCGTTGCTCATATTCTTTTTTTATGGGCTGGTGATGGGCTTGATGTTCGCCAGTCTGCACCATATCAACCGCGACAGCCAGCCGTCGGCGCTGCAGTTGTTGCATGCCTGGGTGCTTGAGCTGATCTCTGTCGAACGGATATTTGCCTGGCAGCAGCCCTTTGCCGAACAGGCTGTGCCTGACTATCTGCCCGAACAATGTCAGCAGCGGGGCGTGCTGCTGCTGCACGGTTTTACCTGCAACCGTGGTTTGTGGAACGGCTGGATGCGGCGTTTGCGCAGCGCTGGACACCCCTTTATTGCCTTGACAATGGAGCCGGCATTTGGTTCGATTGACGCCTATTGCGACCAGATCGGCGCGGCCGTGGCCAAGCTCCAGCAACTCGGTGGGCAAGCCCCGGTCATCGTTGGGCACAGCATGGGCGGATTGGCCTTGCGCGCTTGGCTGCGGCGCGAGCATCTGAAAGCTATCCAGCCGGACCTCCACCGCTGCGTCACGATCGGCACGCCGCATTTCGGCACCTTGATGGCGAACTTCTCGTTGGCTCGCAATGCAAGGCAGATGCGCCGCGGCAGCCGCTGGCTGGCAGAACTGGCGCAACAGGACAGCTTGGGCGGTACCGGCTTTGATTGCTATTTCAGCGCTTGCGACCAGATCGTCTGCCCTTCAAGCACGGCCATGCTGCCTCTTGCGCGCGCGATTGAGCTGCCAGCGATCGGGCATCTGAGCATGTTGTTTCACCCGCCCGTGTTTGCCGATCTGCTGAGACTGTTGCAGGACAGTCTCAGCCCGGATCCTGCTAGCTACTCGAAGGGGTAGCGAACGCCGAGTTGGCGCCGCATCTCGTCGATGCAGGCCAGCGTGGACAGCGTCTCGGTCAGCGGCATGCGCGAGCTCTGGCTCAATCCGGCGCGAACGCAACGGATGACCTCCTCGATCTCGCCCTCGAAGCCGTTGATCCGGAATGGTGCTCGCATCGTTACAGCTGGTAGGCCATGCCG
>CAIJIT010000275.1 GCA_903820745.1 uncultured Burkholderiales bacterium
TTGGCCTTCGCGTTTGAACTCAATCGCGAAGAAGCTTTTGTTCAGCCCAGCCTTAGACTGTAGCATGAAAGTCAGGCCCAGGTCCAGCTCGACTGCGAAATAGTTCCTGAAGGCCCAAAGCCCGGACTGGGCCCGCGCACTCAGCGCAAGGGCTTGCGCAGCAAAGTGAACACCCTGCCCGCCTCCTGCTGCAGGTCTTCGCTCGCCAGCACCCCCGGCAGATGCGCCGCCATCCTCGCCGCGTCTGTACGCAGAACCCTCTGTTTTACAACGAAGCCTGGTACACCATTCGGCGGCCTCATGGCGCCGAGCACTCCTGGTTGAATGCAAAACAAAAAGGCCCGCACAGATCAGATCTGGCGGGCCTTGGAACATCAACTCGCTGCCAAAAAGGCAGCGCAGTCAAGGTCAATCTTCCTTGAAAGCGACTTCGCGTTTATTCTTGATCGAAGGCAACATAACGACGACGACCATCAGAACTGCGGCGATCAGCAGACCGGCCGACAAAGGCCGCGTCATGAAGGTCGTCCAATCACCACGGGCCAGCAGCAAGGCACGGCGCAGGTTCTCTTCCATCATCGGCCCGAGGATGAATCCAAGCAGCAAGGGCGCAGGTTCACAGCTGAGCTTGTAGAAGATGTACCCGACCAAAGAGAAAACTGCCGTCATGTAAACGTCAAAACTGCTGTTGCTGAGCGAATAAGTGCCAATGCAGCAGAAGGTCACGATGGCTGGGAACAAGAAGCGGTAAGGCACGGTCAGCAACTTGATCCAGATTCCGATCAATGGCAAATTCAGAACCACAAGCATCAGATTACCGATCCACATCGAGGCGATCAAACCCCAGAACAGCTCGGGATTGCTGGTCATAACCTGCGGACCAGGCTGGATGCCCTTGATCGTCATTGCGCCGACCATCAGCGCCATCACCGCGTTCGGCGGGATGCCCAGCGTCAACATCGGGATGAAGCTGGTTTGCGCACCGGCATTGTTGGCCGATTCGGGCCCCGCTACGCCTTGGATGGCACCTTTACCGAACGGAATGCGCGGATTCCTAACGATCTTCTTTTCCAAAGTGTAGGAGGCAAAAGAAGCCAGCAACGCGCCGCCGCCAGGCAAAACACCCAGAACTGAACCCAAAGCAGTGCCACGCAGGACCGAAGGCCAGGCTTCCTGGAAATCAAGCTTTGTCGGCCAGAGTCCCTTCACGTCCTTGGTGAAAACCTCACGGTGTTCAGCCGGCATGCCCAGATTGGCGATGATTTCGCCGAATCCAAAGACACCCATCGCAATCACGACGAAGCCGATACCGTCAGTCAACTCAGGCACATCAAACGAGAAACGCGGGGTGCCCGAGATCACGTCGGTGTTGATCTGCCCCAGCAGCAACCCCAGCAAGATCATCGAGACTGCCTTGATCAGTGAGCCGGAAGCCAGCACGACGGCGCCAACCAGACCCATCACCATCAACGAGAAATATTCAGCAGGACCGAACTTGAATGCCAGTTCGGTCAGCGGTGGCGCGAAAGCCGCAATGATGACGGTACCGACGCAACCTGCGAAGAAGGACCCCAAGCCAGCTGCTGACAGCGCTGCGCCCGCTCGACCCTGGCGAGCCATTTGGTAGCCATCGATACAGGTCACGACCGAGCTTGACTCGCCAGGTACGTTGATCAGAATGGCGGTTGTCGAGCCACCGTACTGGGCCCCGTAATAAATACCGGCCAGCATGATCAATGCGGGGGTAGCGTCCAGAGCGTAGATCGACGGTAGCAGCATCGCGATCGTGGCAACCGGGCCTAAGCCAGGCAGCACGCCGATCAAGGTGCCGAGCACCGCACCACCGAAGGCATAAAGCAGGTTTTGCAAGGTCATTGCGACGTGGAAGCCCAACGCAAGATTATTCAGAAGTTCCATGCGTTCTGCTCCTTAGCCAGCAAAGTAAATGGGCCAGACCGGAATCACCAGCTTCAGACCCCAGATGAACAGTACCCAACAGCCAACAGTCAGGATTGCACTATTGATCAGGGCATCGCGCAAGCGGAACTCATCTCCTGCCAGCGCTGACATGGTGATCAAAACCGGCAAAGTAATGGCCATTCCAAGCGTTGGGAGCATCAAGCCAAAAATCACGATTGCTGCGACGATGATCAACAGCGGCTTCCAGGCGAAGTCGCCAATCAGATCGCCGCCCTCGGACTCAATGGTCAGGGCCTTGAAAAGCACCAGGCCTCCCAGAAGCGCCAACAGCACACCCAGACCAAACGGGAAATACGCCGGACCCGGACGGGCTGATGAGCCAAAACTGTATTCGGTCGAGCCCCAGGCAAATGCCAGGCCGACGACCAGGAACATCATGCCGGACCAGAAGTCTCTTTGACTTTTTATTTTCATCACAACCTTTCAAAATATTTATTAACTTCTGCATTCTATGGACTAACAAGGCCCGTTCGACTAGTGGATTCCACGTAAGCGCTGAACTAAATCTAACTGGCAATTTCTTAATCAATCAAGTCCATGCGGGCGTGCTGCGCAGGATCGCGCCGATTGTGGTCTGCCCTTGCGCCACCTCCATCGCTCCCGCCAAGCGCAAAGGGCGCATGCCGTCCTGCGATGGGCTTGCCAGGCAAAGCCTGCATTTCGGTCAAACCATCGACAAGCAGCCACTGCAACAGCGTCCGCCACTCGAGCCGGCCGGCGTGCCGGCTGTCTGAGCTCACGCGGACCGCCGACTTGCCTAGGTTACCAACTGGCTGATGATGCTCAGCGGCAAGGGTTGCACCAAACGCAGCCATTTTCGCGCCGGCAGTTCGAACAGCGTTTCGATATTGGCCGCGCGGCGCTCGAGTTCCTCGCGAGCCGGGATTTGCACGCCTCGCGCTGCTACCACGATGGTGTTGCCCTCCTTGGTTGGCGCAAGACTCCAGACCTGGTCAGACCCGAAGACTCTCGCGATGCGCGCCGCGCTGCGGGCAAAGCTGGCATCGCGTCCGAACAAATTGACCGTCATCAGCCCCCCGTCTGCAAGCATCCCGTGGCAGTTGGCATAGAACTCCTCGTCATCGAGCACCGGCGATGCAGCGTCATGGTCGTAAAGGTCCACATTGAGCACCTGCGCCGATTGCACCTGTTCTGTCTGGGCGACCCAACGGGCCGCATCGTCGTTGATGACGCTCAGCCTCGCGTCATCCTCGGGCAAATGAAACCAGGCCCGGCAAGCAACGATCACCGTCGGATTGATCTCCACCGCTGTGGTGCGCATGCGCAGCAGTTTGTGACAAAAGCGCGTGATCGCGGCCGCACCCAAACCCAATTGCACTGCATGCCCCTCACGCAACGATTCACAGTCGCGCCAAAGCATCCAGACCATCATGCGCTGAATATATTCAAGCTCGAGTTTGTGAGGTTTACGGATTCGCATCGCACCTTGCACCCAGATCGAGTCCAAATGCAGATACCTTACCCCGTCATATTCAGACAATGTGGCAGGTGCCCATTTGATCTTTTTAGTTTTGCTCACAGCCTAACCATGGTTGAGTTGCACTGCGATTTCGCGCCAGGCAACAAGTTTGTCATCAAAAGGCAAGGTGTAGGCCGGGCTGCTCGAGGGCAGCGCCAGGATTCGATAGTTCACCGCCAGCCCGCCCAACTGGCGTAGTCCAAGACGTGCAGCCGTTCCACCATGAAAAGCGATCACCCGCAATGCCGGCAACCGGTTGAGCAGACCAGACAGATCGCTGCCAATTGGCGCGCGGATCTGGCTGTCCAAGCTGCCGCGACGCTGCGTCGTGGTGATCACATCCCATAAACCGACCCTTGCGCTGCGCAGCAAGGCCAAGCGTTCCGGGTATGTGCATTCCGCCAGCGGCAAATCCAGCGCCTGTCCGAGCAAACGCCAGAACTGGTTGCGCGGGTGTCCGTAATACTGCTGCACCTGCAGCGAGGCAACACCCGGAAAGCTGCCCAGCACCAGCAGTGTTGTGTCGGCTGCAGCCTGCGGCGCCAGGCCTTGCAAGCGCGTTTCAACCAATTGGATCAGACGCCAGCAGCGACAGCTTGGGCAAGGCCGCCAGCGTATTGGCCTTGGTGATGGCGGCGGTTTGCGCCAAAGTCCAGCCGCGAATTTCAGCCAATATTGCGGCAATTTTCGGCAACTCGGCAGGTTCATTGCGTGCGCTCAGGCCTTCATTTCTTTGCGCCGCCGGCCGGTACAGCCACTGCGGAGGCATATCGGGGGCATCGGTTTCCAGCACCACTGCTGAATCAGGCAAAGCCTCGGCAAGGCGGCGGATCTGCAAGGAACGCTCGAACGTCAATGTGCCACCGAAGCCGAGGCGAAAACCCAAGGCGAGGAAGGCCAGCGCCTGCTGCAAACTGCCATTGAACGCATGGGCAATGCCGCCGCTGACCGGGATACGCCGCAATCCCTTCAGCAACTGGTCGGCGCTGCGGCGCACATGCAGCAACACCGGCAACCGATGGCGCTGCGCCAGTTTCAGTTGTTCGGCGTAGAAGAACTGCTGCCTTTCAAGGTCGATCCCAGGAACAAAGAAATCGAGCCCGATTTCGCCGACCGCTACCAGTCGCGGATCGCCCTGATGGCGTTCAAGGAATTGATCCAGCTTAGTCAGGTCAGTGTCCTGCGCCTGCATGACCCGCAGTGGGTGGATGCCCAGGGCATAGGACAAACGATGTTGATGGGCGAGTTCGCGTACCTGCTCAAAATCTGTCAAAGCAACAGCCGGCAAGACGATCTGGCTGACCCCAGCAGCGCGGGCGCGCGCGACCACGGCAGCGCGGTCTGCAGCAAACTCTGGCGCGTCCAGATGGCAATGACTGTCTAACCACATGGAGGCCTTGGCTTCAGCGGAACACCACCGTGCGGTTGCCATTCAGCAGCACGCGGTGCTCGGCATGCCATTGAATCGCCCGCGCCAGCGTCACGCATTCCACATCACGTCCCATCGCAACCAGTTGTTCAGGCGCCAGGCTGTGGTCGATGCGCGCAATTTCCTGCTCGATGATCGGGCCTTCGTCCAGATTCGAGGTGACGTAATGCGCGGTCGCGCCGATCAACTTGACGCCGCGTTGATAGGCCTGATGGTAGGGCTTGGCGCCCTTGAAGCTGGGCAAAAAGCTATGGTGGATATTGATCGCACGGCCTGCCAGGTATTCACACATTTCGGGGGAAAGAATCTGCATATAGCGAGCCAGCACCACCAGGTCGATGCGGTTTTCCTCGACCACTTCACGGATCCTGCGCTCCTGCAACTGCTTTTGCTCGTCGGTGGAGTTCAGCAGCGGGAAATGATGGAAGGGAATATCGTGAGACGCGGCCAGTTGGTAAAAATCACGGTGATTCGAAACGATGGCCGGAATCTCGATCGGCAAATGCCCGGTCTGCACGCGGAACAGCAGGTCGTTCAGGCAATGACCCAGCTTGGACACCAGCAACAGGACCCGGATCTTGGTCTGGCGCGCTACCAAGGTCCATTCCATCTGCAGTTTCATGGCCAGCGGTTCGAAAGCCGCACGCAACTCTTCGAGCGCCACCTCGGCCTTGCATTCGAACTCGATGCGCATGAAAAAACGGCTGTGGTCAGCGTCTCCATGCTGGGCCGAAGTCAGGATATTGCCGCCTTTGGCGAGCAGGACGCCACTGACCGCATGGACGATGCCGGCCTGGTCAGGGCAACTGATCTTGAGAATGAAGCGGGTCTTGTTCAAGTTGAAACCTGGATGAAATGGTTGGGAGAGGCTATCACTTCGGCCGCATCGATTGCCCACCGATGAGGCTGAGCTGGGTCTGGCATTGCGCGGCCAGACCTTGATCGTGCGTCACCAGCACAAAGGCTGTGCCTTGATCACGAGCCAGTTCCAGCATCAACTCGAACACCGCTTGGGCGGTGCTGCGGTCGAGATTGCCGGTCGGCTCGTCAGCCAGCACGCAGGCCGGCTTGGTCACCAGCGCCCTGGCAATCGCCACCCGCTGGCGCTCACCGCCGGACAACTCCGAAGGCCGGTGCATCAACCGGGCCGACAAGCCGACCCGGGCCAGCATCGCCGCGGCAGTCTGACGCGCCAAGGCCTGTGGCATGCGGCGGATACGCAAGGGCATCGCAACATTATCGAGCGCGCTGAATTCAGGCAGCAAATGGTGGAACTGGTAGACAAAGCCAAGGTGCTGGTTGCGCCAGAGGCCGAGTCCAGGCTCGCCCATCGCGCCAAGTTGCCGTCCCATCAAGGACACATGGCCTGAAGTCGGTCGATCCAGCCCACCCAACAGGTGCAGCAGCGTCGACTTGCCGGAACCGGAAGCACCGACGACGGCCAAGGTCTGGCCGCGCTGCACCGCGATGTCGACACCGGTCAGCACGGTCACATCGAGCCCGCCCTCGCTGAAGCGTCTTGTCAGGCCCTGGCCCAGCAGCACATGATCATTCATAACGCAGCGCCTCGGCAGGTTGCACGCGACTGGCGCGCCAACTCGGGTAGATCGTTGCCAGAAAAGCCAGCACCAGCGAGGTCAAGGCGATCGGCACGATGTCGCCGCGTTGCGGGTCGCTGGGCATATGGCTGATCAGGTAGATGCTGCCCGGCAGAAAGCTGACATTCAGTGCACGCTCGATCAGCGGCACGATCAGATCGAGGTTGACCGCCACCAGCAGCCCCATGCCAACGCCAGAAAGTGTGCCGATGACCCCGGATGTAGCGCCCTGCACCATGAAGATCGCCATGATCGAGCGCGGGCTCGCGCCCAGCGTACGCAGGATGGCAATGTCGGCCTGTTTGTCGGTCACCGTCATCACCAGGGTCGAGACCAGATTGAAAGCCGCTACCGCAACGATCAGGGTCAGGATGATGCTCATCAGGCGCTTTTCGACCTGCACCGCTTCAAACCAGTTGGCGTTGGTTCTGGTCCAGTCGCGCACGACGACATCAGGGCCGAGACTTTGCGCCAAGGCCTGCGCGACCCTACGCGCCTGATGCACATCACGCAGCTTCAGTTGCACACCGGTCGGCCCGGCAACGCGAAAAAGCTTGGCCGCATCGTCGACATGAATCAGCGCCATGCCGTTGTCATATTCATAGTGCCCTGCATGGAAGGTACCGACCAGCGTGAACTGCTTCAGCCGGGGCACGACGCCGGCCGGTGTCACCTGCCCGCCGGGCACCACCAGCGTGATCTTGTCACCGACATGCACGCCGAGGCCGCGCGCCAATTCGAAACCGAGCACGATGCCCCATTCGCCGGCTTTCAAGCGGCCAAGCACACCGTCCTTCAACTGTGCGGCGAGTGGCGTCACCGTGGCTTCGTCGGCGGGTGAAATGCCTCGAATGATGGCGCCGCGCATCTCGTCTCCACGCGCGATCAAGGCCTGCGCAGCGACGAAGGGCGCCGCACCGACGACCGCCTTGTTCTCGCCAGCCTGCCGCGCAGTCGATTGCCAATCAGGCAAGGCCTGGCCCTGCGCAGACAGCACCTCGACATGGGCGATCACCGACAACATGCGGTCGCGCACCTCGCTCTGGAAACCATTCATCACCGACAGCACGATGATCAGCGCGGCCACGCCCAGGGCAATGCCGAGCACCGAAACGCCGGAAATAAAGGAGATGAAGCGGTTGCGCCGCCCGCCTTTGCCAGCGCGCGTGTAACGCCAACCAATCTGCAATTCATAAGGCCAGTTCATGGGCAGGAATGCTAACCGCGAATCGAGGCCGTTCCTGGCGAAACAGTTAGCATCCAGCAAACCCAACTGCTAGGAAGTCCCATGCCCGTCATCACTTGCATCGAAGATTTGCGCGTTCTGGCCAAGAAACGCGTGCCACGCATGTTCTATGACTATGCCGATTCGGGCAGCTGGACGGAGACCACCTACCGCGCCAACGAAAGCGATTTCCAGAAAATCAAGTTGCGCCAACGCGTTGCCGTGAACATGGAAAACCGGAGCACTGCCACCCAGATGGTCGGCATCGACGTCAGGATGCCGGTTTGCATCGCCCCGGTCGGGCTGACTGGCATGCAGCATGCCGATGGCGAAATTCACGCCGCCAGGGCAGCAGAAAAGTTCGGCATTCCATTCACCCTGAGCACCATGAGCATCTGCTCGATCGAGGACATCGCCAGCCACACCAGCGCGCCGTTCTGGTTCCAGCTCTACATGATGCGCGACCGCGAAGCCATGGCGCGCATGATCGATCGCTGCAAGGTCGCGCGCTGCTCGGCGTTGGTCCTGACCCTGGATTTGCAGGTGATCGGCCAGCGCCACAAGGACCTGAAGAACGGCCTCACCGCGCCCCCGCGGCCGACGCTGGCCAACATCATCAACTTGATGACCAAGCCGCGCTGGTGCCTGGGCATGGCCGGAACCAATCGACATACCTTCCGCAATCTGGTCGGCCATGTCAAAGGCGTCAGCAATATGAACTCGCTGGCCGCCTGGACCAACGAGCAGTTCGACCCGACCCTGTCATGGGCCGATGTCGAATGGGTCAAGCAGCAATGGGGCGGCAAGCTGATCCTGAAAGGCATCATGGATGTGGAAGACGCAAAGCTCGCGGTCGCCAGCGGGGCTGACGCCATCGTCGTCAGCAACCATGGCGGTCGCCAACTCGACGGTGCGCAGAGCAGCATCGAGGCGCTGCCAGCGATCGTGGCGGCAGTCGGTGACCAGCTCGAAGTCTGGATGGACGGCGGCATCCGCAGCGGCCAGGACGTATTGAAGGCCTGGGCCTTGGGCGCACGCGGCACGATGATTGGCCGCGCGATGGTCTACGGACTGGGCGCGATGGGTGAGGCTGGCGTCACCAAAGCACTCCAAATCATCCACAAGGAACTCGACGTGACGATGGCTTTCAGCGGCCATACGCAACTGCAGAACGTCACGCGCGACATCCTCCTGCCGGGCACTTTTCCAGAATGAACAGCAAAAACACCGAGAGGCCGTTCGACCTGATCGTCTTCGGTGCCAGCGGTTTCACCGGCCGCCTGATCGCCGAAACCCTGCAGAACGGCGCCGGCGACGGTCTGAAATGGGCGCTGGCCGGGCGCAGCCTGGCCAAGCTCAGCGAGGTCAGAGCTTTGATCGGCGCGGCCGACGGCCTGCCCTTGATCGCCGCCGATGCCAACGACTCCGCCTCGATGGCCCAGTTGGTCGGCCAGACCCGCGTACTGATCAGCACAGTCGGCCCTTATCAATTGCATGGCGAAAAACTGGTGCTGGCCTGTGCGGAAACAGGCACCGACTATGTCGACCTTTGCGGCGAACCCGGCTGGATGCAACAGATGATCCCGCGGCTTGCAGCGCCGGCACAGACCAGCGGAGCACGCATTGTTTTTTCATGCGGATTCGATTCGATCCCCTTCGAACTCGGCGTGTTGTTCCTGCAGGATGCCGCGCTGCGCCGCTTCGGCAAACCGCTGCAGCGGGTGCGCGGCCGGGTTCGCGTGATGAAGGGCGGCATGTCGGGCGGCACTGTGGCCAGCGCCTTGGCCACCTTCGAGCAGATCGGTCGCAACCCGGCGCTGCAGCGGGTTCTGACCGATCCGTTCGCATTGACGCCGGGATTTCGCGGGCCCGAACAGCCGGAAGGCGATTCTGCGACCTACGACCTGCAGGCTGGGTCTTGGACCGGCCCCTTCATCATGGCGCCGATCAACACCAAAAACGTGCACCGCAGCAACGCCTTGCTCGGTCACCCCTGGGGTCAGGACTTCGAATATGACGAGCGCATGCTGACCGGCGACGGCCCCCGGGGCGAGAAGCGCGCCCGGGCCATGGCACGCAATGCAAGGATCCAGAATGTGCTGCTCGGCTTTGGCCCGGCGCGCGCGCTGCTGCGCAGATTTTTCCTACCCAAGCCAGGCCAAGGGCCAAGCTTGCAGCAGCGCGAAGCGGGACGCTACGAGATCCTCTTTAGCGGCGAAACCGATGACCGGCAGGCGCTGAGTGCCAGCGTCTGCGGCGATCGCGACCCTGGCTATGGATCGACTTCGAAGATGATTGTCCAAGCCGCCATCTGCCTGGCGAAAGAATGCAGTTCGGCAGTCACCGCTGGCGGCGTCTGGACGCCGGGAGCGGCGATGGGCATGACGCTGGTGCAGCGCTTGCAAACCCATGCTGGCATGCGCTTCGAGATCGGCAACTGAACAAGGCTGATCCAATGCTCCTGCTCGACCGTTGTATCAATCAGTAAGACCACCGATACCAAAGCAGCGGCGATCGGGTTAGGATTTATTTCCGACACCAATAAATTACTGGAGACGAACATGGCTTTTCAACAACAACTGATCCTGCGTTCATGCGCCCTTGCCCTTGGCATTGCCGGACTCGGTGCAGCCTTGGCCCAGCAGGCGGCGCCAGCGATTCCGGCCACTTGGTCGCAAGGCCGGACTGCCGAGCAGGAAAGCCTCAATCTGGTGCCGAATCCACCGGGTCTGACCGCGATGGCGCTTGCCGACATCCAGACCAACCGACTGAAAGTGCCGGCCGGGTTCAAGATCGAGCTATGGGCCTATGGCATGCCCAATGCCCGTTCGATGGCACAGTCACCTGCCGGAACGATCTTTGTCGGCACGCGCTTCCCGGGCAATGTCTATGCCGTCGTTGACAAGGGCGACCGGCGTGAAGTCAAGGTCATCGCCAAGGGCATGCACCGCCCGAACGGCGTGGTATTCAAGAACGGCTCGCTCTATGTGGCCGAGCTGTCGCGAATCATCCGCTACGACAATATTGAAGCCAATCTGGACAACCCGCCGGCGCCGGTTGTCGTCTTCGACGCCTTGCCCAAGGATGAACCGCATGGCTGGAAGTTCATGCGCCTGAGCCCGGATGGCAACTATCTGTATTTCCAGATCGGCACACCTGCCAACATCACCGTACAGCCGGTCACTCATGCAGCGATCATGCGCTTGAATCTGACCACGAACATCCTCGAAACCGTCGCGCAAGGGGTGCGCAACAGCGTCGGCATGGACTTCCATCCGGTCACCAAGGAACTCTGGTTCACCAACAACGGCCGCGACTGGGTCAATGACGAATTGCCGCATGACACCTTGAATCATGTCTCGGCCAAACGGATGAACTTCGGTTATCCGTTCTGCCATCAGGGCGACCTGCTCGACCCGACCTTCGGCAAGGGCCGTTCTTGCGACGAGTTCGACAAGCCCGACATGAAACTCGGGCCTCACGTAGCTGCGCTGGGCATGCGTTTCTACACCGGCAAGCAATTCCCGGCTGAATACAAGAACAATATCTTCATCGCCGAACATGGTTCCTGGAATCGCAGCAAGAAGACCGGCTACCAGGTCGTCCGCGTCGTGCTTGATGCCAAGGGCAAGCCAGCCAAGCTGGAGCCTTTTGTCACTGGTTGGCTGAATGGCGAGGACTATTCGGGGCGCCCGGCTGACGTCCATGTCATGCCCGACGGAGCGCTGCTGGTCTCCGACGACGAAGCAGGCGCAATCTTCCGCGTCTCCTACGACAAAAAATGACTTTGCATCGATCCCTCGAAGCCACCCTCGGGGTGGCTTTTTTCAGCCTGTCACTGATTGCCTCGCCCGCGAGCGCGGCGCCAGATGCCGCTGCCGGCAAGGCCAAGTCACAGATCTGCAGCGCCTGCCATGGCGAAGCAGGTATTGCCGTTGTGCCCGGCGTGCCGCATCTGGCAGCGCAACCGCCGCTGTCGGTCTTTTATCAACTGGTGCAGTTTCGCGAGCAGCGCCGTCTCGGCGGGGGTATGGAAGCCCTGGTTGCGACGCTCAGCGACCAGGATATGCGCGACATCGGTGCCCATTACGCCAGCTTGCCGGCACCTTCTGCAGGCCAAGCGTTGGCAGAGAAAATCGCTGTTGGCGCGCAGATTTCAAGACAGAGCTTTTGCCAATCCTGTCATGGTGAAAATCTGCAGGGCCAGAAACATGTGCCGAGGATTGCCGGCCAATCCGCCGACTATCTGGCATTGCAGCTGAAGAATTTGCGTTCAGGGGCCAGAGCAGATATGGACGGCACGATGGGCAGCGCTGCGCGCGCCCTGAGCGATGCCGACATCGATGCGCTGGTGGCGTTTGCCAGCGCCAAGCCATAGGAAATCAGGTCAGCGAAGCAATCGTTTCACTTGCTGTCGGTCATGGGCGACTTGTTGTGCATCATGTCCTCGGCAAAACCCTCTTTACTGAGGCCCTTGACATATTCGATGCCCTTGCCGTTCTTCACGGGAAGTCGGGAGCCGGTGACAAATGACTTTTGGTTGGATTCTGCTTCGGCCTGAAACTGGCCAGGCCCAACTGCGCCCGAGGGAATCGCGCAGCCTGACAGGACCCCGGCAAAAACCAAGCTGGCCAGTGATATTTGCTTGAAACTTGACATCGAATTTCCTCCGTGACTTCTGAACCAACGGTGAGATCGTAGCGCCGGATCGAACGGCCATCAAGGCTTGAGCTTGGCCACCAGGGTCAGGATATCGTAGCTGGCGACGATTTCGCCGCGCTGGTTCAAGACCTGCACATCCCAGGCAACCACACCCTGCGGGGGCTGATCGGGGCGATTGCCACGGTCGGTCTTGCGCTTGCAGGTCAGCCGCGCCTGGATCGTGTCGCCAATCGCGACCGGGTTGACGAAGCGCAGTTGATCGAGGCCGTAATTGGCCAGCACCGGGCCGGGAGCGGGGGAAACGAACAGACCGGCCGCCGCTGACAGCACGAAATAGCCATGCGCAATGCGCTGGCCGAACTGGGTGTCCTTGACCGCGATCGCGTCGAAATGCATATAGAAATAGTCACCCGAAACGCCGCCAAAGTTGACGATGTCGGCCTCGGTGACGGTGCGCCGATGGGTCAGCAGCGAATCGCCGACTTCGATCTCTTCGAAATGCTTGCGGAAGGGATGAACCGGGTCTTCCTTGACCCGAGCCCCGCGCTGGTATTCGCCGGTGATCGCGGTCAGCATCGACGGTGAGCCCTGCACCGCACAGCGCTGCAGGTAGTGCTTGACCGCCAGGATGCCGCCGAGCTCTTCGCCGCCCCCGGCGCGGCCCGGGCCGCCATGCTTGAGCTGAGGCAGCGGCGAGCCATGCCCGGTCGACTCCCTGGCTGCATCCCGATCAAGTACCAGCATGCGACCATGAAAAGCCGCCGCATGGTGAACGAAGCGGGCGGCGATTGCCGGCGTCTTGGTGATGACCGAACCGACCAGGCTGCCGCGGCCCATGGCGGCGAGTTGCAGCGCTTGGTCGGGATCGTCATAAGGCATCAGCGTCGAGACCGGGCCGAAGGCTTCGACCTGATGCACGACCTCGTTGGCAAAGCCGTCGCGGCAGAGCAAGAGCGTCGGCGCGAAGAACGCGCCCTCGGCCACGCCCTCACCCAGCGGTGCGAAGCCGTCGCCTGCGCCAAAGATTATCTCGTTGCCTTGACTCAGCAACAGCAAGCGCTCGGCAACATCATGCTGCTGCGCTCTGGAAGCCAGGGCCCCCATGCGCACGCCTTCAAGCGCCGGGTCGCCGACCTTGACCTGGGCCAGGCGCAAGCGCAGGGCAGTCGCCACTGCATCGAGATGCTGGCGCGGCACGATGGCGCGGCGGATCGCGGTGCATTTCTGCCCGGTCTTGGCCGTCATTTCGCGCGCCACTTCCTTGACAAACAAGTCGAACTCGGGATCATCCGGCGTCACATCAGGCGCCAGGATCGCGCAGTTCAGGCTGTCGGCTTCGCCGTTGAACGGGATGCTGCGGCGAATCAGATTGGCATTGACGCGCAGCATCGCTGCAGTCTCAGCCGAACCGGTGAAGGTAACGACATCAGTCTCTTCCAGGCGGTCGAGCAGGTCGCCCGAGCTGCCAATGATCAATTGCAGGCTGCCGGCGGGCAGCAGCTCCGATTGCTGGATCAAGCGCATCGCCGCTTCGGCGATATAGCTGGTCGAGCTGGCGGGCTTGATGATGGCCGGCATACCGGCGAGGAAGCAAGGCGCGAACTTTTCCAGCATGCCCCAGATGGGGAAATTGAAAGCATTGATATGGACTGCCACGCCCTGCCTCGGGACCAGGATATGGGTGCCGAGGAATTGGCCATCCTTGCCCAGAGCGACGGCCGGGCCCTCATGCAATACCTTGGCAGAAGGCAGCTCGCGCCGGCCGATGCCAGCATAGGCAAACAAGGTACCGATGCCGCCTTCAATGTCGATCCAGGAGTCTGACCGGGTGGCACCGCTATGCGCTGAAATTGCGTAAAGCAGCTCTTTTCGCTCCAGCAGGTAAGCGGCCAGCGTCTTCAGGATCGAAGCGCGCTGCTGGAAATCGAGCTGCAACAAGGCCGGCAAAGCGGTCCCGCGCGCATAGGCCAGCGACTCGCCAAAGTCGATCGCATCAGCATGGGTCGATGCCACGGCACGGCCATTGATCGCACTGCGTAAGGTACTTGCAGGCTGGCTGCCGACCCAGCGGTTGGCGATCAGGCTTTGAAGAATCGGCGTTGCTATGGACATGACTGGCTTTCAAGAATCAAGCCGCCAGCCGCTCAGGCGGCTGGCGGCATACAGCTCAGGGAACCAATTTCCAGGCGCCGTTTTCAATCTTCACCATCACGCGGGCGCGCTGGTCCAGGCCCAGGTGGTCGGTGGCCGACATATTGAAGACGCCATGTGCTCCGGGCAATTCCTTGACAGTTTCCAGCGCATCGCGCAGGGCTGAGCGGAATGCCGGTGTGCCGGGCTGCGCGTTCTTCAAGGCGACAGGCAAGGCTGATTTCAGCAGCAGACCAGCGTCCCAGGCATGGCCACCGAAGGTCGATACCGTCCCTTTGCCAAATGCGGTTTCATAAGCCGACACATAGGCAAGCGCGCTCTTCTTCAAGGGATGATCTGCAGGCAACTGGGCCGCTACCAGCACCGGGCCCGAAGGCAGGAATGTGCCCTCCACATCCTTGCCGCCAACGCGCAGGAAATCGTTGTTGGCCACGCCATGGGTCTGGTAGTACTTGCCGGCATAGCCGCGCTCTTTCAGCGTTTTTTGCGGCAGCACAGCCGGTGTGCCCGAACCGGCGATCAGCACCGCGTCGGGTTTGGCTGCGATGATCTTCAGCACCTGGCCCGTCACCGAGGTGTCGGCCCGGTTGTAGCGCTCAGAGGCCACCACCTGCAAGCCCTTGATCGCAGCGATCTTGGTGAACTCCTGGTACCAGCCTTCACCGTAGGCATCGGCAAAGCCGATGAATCCGGCCGTCTTGACGCCAGCGGCGGCCATATGCTGGACGATCGCCAGCGCCATCATGATGTCGTTCTGCGGCGTCTTGAACACCCAGCGCTTTTTCGCGTCGACCGGTTCGATGATGCGCGCCGAAGCTGCCATCGAAATCATCGGCGTGGCCGACTCGGCCGCCGCGTCGATCATCGCCAAAGAATTCGGTGTGATGGTCGAGCCGATGATCACGTCGACCTTGTGCTCGGTGATCAGCTTGCGCGTATTGGCCACCGCCGCGGTGGTGTCGGAGGCATCGTCAAGGACGAAGTAATTGACCTTTTGCCCCCCGATGGTCGCTGGCAGCAGGCTCAGGGTGTTTTTCTCCGGAATGCCCAGCGATGCAGCCGGCCCGGTGGCCGAGACGACCACGCCAACATTCACATCAGCCTGGGCGCCAAGGGCCAGATAAGCCGCAGCTGCGGCACAAATCATCTTGATCATCTTCATACTCGTCTCCTAGGGTTGCTATTCAATCGAGGCTGCCGGTGTTTGCACCGCGCCGAGTCCACCAAAAAAAAGATCCGCCACGATTGGCGCCATCGCATCGTAAGTCAGCTTGCCACCCGGCTGAAGCCAGGTGAAGGTCCAATTGATCATGCCGAACAAAAGCATGGTCAACGGTTTATCCAGATTTGCGCCATGCAGTTCAGGCCTGACCGCTGCGACAGCATCGGCAAATGCCGACACCACCTGGCGTTCCACCTGACGCAGCCGTGCCTGACCTTCGGCTTCGAGAAACCTCATGTCCTCGGTCAACACGCGGTGCTGGTTTTGCGCCTGGCCATAAGCCTGCACAAAACGCATGATCAATTCACGCAGATGGGCTTCCGGGGCCAGCCCCTGCGAAGCCACCGCAGCGACCAGTTCAGCCAGGCTTTGCACATGGGTCTCACAGATCTGCATCAACAACTGGTGCTTGTCGCGCATGTAGTGATACAGGGTCGCCTTCGATACCTTGCAGGCTCGCGCCACTTCATTCATCGAAGTGCCAGGATAGCCCTGCTGCGCAAACAGATGGGCCGCAGCAGCGAGGATCTCCTCGCGTTGCATCTCGAATCCGGCGGCGCGACCTCTGGCCATGTCAGCGCTCGTCGAACGAGATCACCAACCGCGGCGTCAGCGCGTGCGACTGGCAACTGAGGATGAAGCCAGCGGCCAACTCGCGCTTGTCGAGCGCAAAGTTCTTGTCCATGCGGACTTCGCCTTCGAGCAATTTGCAGCGGCAGGTCGAGCAAACGCCCGATTTGCATGAAAAAGGCAGATCGATGCCGGCGCGAACGGCAGCGCCAAGAAGACTGCTATCGGACCTGGAGAATTCGATTTCGCGGCTGATACCGTCGCGGATCACCAGAACGCTTGCGCTGTCGGCATCGCCCGCTTGGGGTTGATGCCGCGGTAATTTGCCGGCCCGGGTCTCGAGCGTGCCGAAGCGCTCGACATGGATCAATTCCTCAGCCAGGCCGGCGGCGCGCAAGGCGGCTTCAGCCTGCTCGTTCATCTGCAAGGGGCCGCAGAGATAGGCCTGATCAATACCTGCGGCCGGAACCAAGGTGCGCAAGAACTCGCTGACCTTGGCCCCATCGATACGCCCGGCCAGCAAAGGAGCGTCAACTTGTTCGCGCGAGAACAGGGCATGCAGCGACAGCCGCGTCATATAGCGGTTCTTCAGGTCTTCGATCTCTTCCTTGAACATCGTCGAAGCCTGGCTGCGGTTGCCATAAATCAGCGTGAAGCGGCTGCCCGGTTCGCGCGCCAGCAGCGTCTTCATGATCGACAAAATCGGCGTGATGCCAGAACCGGCGGCAATGCCCAGGCAATGACGCGATTTGGCAGTCGCTGCGGTCAAGCCGAAACGACCCTGCGGTGGATAGGATTCAATCGGGTCGCCGACCTTCAGCTCGCGATTGACCCAGGTCGAAAA
>CAIJIT010000276.1 GCA_903820745.1 uncultured Burkholderiales bacterium
TCTGCCCGCGGTCCAGGACCTTCTGCAGCTCAAGCCCATGCTGCTCGGGGTTGAGTTCCTTGTACTTCTCTTCAAAGCGGCGCGGATGCGTGCCGACATAGCGGACGCGGCGCTTGTGGGGAACAGCTTCATCAGTCATGGAGGGATTGTCCAGCAGTTACACGGCCCTCAGCATGAGCTGGCACCGGGCGTGGCCCCGCCCGGTTGAGCCAGTACATATCCAACGACAAGAGTGAACTGGCAACCGGGCGTGGTCCTGCCCGGTTGAGCCGGCAGATATACAAGTCTCAGCGTGAGCCGGCAACCGGGCGCGGAGCTCACCCGGTTGACCCAGCAGTTACATGATCCCCAGCATGAGCTGGCACCGGGCGTGGCCCCGCCCGGTTGACCCAGCAGTTACATGATCCCCAGCATGAGCCGGCAACCGGGCTTAGCCCTGCCCGGTTGAACCGGCACTCCATTTGACTTCTTGCCGAATCGCGGTACAGCGTTTCAACAACACTGTGCCCTGTTTCGCCCGCTTGGGGCCTAAATGAACATTGGGCATCAATTTGCAAAATGTCAGAAACTACTTTATCATTCTGACAAACGGAGCCCGCACATGAGCCAACTTGTCCAATCCATCGTCGCTGCTGCGCAAGCCTTGCCTGAGGGCGGTCTACTTTCGCCTAAGGAGTTCTTGCATCTGGCTTCGCGAGCCGCTGTCGATCAGGCGCTGACACGCATGACGCGCGAGGGGCGGCTTTTGCGCGTAGGCCGTGGCGTCTACGCCTTGCCGGTGCAGGGTCGGTTTGGGGCGCGTCCTCCGTCCACGCAAACTGTGGTGGAAGCGATTGAGGCGGCCAGTGGTGAGATGGTGGTACCCAGCGGGGCTGCTGAAGCCAATGCTTTAGGGTTGACGACGCAAGTGCCGGTACGGGAGATTTTTCTGACCTCGGGTCCTTCGCGCAAACTGCGCCTGGGCCGTCAGGATGTAGAGTTCAAGCATGGCACGCCTTGGCAGTTGCTCATGGGCAAACGCCCTGCGGGCATGGCCATTCGCGCTTTGGCGTGGTTGGGGGCAGAGCAAGCCCCTTCGGCACTCAAAATCTTGCATTCCAAGTTGCCAACGGCAGAATGGGATGCCATGCGCGCCGCTCGTGCTGCGATGCCAAGTTGGATGGCACGTGCCGTCAGTGAGGTGGATTTTGTCTGAGTCGTGGTTTGCACTCAGCCGTGCAGATCAGGCCGAAGCCCTTGAAATGGCGGCAGGCCGGACTGGGCGGCCCGCCCATTTGTTAGAAAAAGACATCTGGGTCGTCTGGGCCTTGTCGGCCATTTACGGTTCACCGTTGGCCGATAAATTGACATTTAAAGGCGGCACTTCACTCTCCAAAGTTTACAAAATCATTGATCGGTTTTCTGAAGACATTGTTCTGACCTACAACATCCGGGAGCTGGTACCAGACCTGTTGCAAGGCGGCAATCCAATTCCTGTTTCGGCAAGGCAGGAAAAGAAAATCACAAGCGCGGTTAGGGCACGATTGCCTGAATGGATCGCAGGCTCCGTCAAGCCGGTTTTTGAAGATTCATTGGTCAGTAGCAGAGCGCAAGCTGAGTTCCGAGTTGATGGAAAGGACAGCGAGAAACTGATCATTGACTACCGCGCGGTGAAAACAGGCACGGGCTACGCTGCCGCATCGATACAGTTAGAGTTCGGTGCCCGCGCCACGGGCGAGCCCAACAGCAGGCATAAGGTTGATTGCGACATCGCTCCAGTGATTGAGGGCATCGAATTCCCCGCTGCAACTCCCTTGGTTATGGCTGCCGAGCGCACTTTCTGGGAAAAGGCAACGGCCGCACACGTCTACAGTTTGCAGGGGCGCTTGCGCGGTGAGCGATATTCACGCCATTGGTACGACTTGGCTGCGATGGCAACAACAGGCCATGCCGCGCGTGCGGCAGGCAATCACCAGTTGGCCATATCGGTGGCCGAACACAAGTCAGTTTTCTTTGCTGAAAAAGATGCACATGGATCCAAGGTCGACTACTTCAAAGCTGTAGCCGGTGGGCTCCAGTTGGTGCCCGTAGGTGCAGCAATGGCTGCACTTGAAAACGATTACGCCGCGATGTTGAAGGACGGCTTGCTGGCGCTACATCAGCCTTCGTTTAATGAAATTATGGGAAAGTGCCGGGCCATACAAGATGAAGTGAATCACAAGGCTCGGGCATGAGCCGGCGGGGTCAGTGCTGAGAGTCAGGCCACCATGATCTTGGTGTGCACCTCGACCTTGAGGGCGCGCTTGATGGCTGCAAAGACTGCCGAGATATTGCTCATGGTCGGGTTGCCCGACTGTGACAGCATCCGGTGCAGGCTCGAAAGCCATCCAGCAACGGCCCATGCAAACAGATTGAGAACATTGATAAAACCAACATTTGCCCCAGGCATTGCCGCTGCCTTGACTGCGGCCGTCTTGTTTGGTGCCGGAACGCCGTTGGCCAAGCCGCTGCTGGGGCAGACCAGCCCATGGCTGCTGGCGGCCTTGCTGTACCTCGGGTCCGGGCTCGGGCTTTGGATCGTCCGCCGCCTCAGCAAAGCACCCGCCGTTCACCTCGCACCCACTGAGCGTTGGTGGTTGGCTGGCGCCATCGTTTCGGGCGGCATGGTCGGGCCGGTCTTGTTGATGCTGGGGCTGTCTCGCATGCCCGCGTCGACCGTGTCGTTGCTGCTCAACGCCGAAGGGATGATGACCGCCTTGCTGGCCTGGTTCGCGTTCA
Organism: uncultured Burkholderiales bacterium; assembly: GCA_903820745.1. Taxonomy (GTDB): domain Bacteria; phylum Pseudomonadota; class Gammaproteobacteria; order Burkholderiales; family Burkholderiaceae_C; genus Paucibacter_A. The sequence continues at coordinate 2,758 of CAIJIT010000276.1, forward strand.
AGGAAAACTTTGACCGCCGCATCGCCCTGGGCATGTTGGCGATCCTGGCCGCTTGCCTGCTGCTGAGCTGGCCGACCGGCAATGAGCCCCTTGCAGGCATAGCAAGTTGGTGGCCGGCCATGGCGGTTCTCGGCGCCTGCCTTGCTTGGGGCTTGGACAACAACCTGACCCGCAAGGTCTCGCTCAACGATGCCAGCTACATCGCGATGAGCAAGGGCCTCGCTGCTGGCGCCACCAACCTGCTGCTCGCCATGCTGGCCGGCGCCCAGTTGCCAAGTACCAGTACGGTGCTGGCCGCCGGCCTGTTGGGCTTCATCAGTTACGGCGCCAGCCTGGTGCTGTTCGTTCTGGGCTTGCGGCATCTGGGCGCAGCGCGCACCGGCGCCTACTTCTCGGTCGCGCCCTTCGTCGGCGCGCTGGTCGCCATCGTCTTCTTGGGAGAGGCGGTCACATCACAGCTGATCGTGGCGGGTGCATTGATGGCCGTCGGTCTGGTGCTGCATCTGACTGAGCGCCACGCCCATGAGCACCTGCACCAGCCGATGTTGCACAAGCATTTTCATCACCATGGCGATGACGCGCACCACGAGCATGGCCATGAAATCCCGGTACCACCGGGCACCCGACATTCCCATGAGCATCAGCATGAACTGCTGAGCCATAGCCACGCGCATTTCCCCGATGCCCATCACCGGCATCGTCATTGAACCCGGTCAAACCAACCCGAGCCGCGCGCTGATCAAGGCCTGACCGAGTCCCAGTTGAAGCGCAACCCCGCCCAGATGCCGCGCGGTGCGCCATAGCCGAGGAACTCTTCGTAGCGTGGATTCAAGCCGTTGAAGGTTCTGCCCGGGCCGGTAAAGGCGTTGCTTCCCAGCAGCGCGAAATTGGCATATCTGCGGTCGAACAAATTGCTGACATTGGCAAAGGCCTCGACCGCCTGGCTGATGCGCCAGCGGCCATCGATATTGACGATGGCAAAGCCGGCCACCCGGCCGTTGAGACTCTGGTTGTTTTCATTGCCGCGTGCATATTGACTGGCACTGCCGTTCACTGCCAGGCCCAGATTGCCCTGGCCGGCAACGTCATAGTCGATCCGCAGCTTCAAGGTCTGACGCGGCAGGCCCGGCACCTGGTCGCCTGGTTTGACATGGATATTGCCATCCACATCAGCGTTTGAATTGGCCGGGCTGTTGATGCTGAACGCCGAGTGGTAACTCGCGGCCAGATAGGCGTAGCGCAGGCTTGTGCTGAAAGCCCCCGACTTGCTGCTCGCAGCCAGTTCCAGCCCCTGGCGCCGGCCGGCTCCGACATTCTGGAAATAGCCAGCGTTCGAACCGGCACCGAGGCTGCTGATGAACTGGATATCGTCGCTCAAGCTTGTCCGGTAAATCGCCGCGCTCCAGTTGAAGTCATGGCCACGCTTGCCGCGGGCGCCCAGTTCAACCGTCCTGGCCAGCACCATTTTCAGCGGCGGATCCGACAAGAAATTATTCGGCAATTTGCAGGGCGCTTGCGGATTCGCGCAGCTCAGCTCAATCGGCGTTGGTGCGCGCATGCCCTCGTTGTAGCTGGCGTAGGCGGTGACAGCTGAATCCGGGTTGAAGTTGATTCCCAACGCTGGGTTGAAGCGCCGGAACTGATGATCGGCGTTCAGATCCGGTGCCGCCCCGGTGCGGTCGCGCAGGCTGACGCTGGCAAGGTTGTAGCGGCCCGAAAGCGTCAAGGCCCAGCGTTCGTCGAGCTTCAAGTTGTCGTTGACATAGAAACCGTAATAGCGGTTGCCGGCATCGGCATTGGTGCTCAAGGCAAAAACGCTGTTGCCCAGGGTGTCGCGGCTCGCGGTGAAGGCGGCCTCCTGCGCTTCCTGCATGAACCGCGCTGCGCCTAGATCAGCGCTGGCACCGACGACAAGCTGCTGCTTGATGCCGGCGATCGGCCCCAGGTAAGTGAGCTGCAAACCGGCGCCGTAACTGGTTTGCGAAATCGTCGATCTATCGTTGGTCGCCTGCACAAGATCAGCAATGCCGTCGTACTGCGCGTTGACATTGCTGCTGCTGTTCTGGTTGCGGTAGCGCCGCAGATAGACATTGCCGTCAAGGAAAAAATGCTCGTCGATGAACTGGCTGGCCTTGACAGCAAAGAATGCCATGCGGTTCTGGTTGCGGTCCGGGAAGGTATAGGCCTGACGAAAATCATCGCTGAACGACAGCGGGCTGGTCTGCGTGCCCTCGAGCTTGTTATTCGCCAAAGTCAAGCTCA
>CAIJIT010000277.1 GCA_903820745.1 uncultured Burkholderiales bacterium
CTTCAGCGCCAGCGGCCAGCCGCGCCGGGTCGCCCGGCAGCAAATGGACGAAAAAGAACACCAGCACCGCGACGATCAACAAGGTCGGCAGCAGGCCCAGCAGACGCCGGATGAGGTACTGAAACATCGTTCTCGTCCGCCGCCTATTTGGTGAACTCGACGTTCTCGAAGAAGAAGCTGTTGTCAGGCATCTGGTAGATGCCCTTCAGGTTCTTGGCCCTGGCGTAAGCGACCTTGGTCGTGACCAGGAAAGCCCAGGGGGCGTCTTTGAAGACAATTTCCTGCGCCTGCTTGTAGATCTGCGCCTTCTTCACCCGGTCCGAGCTGCCCAGCGCTTCGTAGAGCAGGTCGTCGAACTCCTTGTTGCTGTAATAGGCAAAGTTCTGCAATTTTGGCGGCTGTGACTCGGTCGCGAACAGCGGGCGCAAGCCCCAATCGGCCTCGCCGGTGCTGGCCGACCAGCCGCCGAAGTTCATGCGGACGCCGGCATCCTCGGGCTTTTGCACGTTCTCGACCTGCTGCACGCGCTGGCCGACTTCCATCAGCGTGATCTTGGCCTTGATGCCGACTTGGCCGAGTTGCTGCTGCAGGAACTGGGTGGCTTTTTGCAAGGTGCTGTTGTTGGCCGACCAGAGCTCGGTCTCGAAGCCGTTCGGATAGCCGGCTTCCTTCAGCAACTCGCGCGCCTTGGCCGGGTTGTAGTCATAGCGGCCGACATTGACGCCAAACTCGACGCCGGTCGGCACCGGCCCTTGCGCCGGTTCGGCATAGCCGTAGAACACCACTTTGGCCAGCGCCGGTTTGTTGATCGCATAGTTGATCGCATGGCGCACCCGGATGTCGTTGAAGGGCTTTTTCAGCGTATTCATCGACATGTAATAGGCAAAGATGCCCGGCGCAGTGATCAGGTCGAGCTTGGGATTCTTGGCCAGGTTCTCGGCCTGCTCGAACGGCACCGGCGCGGTGAAATGGGCTTCACCGGCCTGCAGCATCGCGGTGCGGGTGTTGTTGTCGGTGACCGAGCGCCAGATGATCGCGTCGATCTTGGGCAGGCCTGGTTTCCAGTAATTCTCGTTGCGACTGACCTTCATATAGTCGGGCTGCTTCCACTCGACGAATTTGAACGGGCCGGTGCCGACCGGATTCATGCCGATCTGCTTGCCGTACTTGGCCAGCGCCGCAGGCGAAATCATCGCCGCCGAGGGGTGCGAGAGCTGGTTGATGAAGGCCGAAAAAGGCCTTTTCAAGGTGATGCGCACGGTGCTGTCGTCGATCACCACCGTGTTGTCGATGTTCGAGAACAGATTGAAGCGCTTGAGCTTGTTTTCCGGATTGGTGACCCGGTCGAACATCAGTTTCACCGCCGCCGCGTTGAAATCGGTGCCGTCATGGAACTTGATGCCCTTCTTCAGCTTGAAGGTATAGATCAGCCCGGCCTTGGCGGTTTCGTAGCTGTCGGCCAGTTGCGGCGTCACCTTCAGGTCCTTGTCGAAGGTGTAAAGCCCCTGGTAGAAGGACTTGCAGACCGACAAGTCCAGCGTCGCATTGGTGTCATAGGGGTCGAGCGAGGAGAAGCTGTTGGCGACGGCGAAGACGGCTGTCTTGTCCTGCGCGATTGCGACTTGTGTGCCGCCCAGCGTCAGCGCCAGGGCCAAGGACAATTGCAGCAGCGAAGCGGACAGAAATTTCAGGCTCATCGGTTTCTCCTTCAAAAAGCCTGGCGCAGGCCGACGTCATGGCGAGCCACGAAATGCTGGGGACCGACGGCATGCAAGGGCGCCACCGACGGCAGGTCATTCAAATCACGCAGCGGGCTCGGAATATCGCCGCTGAGCAGCAAGCCGGGTGGCCGTCGCCGGGCCGGATCAGCCACCGGCACGGCCGCCATCAAGCGGCGGGTGTATTCATGCTGCGGGTTCTCGAACAAAGCGCGGCGCGGCCCGATCTCGACGATCTGGCCCAGGTACATCACCGCCACCCGGTGCGCGACGCGCTCGACCACCGCCATATCGTGCGAAATGAACAAATAGGACAGGCCCAGCTCGGCCTGCAGATCGAGCAGCAGGTTGACGATCTGCGCGCGGATCGACACATCGAGCGCCGACACCGCCTCATCGGCAACGATCAATTTGGGATTGAGCGCCAGCGCGCGCGCAATCGCCAGGCGCTGGCGCTGGCCGCCGGAAAACTCATGCGGATAGCGCTGCGCCGCATCGGCCGGCAGGCCGACCCGCTGCAGCAGCCATTGCACCCTGGCCTCGGCCTGCGCCGGTGTCGCCAGCTTGTGGATATAGAGCGGCTCGGCAATCGAAAAACCGACCGTCAGGCGCGGGTCAAGCGAAGCAAAAGGATCCTGGAAAATCATCTGGATGTCGCGCCGCAGCGGCTGCATCTCGCGCCGCGACAGGCTCGCCAGGTCGCGGCCGCCAAACAGGATCTGGCCCGAATCGGCATCGACCAGGCGCAGCAGTGAGCGGCCGGTGGTCGACTTGCCGCAACCCGACTCGCCGACCAGGGCCAAAGTCTCGCCAGCGCGCAACTCGAAGCTGACCTGCTCGACCGCATGCACGCGCTGCATCACCCGGTTCAGCAAACCGCTGCGCACCTTGAACCTGGTACTCAAGGCCTTGACCTCGAGCAGCAACTCGCCCGGCGGCCGGTCCTGCACCTGCACCTCGGTCATCGCACCGGCTTCGTCCATCAGGGCAAAGCTGGCCGGTGAATCGCTGCCGGCCATCGCGCCCATTGCCGGCACTGCCGCCAGCAAGGCGCGGGTGTAGCGGTGCTGCGGTGTCTTGAACAGCGGCAGCGTCGCGCCCTCCTCGACTTTTTCGCCGCGCAGCATCACGACCACCCGGTCGGCGCATTCGGCCACCACGCCCATGTCATGGGTGATCAGCATCACGCCCATCTTCAGCTCGAGCTGCAGCGAGCGGATCAGGCTGAGGATCTGCGCCTGTATCGTCACATCGAGCGCGGTGGTCGGCTCATCGGCGATCAGCAAGACCGGCTTGCAGGCCAGCGCCATCGCGATCATCACGCGCTGGCGCATGCCACCCGAGAGCTGGTGCGGATGGCGGTCCAGACAGGCCTGCGCTGAAGGGATGCGCACCATGTCGAGCAGCCGCAAGGCCTCGGCGCGCGCTTGGCTGCGGCTGCGCCGCTGATGGATGCGGATCGACTCGGCAATCTGTTCGCCCACCGTGAAGACCGGATTCAGCGAGGTCATCGGTTCCTGGAAAATCATCGCGATCTCGGCGCCGCGGATCGCTTTCATCCGTGCTTCGCTGGCCTGCAGCAGATCCTGCTGACCGGCCTGGCGCGAGTTGAACCAGATCCGGCCCTGGTCGATGGCGCCGCCGCCATGTTCGACCAGCCGCATGATCGTCAGCGCCGTCACCGACTTGCCCGAGCCCGATTCGCCGACGATGGCCAGCGTCTCGCCGGCGCCGACCTGAAAATTCAGATTCCGCACCACCGCCACAGGACCGGCCTCGGTCCTGAAGCTGACCGTCAGATCCTCGACCTGCAGCAACGGCTTGCCGCTTGGCTGCATCAGCTCTCGTCCCTGTAAATCGCCACCACCGGCGCATTGCCCAGGGTCACATGGCCGCGGTACATGCCGGCGGTGTTGAAAGGCAGGCTGAATTCGCCATTGGCGGCCAGGGCGATCAGGCCGCCAGCCCCACCGAGTTTGGGCAGTTTTTCCAGCACCACCTGCTCGGCCGCAGCCTGCACCGACAAGCCCTGATAAGCCATCAGCGCCGACACATCGAAGGCCGCGCAACTGCGCATGAAAGCCTCGCCAGTGCCAGTGCATGACACCGCCACCGTCGCATCATTGGCATAGCAACCGGCACCGATCAAGGGCGAATCGCCGACCCGGCCGACGGCCTTGTTGGTCATGCCGCCGGTCGAGGTGGCCGCCGCCAGATGGCCTTGCAGGTCCAGCGCCACCGCGCCGACCGTGCCGAACTTGCTCTGCTCGACGATCGGTGCCTGACCATCATGGTCGAGCAAAGCCCCGGCATCGGTTAGCTGCGCGCGCTGCAACTGTTCGAGCCGCTGCGTGGTGCCGAACCAGTCGGGCGCGACTTGCTCCAGCCCATGGCTGGCGGCCAGCGCATCGGCGGCCGCGCCGACGAACATCACATGCTTGCTATGCCTCAGCACCGCCTGGGCGGCCAGCACCGGATTGCGCGTACGGCTGAGTCCGGCCACAGCGCCGGCCCGCAAGTTCGAGCCATCCATCACGCAGGCGTCAAGCTCATGGGTGGCAGCCGCCGTGTAGACCGCGCCCTTGCCGGCATTGAAGAGCTCGCATTCCTCCAACTGGCGCACCGCCTCGACCACCACATCGAGCGCCGCAGCACCAGCGGCGAGTTGCGCCTCGCCAGCCAGCAAAATCGCCTGCAAAGCGCCGCGGTACTTTGCTTCCTGCACTTCATCCATCTTGCTGCGCAGCAAGGTGCCGGCGCCGCCGTGGATCAGCAATACAGCGCGATTGGTTCGATTCATAGGTTTCCAGTTGGACTGCCCTTGTGTGAGCCGGGCTACAAGATCCCGCCATTTTGACTACCCGCCATTCGACCACAGCGGTGAGGGACAATCGGCGCATGAAGATGCGCATTTCCCAGATTCTTTTCTCGCAGGGCTTCGGCACGCGCCGGCTTTGCTCGGGCCTGCTGTTCAATGGTGAAGTCAGCATCAAGGGCGACGTCATCGGCGACCCGGATGAATTGTTCGAGACCGAAGGCCTGCAATTCGAAGTCAGCGACAAGACCTGGCCCTATTGCGAGAAGGCGCTGATCCTGCTGAACAAGCCGGCCGGCTATGAATGCTCGCAAAAGCCCAAACACCATCCAAGCGTGATGACCTTGCTGCCCGGCCCGCTGCGCGAACGAGATGTACAGCCGATCGGCCGGCTCGACGAAGACACCACCGGCCTGCTGCTGCTGACCGACGATGGCGCCTTGATCCACAAGCTGACCAGCCCCAAGCACCATGTGCCCAAGGTCTACGAAGCCCAATGCAAGCATCCGGTCACGCCGGAGATGGTGGCGCAATTGCTCGCCGGGGTCGAGTTGCACGAACCCGAGCCCCGGCTGCTGCCCGGCAAGAGCCCGGCCAAGCCTTTGGTGGCGCGTAAGCCCGAGCAGGTGCGCGCTGAAGGCGCCGAGTCTTTCGGCACCCATGGCTTGCGGCTGACGCTGATCGAAGGCAAATACCATCAGGTCAAACGCATGATCGCGGCGGTGGGCAACCGGGTCGAAGCGCTGCACCGGCCGCAGTTCGGCGCCCTCATTCTGCCGCCGGATCTGAAGCCGGGTGAATGGATCTGGATCGCCAGCCCGAGCCTGATCACGCCCTGACTGTTCCCTCCTCCCCCGCTTCAACCCTGTCCTGAGCCAGGACAGCAGCCAAAAAAACATTCCATGCAGGTCTTCCGCGGTTTTCACCATCCAGGCATTGCCAGCGCTTGTGCGCTGACGATAGGCAATTTCGACGGTGTCCATCGCGGCCACCAGGCGATGCTGGCGCTGCTCAAGTCCGAAGCCTCGCATCGCGGCCTGCCTTCCTGCGTGATGACCTTCGAGCCGCATCCACGCGATTACTTCGCCGCCAAACTCGGCAAACCCGAACTGGCGCCGCCGCGCATCGCCCTGCTGCGCGACAAGCTGCAGGAACTGGCCCGCTGCGGCATTGACCAGGTGATCGTGCTGCGCTTCGGCGAATCGCTGGCCTCGCTGTCGGCACAGGATTTCATCGAATTGGTCCTTCGCCGCGGTCTGGGCACGCAATATATCCTCGTCGGCGACGACTTCCGCTTCGGTGCCAAGCGCCAGGGCGACTACGCCACGCTCGACGCTGCCGGCCGCGGCCCAGCGGGTTTCGATGTCGCGCGGATGATGAGCTACGAAGTGCATGGCCTGCGCATCAGCAGCTCGTCGGTGCGCGATGCACTGCACCGGGGCGATATGGCTGGCGCGGCGCAATTGCTCGGCCGGCCTTATTCGATCTCGGGTCATGTGGTGCATGGTCGCAAGCTCGGCCGCAGCCTGGGCGAATCAGCATCGGGCGCAGCCGATGGCTTTCGAACGCTGAACCTCGCCTTCCAGCATGACAAGCCCGCCGCCAAGGGCATCTTCGTCGTGCGCGTGCA
>CAIJIT010000278.1 GCA_903820745.1 uncultured Burkholderiales bacterium
AGTTGATTGCGCCGATCGCGATGGAGACCGGTTTGCGATTCGCGATTCGCGAAGGCGGCCGCACTGTCGGTTCGGGCGTGGTGGCGACGATCATCGCCTGATCTTTTGCGTGACTGGCCGATGCCTCTGTCGTAGACAAGGGCCTCGGCTTCACTCAGTTCGCGGCACAAGCCGCACGTTCTTTTCAAGGAATCGTCATGCAAAAGCAAAAGATCCGCATCCGCCTGAAAGCGTTTGACTACAAATTGATCGACCAATCCGCAGCTGAAATTGTCGAAACAGCCAAGCGTACCGGTGCCATCGTCAAGGGTCCTGTTCCCCTGCCGACGCGTATGCAGCGTTTTGATATCTTGCGCTCGCCGCATGTCAACAAGACTTCGCGCGACCAGTTTGAAATCCGTACCCATCAGCGCCTGATGGACATCGTTGACCCGACTGACAAGACGGTTGATGCATTGATGAAGCTCGACTTACCAGCCGGCGTCGACGTGGAAATCAAGCTGCAATAAAGCGCTTTGTGTCCGACTGCGGACACAGCCAGAAAAAGGCAAGTTTCAAAGCTTGCCTTTTTTATATCTGCGATAAGACGCTTGCTTTACGAGCAATGTTCGCGCTATACTGGCAGACTTGACTGCGCAGGACTTTTTCTGTGCGGTTTTTTGCGCATCCCCGATACGTTGCTGCCCTGTGAAAGCAGTTGCGACGAATTGGAAGGTGTATAGGTCAGCCCGGCCAATCGATGTCGGGTGTGTGTAAATGGTTTCCAGGGTCAACCTGAGAGGCTGGAGAAAAACATGAGTCTAAGCAATCGTCTCGGATTGCTGGGCCGCAAGGTGGGCATGATGCGCATCTTCACGGACGACGGCGATGCCGTTCCTGTGACGGTGCTGGATGTGTCCGACAACCGCGTGTCCCAGATCAAGACCGTAGAGACCGACGGCTACAACGCCATTCAGGTGGTGTTCGGTACGCGCAAAGCATCGCGCGTAACCAAGCCTGAAGCTGGCCACCTCGCCAAAGCGGGTGTCGAAGCGGGTCGGATAATGAAAGAATTTCGCGTTACTGCGGAAGTCGCGGCTGAATACAAGGCGGGCTCGCAAGTGCCGGTTTCCTTGTTTGCTACCGGTGAATTGGTTGACGTGCAAGGCACTTCAATCGGCAAGGGGTTTGAGGGCACGATCAAGCGCCACAACTTCCATTCACAGCGTGCTTCACACGGCAACAGTCGCTCGCACAATGTTCCTGGCTCCATCTCGATGGCCCAGGATCCGGGTCGGGTGTTTCCAGGCAAGAGAATGTCTGGCCACATGGGTGATGAGTCGGTGACGACGCAGAACCTGGACATCGTGCGCATTGACGAAGCTCGTCAATTGCTGCTGGTCCGTGGTGCTGTACCCGGCTCGAAGAACGGCCACGTGGTCGTGCGTCCAGCTGTCAAGTTGAAGCTCAAGAAAGGAGCCAACTGATGCAGCTCGAGCTCCTCAATGAGCAAGGTCAGGCCACTTCCAAAGTGGACGCTCCTGATACCCTTTTTGGTCGCGATTACAACGAAGCTCTGGTGCACCAGGTTGTGGTGGCCTTCCAGGCCAACGCTCGCCAAGGCACCCGCGCCCAGAAGGATCGTGAACAAGTCAAACACTCGACGAAAAAGCCGTTCCGCCAAAAAGGCACCGGACGTGCCCGTGCGGGTATGACTTCTTCGCCATTGTGGCGTGGCGGCGGTCGGATTTTTCCGAACATGCCCGACGAGAACTTTACGCACAAGCTCAACAAGAAGATGTACCGCGCCGGTATGGCCGCCATCCTCTCGCAACTTGCTCGCGAAGGTCGTCTGGCAGTGGTCGATGCCATATCGCTCGAGGCGCCGAAGACCAAGTTGCTGGCAGCCAAATTCAAGGCCATGGGCCTCGATTCGGTGATGTTGATTGCCTCCGAGGTGGACGACAACTTGTTGCTGGCATCGCGCAATCTGGCCAATGTGCTGATCGTTGAGCCTCGCTACGCGGATCCTTTGTCGCTGGTCTTCTACAAGAAGGTGCTGGTGACCAAGGCCGCAATGGAGCAACTGCAGGAGATGCTGGCATGAGCGCGCTGAAGTATTCTGAAGATCGTCTCGCCCAGGTTCTGCTTGCTCCGATCGTGTCCGAAAAGGCCACAGCGATTGGCGAAAAGCACAATCAGGTGTTGTTCAAGGTGCTGCGTGATGCCACCAAGCCGGAAATCAAGGCCGCTGTTGAACTGATGTTCAAGGTCGAGGTTGAGGCGGTGAATGTGGTCAACGTCAAGGGCAAGGTCAAGCGCTTCGGGCGTTCGATCGGTCGGCGTGACCATATCAAGAAGGCATATGTGTCGCTGAAGGCGGGCCAAGAGCTCAACTTCTCCGGGGAGGCCGCGTAATGGCTGTCGTAAAAGTCAAGCCCACATCACCTGGCCGTCGTGCCGTGGTGAAGGTGGTGCACAAGCATCTGCACAAGGGCGCGCCGGAAGCTTCGCTGCTCGAGCCGCAGAAGCAGAATGCGGGCCGTAACAACAACGGTCACATCACAATTCGCCATCGCGGCGGTGGTCACAAGCATCACTATCGTATTGTCGACTTTGTTCGCAACAAGGACGGAATTCCGGCCAAGGTTGAGCGGATCGAATATGACCCGAACCGTACCGCGCATATCGCTTTGGTGTGCTACGCCGATGGCGAACGTCGTTACATCATCGCGCCGCGCGGTTTGGAAGTGGGTTCGACGATCTTGAGCGGTGCAGAAGCGCCGATCAAGGCCGGCAACACCTTGCCGATTCGCAACATTCCGGTCGGTTCGACACTCCATTGCGTCGAAATGATGCCTGGCAAAGGTGCGCAGATCGCGCGTTCAGCTGGCGTGTCGGTGGTGCTGATGGCTCGTGAAGGTGTCTACGCCCAGTTGCGGTTGCGCTCGGGTGAAGTGCGCAAGATCCACATCGATTGCCGCGCCACCATTGGTGAAGTCAGCAATGAAGAACACCAGCTGCGCCAGTACGGTAAAGCAGGTGCGATCCGTTGGAAGGGCATTCGGCCAACCGTTCGCGGTGTGGCAATGAATCCTGTTGACCATCCGCACGGTGGTGGTGAAGGTCGTACCGGTGAAGGCCAAGCGCCTGTGTCGCCGTGGAACACCCTCACCAAGGGCTACCGCACTCGTAACAACAAGCGTACGCAGACGTTCATCGTCTCGCGTCGCAAGAAGTAAAAGGGTAGGCCATGACACGTTCACTGAAGAAAGGTCCGTTTGTCGATCATCACTTGTTGGCCAAGGTCGACAAGGCGGTTGCCAACAAGGACAAAAAGCCTATCAAGACTTGGTCGCGTCGTTCGACGATCCTGCCCGAGTTTATCGGTCTGACGATCGCTGTGCACAACGGCAAGCAACATGTGCCGGTTTATGTATCTGACCAGATGGTCGGCCATAAATTGGGCGAATTCGCGCTGACCCGGACCTTCAAAGGCCATCCGGCCGACAAGAAGACCGGGAAGAAATAAGGACTGAGACGATGGAAACCCGTGCAATCGTTCGCGGAGTCCGCCTGTCGGCCGATAAAGGTCGTCTGGTGGCGGACCTGATCCGTGGAAAAAAGGTGGACCAGGCTCTCAACATCCTGGAATTCACCCAAAAGAAGGCGGCACTGATCATCAAGAAGGCGCTCGAATCTGCTATAGCCAACGCTGAGCACAACGACGGCGCTGATATTGATGAACTGATGGTCACCACTATCTATGTGGAACAAGGTACGACGTTGAAGCGTTTCTCTGCTCGCGCCAAGGGCCGCGGTAACCGCATCAGCAAACCTACCTGCCACATCTTCGTGTCGGTCGGCAACTGAAGGCTGAAGGAAGACTATGGGACAGAAAATACATCCGACCGGTTTTCGCCTGCCTGTCACCCGCAATTGGGCGTCGCGTTGGTACGCGTCGAACAAGAACTTCGCCACGATGCTGGCTGAAGATCTGCAGGTTCGCGAATACCTGAAGGCACGCTTGAAGAATGCTGCGGTTTCGCGCATTTTGATCGAGCGTCCGGCCAAGAATGCACGTATCACGATTTACTCGGCGCGTCCGGGCGTGGTGATCGGCAAGAAGGGCGAAGACATTGAAAACCTCAAGGCTGAGCTGACCAAGCGTCTGGGCGTGCCGGTTGCAGTGAACATCGAAGAAGTGCGCAAGCCTGAAATCGATGCTCAACTGATTGCCGACTCGATCACGCAGCAGCTGGAAAAGCGCATCATGTTCCGTCGCGCAATGAAGCGTGCGATGCAGAATGCGATGCGTCTCGGTGCGCAGGGCATTAAGATCATGTCCTCGGGTCGTTTGAACGGCATCGAAATCGCACGTTGCGAGTGGTACCGCGAAGGCCGTGTGCCTTTGCATACCCTCAAAGCTGACATCGACTACGGCTTCTCTGAAGCAAAGACCACCTACGGCATCATCGGCTGCAAGGTCTGGGTCTATCGTGGCGACCGGCTTGCCAACGGCGATGCGCCGGTGATCAAGAGCGAAGGTGGGGACGATGACCGTCGCCCACGTCGTAATGCCCGTCCGGGTGCGCCTGGCGCTCCAAGCGGCCGTGGCCGCCCTGGTGGTGGTGCGGGTGATCGTGGTCCGCGTACGGGTGGCGCACCTGGTGAAGGCGGCGCACAGCCAGCCGGCGCCGGTGACGCAACTCGTCCAGCAGCGAAGCGTGTGGTCCGCAAGGTCACGCCAGCTGCCGGCGACGCTAAAGGAGAATAAACATGCTGCAACCAGCACGTCGCAAGTACCGCAAGGAGCAAAAGGGTCGCAACACGGGTGTTGCAACCCGCGGTGCGTCCGTGTCTTTTGGCGATTTCGGCCTCAAGGCAACCGAGCGCGGTCGTCTGACGGCCCGCCAGATCGAAGCTGCACGTCGTGCGATCTCGCGCCACATCAAGCGCGGTGGTCGTATCTTCATCCGCATCTTCCCGGACAAGCCGATCTCCCAAAAGCCGGCCGAGGTCCGCATGGGTAACGGCAAGGGCAACCCGGAGTACTACGTCGCTGAAATTCAGCCAGGCAAGGTGCTCTACGAGATCAACGGTGTGCCGGAAGCCCTGGCTCGCGAGGCGTTCACGCTGGCTGCTGCAAAGCTGCCCTTGCGTTGCACGTTCGTCGCGCGCATGGTCGGCGCCTGAAGAGGAGAACATCATGAATGCATCTGAATTGCGTGGCAAAGATGTCGCAACCTTGGAAAAGGAAGTGACCTCGCTGCTGAAGGCCCATTTCGGTCTGCGTATGCAAAAGGCGACGCAACAGTTGACCAATCACACTGTATTGGGCAACACCCGGCGCGACATCGCTCGAGTCAAGACCGTTTTGGCCGAGAAGAAGAAGGAAGCGGCGAAATGACCCAAGCTCAAGAGAAAAATACCCGCACGCTCGTCGGGCGTGTTGTCAGCGACAAGCGCTCGAAGACGGTGACCGTTCTTGTCGAGCGTCGCGCCAAGCATGAGCTCTACGGCAAGATCGTTGCGCTCTCCCGCAAGTACCACGCCCACGATGAAGCGGGCGAGTACAAGATGGGAGACGTGGTCGAAATATCCGAAGGGCGGCCTATCTCTAAGACCAAGAGTTGGGTTGTCACCCGCTTGGTTGAAAAAGCCCAAGTCGTCTGACATTGTCGTGAACCTAGGCGCAGCAGGGCTTTTCGCCTGGCCTGTGCAGAATGGCCGGAACTCTGGGAAACTAGACGCCGGCCGTTTTTTTGCCCCGTGAGAATTCGATCGGGGACCATTTTCAAGGAGATTCCATGCTGAATATTGGTGACCATCTGCCCGTAGGCAAGTTGCAAGAGTTCATTGAAGTCGAGGGCGCAGGTTGTACGCTCGGCCCGAACAGTTTTGATGTACAAGCTGCAACAGCAGGCAAGAAGATCGCGATATTTGCCCTGCCTGGAGCATTCACCCCGACCTGTTCGGCTCAGCATGTGCCTGGCTATGTCCAACAAGCCGAAGCGTTGCACGCTGCTGGTGTCGATGAGATCTGGTGTCTGTCCGTCAACGATGCTTTCGTGATGGGCGCTTGGGGCCGTGAGCAGAAAACTGCTGGCAAGGTCCGCATGATGGCTGATGGCAGCGCCGAGTTCACCAAGGCAACTGGTTTGACCTTGGACCTGACAGCGCGCGCTATGGGCATGCGCTCGCAGCGCTACTCGATGCTCGTGGTCGATGGTATCGTCAAGACACTGAACATTGAAGCAGCAGGCAAATTCGAGGTCAGCGATGCGGCCACGATGCTGAGTCAGGCCAAGGTCAACTGAGCGGTCTGATTGAAGAAGACGGAAGAATTCTGTCTTCTTTAATTTATTTGCACTGTTGCTTGACAGTGCGTGCACTTTCAGTGCACAATGCAAAGCTTCGCCGAACGTCAAGCGCATCAGACGATGTGGCCTGACTTAGGATCCGCCCTTAACTGCCGGGCGCAAGGCCATCACAGAGGTGATCGGCTGAGCGAACGGTCCACGGGCCCAAGACTGACCGTTGACGCGGCTGCGAATGTTGCAGCGAAACCTCCGGGATAAGTTGGGGACAGACATGATACAAATGCAATCGCGACTCGATGTCGCGGACAACACTGGCGCTAAGTCCGTCATGTGTATCAAAGTGCTTGGTGGTTCCAGGCGCCGGTACGCAGGGATTGGTGACATCATCAAGGTCAGCATCAAAGAAGCTGCGCCGCGCTCACGCGTCAAAAAAGGCGAGGTCTACAGCGCCGTGGTGGTTCGCACTGCCAAGGGCGTGCGCCGTCAAGACGGGTCTTTGGTGAAGTTTGACGGCAATGCTGCCGTGCTGCTGAATGCAAAGCTCGAGCCAATTGGCACCCGCATCTTCGGCCCGGTGACGCGCGAATTGCGTACCGAGCGCTTCATGAAGATTGTGTCGCTGGCGCCTGAAGTGCTCTGAGCGCTGTCACATTCAAAGGTAATGCGATGAATAAAATTCGTAAAGGCGACGAGGTCATAGTGTTGACTGGTCGCGACAAGGGCAAGCGTGGCGCCGTAGCGCAGCGCGTCGATGCTGACCACCTCGTCGTTGACGGTGTAAACATGGTCAAGAAGCATGTCAAGCCCAACCCGATGAAGGGTACTACAGGCGGGGTTGTCGATAAGACAATGCCGATCCATCAATCCAACGTGGCGATTTTCAACGCCGCATCCGGCAAAGCCGATCGCGTGGGCATCAAGTTGCTCGCCGATGGCAAGAAGATGCGCGTCTACAAATCGACCGGCGAAGAGATCAAGGCTTAAAGAGGTCCGACATGGCTCGTTTGCAAGCGTTTTACCGCGAAAAAGTTGTGCCAGGCCTCGTTGAGAAGTTTGGTTACAAATCCGTCATGCAGGTTCCCCGCATCACGAAGATCACGCTCAATATGGGCGTGAGTGAGGCCGTTGCCGATAAAAAGGTCATGGATCATGCGGTTGGGGATCTGACGAAAATTGCTGGCCAGAAGCCAGTGGTGACGAAGTCCAAAAAGGCGATTGCGGGATTCAAGATCCGTGACGCAGTGCCCATCGGGTGCATGGTCACGCTTCGTGGCGTCCAGATGTATGAATTTCTCGATCGTTTTGTGACGATTGCCTTGCCGCGAGTTCGCGATTTCCGCGGTATCTCGGGCAGATCTTTCGACGGGCGGGGCAATTACAACATCGGCGTGAAAGAACAGATCATCTTTCCCGAAATTGACTACGACAAGGTGGATGCTTTGCGTGGGATGAACATCAGCATCACCACTTCCGCCCAAACGGATGACGAGTGCAAAGCGCTGTTGGTTGCCTTCCGCTTTCCGTTCAAGAACTGAGGTGACACGTGGCTAAAACTTCTCTGATTCAACGGGAACTCAAGCGTGATGTGCTGGTTGCCAAGTACGCAAAGAAATATGCGGACTTGAAACTGATCATCAATGACGCGAAGAAGTCCGACGAAGAGCGCTATCTGGCGCGTCTGGAACTGCAAAAGTTCCCTCGCAATGCTTACCCGACGAGGCAGCGTAACCGTTGCCTGTTGACTGGGCGCCCCCGCGGTACTTTCCGCAAGTTCGGCTTGGGCCGTAACAAGATTCGCGAACTGGCCTTCAAAGGCGACATCCCCGGTGTCGTCAAGGCCAGCTGGTAATCGGCACGATTAGGAGATTTCGCAAATGAGCATGAGTGATCCTATTGCCGATATGCTGACCCGCATTCGCAACGCTCAAAGCGTTGAAAAGACCAGCGTCGTTATGCCTTCATCAAAATTGAAGGTTGCGATTGCCAAGGTCCTCAAGGATGAAGGTTACATCGACGCATTCGCGGTACGCGGCGAAGCCGCCCGCCCTGAGTTGGAAATTGCGCTGAAGTATTACGCCGGCAAGCCGGTAATTGAGCGTATCGAACGCGTAAGTCGTCCTGGCTTGCGTATTTACAAGGGCCGTCACGATATTCCACAGGTCATGAACGGCCTGGGAGTGGCGATTGTCACGACCCCCCAGGGGGTCATGACTGACCGCAAGGCACGTCAAGTCGGCATCGGCGGCGAAGTGCTTTGCTACGTCGCCTAAGCGCAAGGAGAGACACGCAATGTCCCGCGTAGGAAAAAAACCGGTCGCCATACCGCAAGGTGTCAGCGTTACCGTCACAGCTGATCACATCAGCGTCAAAGGCTCGCTCGGTACGCTAGAGCGTCAGATCAATAGCTTGGTCAGCATCAAGAGCGAGGGCGGCGTGCTGTCTGTTGTTCCGAATGATGCGTCGACCGCGGCTGGCGCGATGAGCGGCACTGTTCGTGCGCTGCTGGCCAATATGGTCAACGGTGTCAGCAAAGGCTTTGAGCGCAAGTTGAATCTGGTCGGCGTTGGCTATCGTGCCCAGGCTGTTGGCCAGAAGTTGAACCTCCAGATCGGCTTCTCTCACCCTGTGGTGAAGGACATGCCGGCCGGAATCAAGGTCGAATGCGCAACCCAGACAGAAATTCTGATCAAGGGTACCGATCGCCAGGTGGTTGGTCAGATTGCTGCTGAAGTCCGTGCTTTCCGTCCTCCCGAGCCTTACAAGGGCAAGGGCATCCGTTATTCCGACGAAAAGGTCTCTCTCAAAGAGACCAAGAAGAAGTAAGGAGAAGCGCAATGTTGACCAAAAAAGAACAGCGCATCCGTCGCTCACGTCAAACGCGTGCTCGGATTGCCATTCAACGTGTTGCACGTTTGTCGGTTTTTCGTTCAAACCAGCACATCTATGCAAGCGTAATTTCAGACGATGGTTCGCGTGTCCTGGCAAGCGCTTCGACAGCGGAGAAGGAAGTTCGCGAGCAGTTGGGCGCTGGCGCCAAGGGCGGCAACGTCTCCGCCGCGGCCTTGATTGGCACGCGGATTGCCGAAAAGGCAAAGGCAGCTGGCGTGGAGAAAGTTGCTTTCGATCGTGCAGGATTTGCTTATCACGGCCGTGTCAAGGCTTTGGCCGAAGCGGCCCGTGAAGCTGGTCTGCAGTTCTGACGCTAAAAGGATTCCGAGATGGCAAAGTTTCAACCCCGCGTACAGACCGAAGGCAGTGAAGACGGCCTGAAGGAAAAGATGATCGCAATCAACCGCGTCACCAAAGTTGTGAAGGGCGGGCGCACGCTCAGCTTCGCCGCTCTGACGGTGGTCGGTGATGGCGATGGACGTATCGGCATGGGCAAAGGCAAGGCGAAGGAAGTTCCTGTCGCTGTGCAAAAGGCCATGGAGGCCGCCCGCCGCAATATGGTCAAAGTCAATCTGCGCAATGGCAGCATCCACCATAACGTGGTGGGTGAGCATGGCGCAGCGCATGTGATGATGATTCCGGCGCAACCAGGTACTGGCGTGATTGCCGGCGGCCCGATGCGCGCTGTGTTTGAAGTCATGGGCGTGACCGATATCGTGACCAAGAGCCACGGATCGACCAACCCGTACAACATGGTTCGCGCCACGCTGGACGCTCTGAAGCGCTCTACCAACGCGGCTGAAGTTGCAGCCAAGCGCGGCAAAGCTGTTGAAGACATCTTCAACTGAAGCGGCACCGGAGATCACTATGTCTGACAAGAAAACTCTGACGGTCAAGCTGGTTCGCAGCCCGATCGGTACCCGTGCTTCGCACCGTGCCACCGTGGTTGGTCTGGGCTTGCGTAAAGTGAACAGCACCAAGGTGCTGGAAGACACGCCGTCGGTTCGCGGCATGATCAACAAGATCGCCTATCTCGTGCTGGTGCTCTGAGCGCCTCCACGAACTGAGGACAATTAGATGCAACTCAATACGATTAAGCCAGCAACTGGCTCAAAGCACTACAAGCGCCGCGTCGGGCGTGGTATCGGCTCGGGGATCGGCAAGACGGCTGGCCGTGGTCACAAGGGTCAGAAGGCCCGCGCTGGTGGTTACCATAAGGTCGGTTTCGAAGGCGGTCAAATGCCTTTGCAGCGGCGACTGCCAAAGCGTGGCTTCAAGTCAGTGACCTTGAAGTTCAATGCCGAGATCAATTTGAGCGACCTGCAGGCCCTGGTGGTCGAAGAAGTCGACATGTTGACCCTGAAGGCTGTGGGCCTGATTCCTGAATTGTCGAGGAACGTCAAGGTGATTCTGTCGGGTTCTATCAGCCGCAAAGTGACGCTCAAGGGCGTTGGTGCGACGGTCGGTGCCAAGGCAGCCATTGAAGCGGCCGGCGGTTCGGTTCTTTAAGAGTTAACAGGCAGGCATCGTGGCTACCAACGCAAACCAACTGGCCAAGAGCGGCAAGTTCGGCGACTTGCGTCGTCGGCTCGTGTTTCTCTTGCTCGCCTTGCTGGTCTATCGGATTGGTGCGCATATTCCTGTTCCCGGTATCGACCCGGCGCAGTTGCAGCAGTTCTTCAAGAGCCAGGAAGGTGGGATCCTGAGTTTGTTCAATATGTTCTCCGGCGGCGCGCTATCGCGTTTCACGGTGTTCGCATTGGGCATTACGCCATATATTTCGGCTTCCATCGTTATCCAGTTGATGACTTATGTTTTGCCGTCGCTTGAGGCCTTGAAGAAGGAAGGCGAATCCGGTCGTCGCAAGATCACTCAGTACACCCGCTATGGGACTCTGGGTCTGGCTTTGTTCCAGTCGCTGAGCATTGCGCTGGCGTTGGAGAGTTCGGCTGGATTGGTGATCAGTCCTGGTTTCGGATTCAGGTTGACGGCTGTGTCGAGCCTGGTTGCAGGAACTATGTTTCTGATGTGGTTGGGTGAGCAGATTACTGAGCGTGGCCTCGGCAACGGGATTTCGATCCTTATTTTCGGCGGTATCGTGGCAGGTTTGCCTGGGGCGATTGGTAGCTTGCTGGAATTGGTCCGAACTGGGGCAATGAGCCCGGTGTCGTCGCTGTTCATCATCACCATCGTCGGGGCGGTGACTTACCTGGTGGTGTTCGTTGAACGCGGGCAGCGCAAGATTCTGGTGAATTACGCCAAGCGGCAAGTCGGGAACAAAGTCTATGGCGGGCAGTCTTCGCATCTGCCCTTGAAGTTGAATATGGCAGGCGTGATCCCGCCGATCTTTGCTTCGTCGATTATTTTGCTGCCGACTACAGTCGTCAGTTGGTTCGCTACCGGCGATGGTTTACGTTGGTTGAAAGACATCGCCGATATGTTGCGGCCCGGTCAGCCCATTTATGTGTTGATCTATGCTGGGGCGATTGTGTTTTTCTGCTTCTTCTATACGGCGCTGGTTTTCAACAGCCGGGAGACTGCAGATAATTTGAAGAAGAGTGGTGCATTCATTCCAGGGATTCGTCCCGGTGAGCAGACCTCTCGGCATATAGACAAGATTTTGTCGCGTTTGACTTTGGCTGGCGCAATTTACATCACTGGTGTTTGTTTGCTGCCTGAGTTCCTGACCTTGAAGTACAACGTGCCGTTTTATTTCGGTGGCACGTCATTGTTGATCATTGTTGTGGTCACGATGGATTTCTGGGCCCAGGTGCAGTCTTATGTGATGAGTCAGCAGTATGAATCGCTGCTGAAGAAGGCGAATTTCAAGGCCGGCTGAATTGCCGTGTCAACTGTTTAACCAAGATCTATCTACACAGAAACGAAGGCATGGCGAAAGACGATGTCATTCAAATGCAGGGCGAGATTCTTGAGAATCTCCCTAATGCCACGTTTCGTGTGAAGCTGGAGAACGGGCATGTCGTTCTCGGTCATATTTCCGGGAAGATGAGGATGCACTACATCCGTATTCTTCCAGGAGATAAGGTGACTGTTGAATTAACCCCGTACGATTTGAGTCGGGCTCGCATCGTGTTCCGGGCGAAGTGAGTGTATTTCTTCCCCGGTGGCGCGCCGCGAGCGCATATGAGTAGGTCAAGGAGCAGACCATGAAAGTTTCGGCATCCGTCAAGAAAATGTGTCGCAATTGCAAGATCATCCGCCGCAAGGGTGTGGTGCGTGTGATCTGTACCGATCCGCGCCACAAACAGCGTCAAGGCTGATTTAAGCAAGACAAAAGCGAATTAGAGGACGCACATGGCACGCATTGCTGGTATCAACATTCCCCCGCAGAAGCACACTGAGATCGGTCTGACTTCGATCTACGGCATCGGCCGTACGACCGCACAGAAGATCTGCACGAGTTGCGGTATTCCATTCGACAAGAAAGTCAAAGACTTGACCGACTCGGATCTTGAAAAGATCCGGGAAGAGGTCGGTCGCATGACCATCGAGGGCGATCTTCGCCGCGAGATGTCGATCAACATCAAACGCCTGATGGACCTCGGTTGCTACCGTGGATTCCGTCACCGCCGTGGCCTGCCCATGCGCGGTCAGCGCACACGTACGAACGCTCGTACCCGTAAAGGCCCGCGCAAGTCGGCTGCTACGGGTAAGAAGTGATCGCTGCCACAGCATTGAAAGAAGGTCAGTATGGCAAAAGCACCTAATAACTCGGCTGCCCAGCGTGTTCGCAAGAAAGTTCGCAAGAACGTTGCTGACGGCATTGCGCATGTCCACGCATCATTCAACAACACGATCATCACGATCACCGACCGTCAAGGCGGAGCGCTTTCATGGGCTTCGTCGGGTGGTCAGGGTTTCAAGGGCTCACGCAAGTCGACGCCTTTTGCAGCTCAGGTTGCCGCTGAAGTCGCGGGTCGTGCCGCCCAGGATCAGGGGATCAAGAATCTTGATGTGAAGATCAAGGGTCCAGGCCCGGGTCGTGAGTCTTCCGTGCGTGCGTTGGCTGCGCTTGGCATCCGGATCAATTCGATCTCCGATGTCACGCCGGTGCCGCACAACGGTTGCCGTCCGCAGAAGCGTCGTCGTATCTAAATTTCGCAAATTGCCTGCAGCAATGCGATAATCGTTTTCCACGCCGGCTGGCACGAAAGTGCCTGGCCGGCGGTTTCGTTGAAGCTCAGGTCTTGAAGGCCCGAGTTTCGTTGAAGACCACCGTCTGAGCCGATAAAAACACTGGCCAGACTCGCGCACATGTCGACGGACTGTGCGTCAGAATCAAGGACTATTAAAGTGGCACGTTACCTAGGCCCCAAGGCCAAACTTTCCCGCCGTGAAGGCACCGACCTGTTCCTGAAGAGCGCCCGTCGTTCGATCAGCGACAAGTGCAAATTTGAAGCCAAGCCAGGTCAGCATGGACGTACTTCTGGCCAGCGCACTTCGGACTTCGGTCTGCAATTGCGCGAGAAGCAGAAGGTCAAGCGCATGTACGGCGTTTTGGAGCGCCAGTTCCGCCGCTACTTCGCTGAAGCCGAGCGCCGCAAGGGTTCGACCGGTGTCAATCTTTTGAGCTTGCTCGAGTCGCGTCTTGATAACGTGGTGTACCGGATGGGCTTTGGCTCAACCCGCGCTGAAGCCAGGCAACTGGTTTCGCACAAGGGCATCACCGTCAACGGTGAAGTGGTGAACATCGCTTCATACCTGGTCAAGGCCGGTGACACCGTCGGCGTGCGCGAAAAAGCCAAGAAGCAGTTGCGTATTGTTGACGCGCTCAAATTGGCTGAGTCGATCGGCCTGCCGGCCTGGGTGGCGGTTGATGCGACCAAGCTTGAAGGCATCTTCAAGAAAGCACCCGACCGTGATGAGTTCGGTGCTGAAATCAACGAGTCATTGATCGTTGAGTTGTACTCACGTTAAGCGTTTTGTTTTGCCGGCCGGGCTCGTTTAGAGTTCAGTCGGCTTTCCCTCGTCTGGGTGAGACCTGTCGCGGCCTTCGCCCGGTTGGTCCCTCAGCCTTATCGGTGTAACGAACCGAGGGTATTGAAAGAAAGACCTCATGCAAACCAATCTGCTCAAGCCCAAGTCCATCAATGTGGAGCCTCTCGGCGGTCATCGCGCCAAGGTAACGCTGGAACCGTTCGAACGCGGTTACGGCCACACCCTCGGCAATGCTCTGCGCCGCGTGTTGTTGTCTTCCATGGTTGGTTATGCCCCAACCGAAGTAACGATCGCCGGTGTGCTCCATGAGTATTCGGCCATTGATGGCGTCCAGGAGGACGTCGTCCACATCATGCTCAACTTGAAGGGTGTGGTGTTCCGTCTCCACAACCGTGAAGAAGTGACCCTGGTGCTGCGCAAGGAAGGTGAAGGCCCGGTAACGGCCGCCGACATCCAGACTCCGCATGACGTCGAGATCATCAATCCTGACCATGTCATTGCCCATTTGTCGCATGGCGGCAAGTTGGATATGCAGATCAAGGTTGAAAAAGGCCGCGGCTATGTGCCTGGCAATATGCGCCGTTATGGTGAAGAGACCACCAAGTCGATCGGTCGGATCGTGCTTGATGCTTCCTTCGCGCCAGTGACCCGTGTCAGCTATGCAGTCGAAAACGCTCGCGTTGAGCAGCGTACCGACCTCGACAAGCTGGTGATGGAGATCGAGACCAATGGAGCGATCACGCCAGAGGAAGCGATCCGTTCTTCGGCCAAGATCCTCGTCGAACAACTGGCGGTGTTCGCTCAGTTGCAAGGCACGGACCTGATCGACGCTTTCGACCAGCCTGCACAGCGCAGCTCGTCGTTTGATCCGATCCTGTTGCGTCCGGTCGATGAGCTTGAATTGACCGTTCGCTCGGCCAATTGCCTGAAAGCCGAGAACATCTATTACATCGGCGATTTGATCCAGCGTACCGAA
Organism: uncultured Burkholderiales bacterium; assembly: GCA_903820745.1. Lineage (GTDB taxonomy): Bacteria > Pseudomonadota > Gammaproteobacteria > Burkholderiales > Burkholderiaceae_C > Paucibacter_A. The sequence goes on from CAIJIT010000278.1 coordinate 15,127, forward strand.
ACCGAGTTGCTGAAGACGCCGAATCTGGGCCGCAAGTCGCTGAATGAAATCAAGGAAGTCCTGGCCTCGCGCGGTCTGACTCTGGGCGCGCGCCTTGAGAACTGGCCGCCGCAAGGGCTGGACAAGCGTTAAGCAAGTAAGCAAGGAAATGGCCTGCGGTAGTTTTACCGTTGGCCGGTGCACCCGGTGGTACCTGATACGGCCATTGGCGATTAATCAAGGAAAGGACAAGCACCATGCGTCACCGTAACGGACTACGTAAACTCAACCGCACCAGCGAGCACCGCAAGGCAATGCTGCGCAATATGTGCGTCTCGCTGCTTCTGCATGAAGCCATCAAGACGACTTTGCCCAAAGCTAAAGAGCTGCGTCGCGTGGTCGAGCCTCTGATCACTTTGGCCAAAGTGCCAACCTTGGCAAACCGCCGGTTGGCATTCGACCGCTTGCGCGACCGTGACATCGTCACCAAGCTGTTCAGCGATCTGGGCCCACGCTTTCTGGCTCGTCCAGGCGGCTACACGCGGATCCTGAAGATGGGTTTCCGTGTTGGTGACAATGCGCCCATGGCCTTTGTCGAACTGGTCGATCTTCCTGTTGGCGAGACCAGCGGCGAAGTCGTCGAGTAAGTCCAGTTGCCGCAGCGCCATCGGGCTGCAGCGATTGAGCGGAGGAACCGGCCCAGGCCGGTTTTTTTGCGTCTGCCAAGCGCCAGTCCAGGATTCGGGATCTTCTTGGTTGACCCGTCAGAAAATTGACAATATCTGCTCGTTTGTTGTATACTGCAAAGCTCAGTCGCGGGGTGGAGCAGTCTGGTAGCTCGTTGGGCTCATAAC
>CAIJIT010000279.1 GCA_903820745.1 uncultured Burkholderiales bacterium
GGGCGGCCAGCGTCAGCGCATCAGCATCGCCCGCGCGATCCTGAAAAACCCGCCGCTGCTGTTGCTCGACGAAGCCACCAGCGCGCTCGACGCCGAAAGCGAACGCATGGTGCAGGCCGCGCTGGAAGCGGCGATGCAACATCGCACGACCCTGGTGATCGCGCATCGGCTCGCCACCGTGCAGCGCGCCGACCGCATCATCGTGATGGAGCATGGCCGCATCATCGAGCAAGGCACGCATGCCGAACTGGTGGCGCGCAGCGGCCTCTACGCCAGGCTGTCGGCCTTGCAGTTCGAGGTTTGACCCGGCCGGGAGAAAACTGACAAGCTCGTCAGGATCAAGGCCTAGGATCAGGCTTCGTCATCAACGCCTTGTGTCAATTCAGCGCCAGGATCTACCGATCGGGCCTGGTTTGGCGAGCCAAAATCATGGACCAATCTGTCTTTCGCCCGCTGCATATTGCCAGCTGCCAGATCGCTTGTTCGAGCTGCAACCTCAGGGAAATCTGCCTGCCCTCAGGCCTGACCCGATCAGAGCTGGCCATGGTCGACGAGCGGCTGGTGTCGGTGCGGCGCAAGGTGGTCAAGGGCGATTATCTGTACCGGGCGGGCGATCCATTCCAGTCACTGTATGCGGTCTGGACCGGTTTCTTCAAGACCTGCGTCAACTCCAAAGAAGGCCGTGATCAGGTCACCGGTTTCCAGATGAGCGGTGAATTGATGGGTTTGGACGGCATCGGCAGCAAGCGCCATGAGGTCGACGCGATTGCCCTTGAGGATTCACAAGTCTGCGTGATCCCGTTCGAAGATCTGGAGGCGCTGTCGCATGACATTGCCTCCCTGCAACACCATGTGCACAAGATGATGAGCCGGGAAATCGTCCGCAACCATGGGGTGCTGCTGCAACTCGGCAGCATGCTGGCCGACGAGCGGGTGGCGGCCTTCTTGCTGAACCTGATCTACCGCTTGGAAGCGCGCGGATTCTCCGGCTCGTCGATCGTCCTGCGGATGTCGCGCGAAGAGATCGGTAGCTTTTTAGGCCTCAAGCTCGAGACCGTCAGCCGGACTTTTTCCAAGTTCCAGGCCGAAGGTCTGCTGTCGGTGCACAGCCGCCAGATCGAAGTCACCGATGCAGCAGGCTTGCAAATGCGACTCGACAGCGCCAACTGCTGAGCATCGCTCAAGGAAACTCGATCCTGGCGTTGACCGCCAACATCCAACTGCGCGGCAAGGCCGGCTCGAAAAAGCGCTTGTTCGACTCATTGACGATCACCGAACCGGCGTAATGGCGGTCGGTCGCATTGTCCAGGCGCAGCAACTGCGTAAAAGTCCATGGCCCTTGCCGCTGCTTGAAACCGGCGCGCAGATTCAGCAAATCGGTCGCCGGCGCAAAGCTGCTCGCAGCATCGGTCGGATTGATCTTGTTGTTGTCGCTGAAATAGAGCTTGTCGACATGCAGCAACTCAAGCGCCGCGTTGAAACCACCCCAGGCAGCGCGCGGTGCCCAGACCAGTTCGGCAAAAGCGCTGCGCTCGGCCACACCCGGCAGATGGTTGCCGGCAGGCACAAAGCTGCTGTCGGCAAAGCGCGCGCGCATCGCGGTCAGGCTCAAGGCCGCGCGCCAGGCTTCAGTGA
>CAIJIT010000280.1 GCA_903820745.1 uncultured Burkholderiales bacterium
CGTGTGCCCGGTGGTTTCGCCACCACGGCCCATGCTTTCCGCGAGTTCTTGAAACATGAAGGGCTGGCCAAGCGCATCGAAGAGAAACTGGCCACGCTGAACACCGACGATGTGATTGCGCTTGCCGAAGCCGGTGCGGAAATCCGCGCTTGGCTGGAGGCGCAACCGTTTCCGGCCGCACTTGAAGCGCAGATGCGGGCTTCTTTTGCTGCGCTGACGGCCGATCACCCGGAAGCCTCATTTGCAGTTCGATCGTCGGCCACGGCCGAGGATCTGCCGGACGCCTCCTTTGCCGGCCAGCAGGAAACTTTCCTGAATGTGATCGGTATCGAAGAAGTCTTGCACAAGATGAAAGAGGTCTTTGCCTCGCTCTATAACGATCGCGCGATCAGCTACCGGGTCCACAAGGGCTATGCGCACAGCGATGTGGCGCTGTCCGCCGGTGTGCAGCGCATGGTGCGTTCCGATCTTGGTTCGGCCGGCGTCGTGTTCACGATCGATACCGAGTCGGGCTTCAAGGATGTCGTCTTCATCACATCGAGCTATGGACTGGGTGAGACGGTGGTGCAGGGCGCCGTCAATCCGGATGAGTTCTATGTCCACAAGCCGGCGCTGGCACGCGGCAAGCTGCCGATCATTCGCCGCAGTCTGGGCTCCAAGCTGATCCGCATGGAGTTCACGACCAAGGAAGAAAAAGCGCTTTCAGGCAAGTTGGTGAAAACGGTGGACACGGCGCCCGAGGCACGCAACCGCTATTCCTTGCTCGACTCGGAAGTGATCGAATTGGCGCGCTACGCGATGATCATCGAGAAGCATTACGGCCGCGCGATGGACATCGAGTGGGGTCGCGACGGTGTTGACGGGCAGATCTACATTCTGCAAGCCAGGCCCGAGACGGTGAAAAGCCAGGCCGAGGGCCAGATCGAGCATCGCTACAAGCTCAAGGGTGACCCGGCCAAGAACGGCAGTTTGCTGGTCGAAGGAAGGGCCATCGGCCAGAAAATCGGTACCGGCCCGGTGCGCCTGGTGAGCAGCATCGCCGAGATGTCGCGGGTCCAGCCGGGCGATGTGCTGGTCACCGACATGACCGACCCGAACTGGGAGCCGGTGATGAAACGCGCTGCGGCGATCGTCACCAACCGTGGTGGCCGGACCTGCCATGCGGCCATCATCGCGCGCGAACTCGGCATCCCGGCAGTCGTCGGCTGCGGTGATGCAACCGACAAGCTCAAGGATGGTCAATTGGTGACCGTGTCCTGCTCCGAAGGCGATACCGGCCATGTCTACGACGGTCTGCTCGAGACCGAAGTCAGCGAGGTGCACCGCGGCGAGATGCCTTATTGCCCGATCAAGATGACGATGAATGTGGGCAATCCGCAGCTTGCCTTCAACTTCGCCCAGATGCCCAGCGCCGGCGTTGGATTGGCAAGGCTTGAATTCATCATCAACAACAATATCGGCGTTCACCCGAAGGCCATCCTCGACTACCCAAACATCGATGCCGACCTGAAAAAAGCGGTTGAATCGGTAGCCCGCGGTCATGCTTCGCCGCGCGCGTTCTACGTTGACAAGGTGGTCGAGGGCATTGCGACGATTGCGGCTGCCTTCTACCCGCGGCCGGTGATCGTGCGGCTGTCGGACTTCAAGAGCAATGAGTACCGCAAACTGATCGGGGGCTCACGTTATGAGCCTGATGAAGAAAATCCGATGCTGGGTTTCCGCGGTGCTTCGCGCTATATCAGCGGCGAGTTCCAGGACGCGTTTGCGATGGAATGCGAGGCGCTGAAGCGGGCGCGCAACGAGATGGGCCTGAACAATATCGAGATCATGGTGCCATTTGTCCGCACCGTGCGTCAGGCCGAACGCGTCGTCGCGATGCTGGCCGAGCGCGGGCTCAAGCGCGGCGTCGACGGCCTGCGCATCATCATGATGTGCGAGGTGCCCAGCAATGCCATCCTGGCCGAGCAGTTCCTCGAGCATTTCGACGGCATGTCGATCGGCTCCAACGACTTGACCCAGTTGACGCTGGGTCTCGACCGGGATTCGGGTCTCGAACAATTGGCCGGAGACTTTGACGAGCGTGACCCGGCCGTCAAGGCGCTGATCTCGCGCGCCATCGCGGCTTGCCGCGCTGCCGGTAAATATGTCGGCATTTGCGGCCAGGGCCCGAGCGACCATCCGGATTTTGCCGACTGGCTTGCCGACGAAGGGATCGGGTCGATTTCGCTCAATCCTGACTCGGTGGTCGAAACCTGGCATCGGCTGGCGAAACGATGAGTTGATGAGGTTCAGGGCAGGGCGGCCTTGTCGGGCCGTCCTGCGGGTTCATCGCTATCGACAGCGCGGGTGCTTTGCTTGCATGATCAAACGATTCTCCAGGCCGAGCGAATCTTGCCAATCCTCAACCCTGCAAAAAACCCGTCCGCTGTCAGCGAAGGCAGTCTTGCGCCGCAGTTGAACCGCATTTATGCCTGGTACCTGCTGGGCTTTGTGTTGTTCGTGCTGGCGCTTGCTGTGCTGGAGCAGCGGGGCATGCCCAAAGCCTGGATTGGCTTTTGTTTTCTGGCCGCGACCGTGATTGTCTATGCCGTCATCGGTGTGATCAGTCGCACCACCGATGCCGATGAATATTACGTTGCCGGACGGCGGGTGCCAGCCTTCTACAACGGCATGGCAGCGGGCGCCGACTGGATGAGCGCTGCCTCGTTCATCGGTTTGGCCGGCTCCTTGTACCTGTCAGGCTATGGCGGGCTGGCCTTTGTGCTGGGATGGACTGGCGGTTTTTGCCTGGTGGCATTGTTTCTGGCCCCTTATCTGCGGCAGTTCGGCCAGTTCACCATCCCAGATTTTCTGGCGGCCCGTTACGCCAGCCAGTCGCTGCGCTTGATGGGGGCTTTTGCCGCAATCCTGATCTCCTTCATCTACCTGGCAGCGCAGATCTATGGTGTTGGCCTGATCACGTCCCGGCTGACCGGGCTGGCCTTCGAAATTGGTGTGTTCGTCGGCTTGGGCGGCGTGCTGGTCTGCTCGTTTCTGGGCGGTATGCGCGCCGTCACCTGGACCCAGGTGGCCCAATACATTGTGCTGATTGCCGCCTATCTGGTACCGGTGGTCTGGCTCTGCTTCCAGCAGACCGGTGTGCCGCTGCCCATCTATGGCTATCAGTTGCAGGCGATCAGCGAGCGTGAGACAGCGCTTTTGAATGATCCGCGCGAACTTGAAGTCCGTGAGGTGTTCAAGTTGCGAGCCGCCGCATATGCCGACAAATTGCGCGATGTGCCTGGCGCACTGGCTGAGGAGCGGGCGCTGGCGGCCCGGGAAGTCGCCTTGCTGAAAAATGCCGACGAGTCGCTGGCCTTGATCCAGGCGGCGGAGAAGAAGCAGGCGGTTTTGCCACGCACGGCGGCGGATGCCGCAGAGCAATGGCAGCGCGGACAAACTGCCAACGAGTTGTTGGCATTGCCGCTGGCCGGGATGTTGCCGCATGCCCAACAATTCGCTGGCGACCCGGACGGCAACCCGGCCCAGCGTCAGCAGTTTGACGAATCGCGGCGGAATTTTCTTGCTCTGGTGTTCTGCATGATGGTCGGAACAGCCGGCTTGCCGCATATCTTGATGCGCTATTACACGACGCCAACGGTGCGCGAAGCACGCGAGTCGGTGGCCTGGTCGCTGTTCTTCATTTGTCTGCTCTACCTCACCGCTCCTGCGCTGGCGGTGATGGTCAAGTACGAGGTCTTCAATCATCTGATCGGAACCCCCTTTGATCAATTGCCGGCATGGATTACCCAATGGGCCAGGGTCGATCCGACGCTGCTGTCAGTCCGAGACGTGAATGGTGACGGCTTGCTGCAATTGGGCGAATTGCATATCGGCAGCGACATCATCATGCTGCTCACCCCTGAGTTGGCCGGGCTGCCTTATGTGGTGTCCGGCATGGTCGCTGCGGGTGGCTTGGCTGCAGCCTTGTCGACGGCTGACGGTCTGCTGCTGACGATCTCCGCCGCACTCTCGCATGATGTCTATTTCCGCGTGCTCAACCCGGCGGCTTCGGTGACGCGCCGGGTGACTCTGTCCAAGGCATTGCTGCTAGTGACTGCGCTGGCCGCCGCCGCGGTGGCGGCGCAGAAGCCGGCGGACATCCTGTTCCTTGTGGCAGCGGCCTTTTCGCTAGCCGGGTCGGCCTTTTTCCCGGTGCTGGTGCTGGGCATATTCTGGCGTCGAGCCAATGCCTGGGGCGCGATGGCTGGCATGTTGACCGGGTTGGCAGTCACCAGTTACTACATGGCCAGTGCCCATCCCGGCCTCAGAGCCGCCATAGGTTTGCCAGGTATGCCGCAGCTCTGGTGGGGCATACAGCCGATTTCTGCCAGTCTGTTCGGTGTGCCGGCCGGATTTGCCGCCGCGATGCTGGTCAGCCTCTTGACACCCGCGCTGCCAATGCCGATGGTCACGCAGTTGCGCAGTCCACCGCAGCCCTGATTGGTTTTGGCGATCCTGTGATCTGAGCTATACTTGCGGGTTCCCCCTTGCCGTGACCACGTGACTGACGCTGTGGCGCGGCTTCCTCAGGCAAGAGAAATCTGTCTGGAACCCACAAGGAGTACTTATGCGTCACTATGAAATCGTTTTGCTGATCCATCCGGATCAAAGCGAACAAGTTCCGGCAATGCTGGAGCGCTACAAGGGCTTGGTCACCGCAGGTGGTGGCGTTGTGCATCGCGTTGAAGATTGGGGTCGCCGTCAACTGGCTTACCTGATCCAGAAGCTTGCCAAGGCCCATTACCTGTGCCTGAACATCGAGTGCGGCAAAGAAGTACTGGCCGAACTCGAGACGGGTTTCCGCTTCAATGACGCCGTGCTGCGCCACTTGACCGTGTTGAAGCCCAAGGCCGAGGCCACGCCTTCAGTCATGATGAAGACCGTGGAACGTGAAGAGTCCCGCAAGGCTCCTCATCCTCAGGAAGCGGCAGCCTGATATAGGCTGAAGCAGCTCCAGGGTGCTTGAATCGGTAAACAGCGAACTGTGTTGCAGCGCGATATTCCAGTGACTCGCCATTGAATCATCTGGTTTTAGACGCGCAGTTGCAGGAAATCGGACTCGTCAGATATACGCCGGCCGGCCTTGTTGCACTTGACCTCAGCTTGAAGCATGAGTCGCAGGTGCAAGAAGCCGGAAAACCACGCAAGGTTTCCATGGAAATCAAAGCAGTGGCGATCGGTGAAACTGTCAAGCGTCTGCAGGCGCTGGGTGTAGGAGGAACGGCCTGTTTTTCGGGCTTTCTCAGCAACCAGCGCAACGGACGTGGAACGATTTTCCACATCACGGCACTGGATACCGATCGAACACCGAATTGTTCGAATCCGGATTGAAACTTAAAGAGGTAACACTATGGCTCCGCCACGTGGTAAAGGTCGGTTTTCCAAGGACAAAAAACCCAAGCGCAATACCCAGTCATTGCTGTTCCGTCGTAAGCGCTTCTGCCGCTTCACCGTCACTGGTGTCGAGCAGATCGATTACAAGGACATTGACACATTGCGCGATTTCGTCGGTGAAACCGGCAAGATCACGCCCGCTCGCCTGACTGGCACGCGTGCGTTCTTCCAGCGTCAGCTGACTGTGGCCATCAAGCGAGCTCGTTTCCTCGCCATGCTGCCGTACAGTGACCAGCACAAGGTCTGAGGAGTAGCTGACCATGCAAATTATTCTGCTTGAAAAAGTCGCCAATCTCGGCAATCTTGGCGATGTCGTCAATGTCAAAAACGGTTATGCCCGTAATTTCCTGATCCCGACTCGCCAGGCACGCCGTGCCACCGAGTCAGCCATCAAGGAATTCGAAGTCAAGCGTGCAGAGCTCGAAAAAGCTGCTGCCGCGAAGCTGGCTACGGCAACTGCCCTGGGCGAAAGCCTGGCCGGCAAGACCGTCCGCATCAGCCAGAAGGCCGGCGTTGACGGTCGACTGTTTGGTTCGGTGACGAACGCCGATGTGGCTGAAGCGTTGACGAAATTGGGCTTTACTGTCTCCAAGTCGCAAGTGCGTATGCCGCTCGGTGCCTTGAAGTCGGTTGGCGAGTTTCCTGTCAATGTGACGCCGCATTCCGATGTGGTCGTGGAAGTCAACGTCCAGGTCGTCGCCGAAGTGGCCTGATCAGGAAAAACCGGCGCCTGGATGGCGTCGGATTGCCGCCCTTCCAGGGTTGGCTCAAAGCCGGTGCTCTTGACCAGAGTCCCGGCTTTTTTATTGCTTGCAAAAAACCCTTGTCGGGATGCCGCTTATACCGGCAGATCCCGGAGATTTCCACAGCTTTGTCCACAAGCGCAGCGGCCGGCTGGCCGTATAGTTCTGCTATGTCTGCGATCTTCTCTTCCCCCAATTTGCCTGGCGCCGGACGCCAGGACGACGAGGTGGCGCGCCTGCGCGTACCACCCCATTCCGTCGAAGCCGAACAAAGTGTCCTTGGAGGATTGCTGATCGACAACTCGGCCTGGGATCGCGCCGGTGACTTGCTGACCGAATCCGATTTCTACCGCTTCGAGCACAAACAGATATTTGCTGCTGTCGGCAAGTTGATCAACGCCAGCAAGCCGGCCGATGTGGTGACGGTCTTCGAAGAGTTGACCTCGGTCGGCAAGGCCGAGGAATGCGGCGGGCTGGCCTATCTGAACGCGCTGGCGCAGAGCGTTCCAAGTGCTGCCAATCTGAGGCGCTACGCTGAAATCGTGCGAGAGCGCGCCATCCTGCGCAAGCTGGTGAGTGCCAGCGACGAGATCGCGACCGCAGCCCTGAGTCCGCAGGGTCGACCTGTGACGCAAATTCTTGACGAAGCCGAAGCCAAGATTTTCCGCATCGGTGAAGAAGGTTCACGCAATCGCCAAGGCTTCCAGAGCATGGACAACCTGGTGGTCGCCTTGATCGACCGCGTCAACGAGTTGGCCGAAAACGGCGCCGAAGATGTCACCGGCGTGCGCACAGGATTTTTTGACCTTGACCGGATGACGGCTGGTTTTCAACCGGGTGACCTGATCGTGCTGGCCGCGCGTCCCTCGATGGGCAAGACCGCATTTGCGATCAATATCGGCGAAAACGTCGCCATCAATGAAGGCCTGCCAGTCGTTATTTATTCGATGGAAATGGGCGCCAACCAGCTGGCCTTGCGCATGGTCGGCTCGATCGGCCGCATCGATCAAAGTCATCTCCGTAACGGTCGTCTGGCCGATGATTAATGGGGGCGGCTGTCCGAAGCAGTAGATAAATTGGGCAAGGCGAGCATCTTCATCGACGAGAGCCCCGGTCTGTCGCCCAGCGAGGTGCGCGCCCGCGCGCGCCGTCAGGCCCGTATCTGCGGCAAGCTCGGCTTGATCATCATCGACTATCTGCAGTTGATGAGCGGCAATGGTGGCAGTGAAGAGAACCGTGCCACCGTCATCGGCGAAATTTCACGCAGCTTGAAAGCCCTGGCCAAGGAGTTGCAATGCCCGGTTGTGGCGCTTTCGCAGCTCAATCGAAGCGTTGAATCTCGTCCTGACAAGCGTCCGATGATGAGCGATTTGCGCGAGTCCGGTGCGATCGAACAGGATGCCGACATCATCATGTTCATCTACCGCGACGAGTACTACACCAAGGAAGAGTGCAAGGAACCCGGCATCGCTGAAATCATCATCGCCAAGCAGCGCAATGGCCCGGTGGGCACGGTCAAACTGGCCTTTCAGCGCATGCATACCAAGTTCGAAAACCTGGCGCCAGGCTACAGTTCAGGCAGCGAGTACTGATCGCCCGGGCTCAATGACCACGCGCCGCAAGGCGCCCGGCGGTCATCAAGGCCTACTTGAACAGATCCTTGACCTTGTCGGTCCAGCTCTTGGCGTTCGGTGAGTGACGTTCGCCACCGTCGCGGAATGACTTGTCCAACTCCTTCAAGAGCTTGCGCTGATGTTCGGACAGCTTCACAGGTGTTTCCACGTTGATGTGGCAATACAGGTCACCTGGATAGCTTGAACGTACACCCTTGATGCCCTTGCCGCGCAAGCGGAAGGTCTTGCCATGCTGGGTTCCCTCGGGGAGTTCAATTTCAGCTGTTCCGCCCAGTGTCGGTACGTCGATGGCGCCACCCAATGCCGCCATCGTCATGGCGACGGGCATGGTGCAATGCAAGTCATCACCATCGCGCTCGAACAAGGCATGGGCCTTGATGCGAATCTCGATATACAGGTCGCCGGCGGGCCCGCCATTGACGCCGGGTTCACCATTGCCGGCCGAGCGGATGCGCATGCCTTCATTGATCCCGGCCGGAATCTTCACCTCCAGCGTCTTGCTCTTTTTTACCTTGCCCTGGCCATTGCAGGCCGTGCAGGGGTCGGGAATGATCTTGCCGCTGCCTTGGCAATGCGGGCAGGTCTGTTGCACCGAGAAGAAGCCTTGGCGCATGTGCACGGTACCGGCGCCATTGCAGGTGCTGCAACCCTTGGCACTCGTGCCAGGCTTGGCGCCGCTGCCATTGCAGGTGGCGCAGCCTTCCCAACTCGGAATGCGGATCTGTGATTCCTTGCCACGGGCGGCTTCTTCCAGCGATATTTCCATTGCATAGGAAAGGTCGGCGCCGCGATAGACCTGCTGGCCGCCGCCGCCGCGCCGTCCACCGCCTCCGCCATTGCCGCTGAAGATGTCGCCGAAAATATCTCCAAAGGCTTCGGCAAACCCGCCAAACCCTTCAGCACCCTGACCACCCGGACGGAAGCCGCCGACATTCGGATCGACGCCAGCATGACCATGTTGGTCATAGGCCGCGCGTTTTTGCGGATTCGACAGCATTTCATAGGCTTCTTTGGCCTCCTTGAACTGCTCCTCGGCCTTTTTGGCGCCTTCACCCTGATTTCGGTCAGGGTGATATTTCATCGCTGCCTTGCGGTAGCTTTTCTTGATTTCTTCGTCGGAGGCGTTTTTTGCCATACCGAGGATTTCGTAATAGTCACGCTTTGCCATGGGCTGATTCCGCCTGTATCAAACAACAGCGCCGCGTCGAGCTTTTAGGGCAAAGCCCTGGGCTCCAACGCGGCGGCGACAACTGCCAAACCCGTCGATCACCGCGGGCTCGGCATGTCTTGAACATCACTTCGGGTTCTTGACTTCCTTGAACTCGGCATCGACCACATTGTCGTCAGCCGGTTTGCTCGCACCCTGTGAATCCTGCGCTGCCTTGGGCTGTTCTGCTGCAGCACCTGCCGCCGCTTCAGCAGCCTGCGTTTCAGCGTAGATCTTTTCACCAAGCTTCTGGCTCGCGGTCATCAACAACTCGGTCTTTGCTTCGATTTCGGCCTTGTCTTCACCCTTCATGGCCAGATCAAGATCCTTGATCGCTGCCTCGATCGTTTCTCTTTCAGCAGCTTCAAGCTTGTCGCCATGCTCTGCAACGGATTTCTTCACGCTGTGCAGCATGCCATCCGCCTGATTTCTGGCCTGGACGATTTCGATCTTCTTCTTGTCTTCGGCTGCGTTGACTTCCGCATCCCTGACCATCTTCTGGATCTCGTCTTCGGTCAAGCCGGA
>CAIJIT010000281.1 GCA_903820745.1 uncultured Burkholderiales bacterium
CAGTCAGCCATCAGTCCACGGCATGACTGGGAGATGTCGAACCTTGATGAAGTTCAGCGGCTATTTTTCCTTAAGCGATTGATGGATCTACAAAACAACAAACTCGACGGCGCAATTGCACAAACCCACACGCCGGTGATGCAGCAATACCTGCGCATCAAGGCCGAACATCCGGAATCGATTGTCTTTTTTCGCATGGGCGACTTCTATGAAGTCTTTTTTGACGACGCCCGCAAAGCCAACGAACTGCTCGACATCACGCTGACAACGCGCGGCCAGAGTGCCGGCGCGCCGGTGGTGATGGCCGGTATCCCGGTGAATGCGCTCGAGTCCTATCTGGCCAAGTTGATCCGGCTCGGCGAAGCCGTGGCCATTGCCGAACAAGTCGGCGATGTCGCCACGGCCAAGGGGCCGGTTGAACGCAAGGTCGTGCGCGTGGTCACACCCGGCACCGTCACCGACAGCGAGTTGCTCGCCGACAAACAGGATGCAGTGCTGCTGGCACTGACTCAGCAGGGCAAGGCCTTCGGTCTGGCCTGGCTGTCGATGACACAAGGCCTGATCGGCTTGACCGAATGCGGCGAACGTGATCTGCCCTCCTGGCTGGGACGATTGAGTCCGGCCGAGGTGCTGGTCGACCGCGAACGACAGCCGACCGCATTGCTGGCAGCGCGCTTGCCGATGACGAATCGACCGGGTTGGCAATTCGATGCCAAACTCGGCGCGCGCAAACTTTGCGAGCAGCTCGGTGTCGCTAATCTGCAGGGCTTCAACGCTCAGACGCTCAACCTGGCGCATGCCGCAGCGGCCGCATTGCTCAGCTACGCCGAGCACACGCAGGGCCGCGCCCTGACCCATGTGAAGAGCTTGCAAGTGCAGCGCAATGCCGACCTGCTCGACCTGCCGCCTTCGACACAGCGCAATCTCGAACTGACATTGACGCTGCGCGGAGAAACCTCGCCCACGCTGCTGTCCTTGCTCGACACGTGCCGGACCGGCATGGGCAGCCGGGCTTTGCGGCATTGGCTGCTGCATCCCGAGCGTGATCGAAATCAGGCAGTGGCACGCCACGAAGCGCTGGCTGCCTTGCTGCAAAGCAGCCCTGAACCGTTCCATCAACTGTTGCGCGAAGCTTTGCGAGGCATTGCCGATGTCGAACGAATCGCCGCGCGCATCGCGCTGCGCCAAGTCCGCCCGCGCGAACTGGCCGCTCTTTGCGCCACTCTGCAGGCCTTGCCAGCCGTACAACAGACCCTGCCCGAGGGCAGCGGCTTGCTCGACAGCCTGGCTGCTGGTCTGCGCGCCTCGCCGCATATCGAAGAATTGCTGCGCCACTCGATCGCCGAATTGCCTGCGGTGCTGGTTCGCGATGGCGGCGTGATCGCCGCCGGCTTTGACGCCGAACTGGATGAATTGCGGGCAATCCAGGATAACTGTGACGCCTTCCTGCTCGAGTTGGAAACGCGCGAAAGGGCTCGCACCGGCATTGCCAATCTGCGCGTCCAATACAACCGGGTGCACGGCTTTTACATCGAAGTGACCAGCAGCGGCATTGACCGCGTGCCGCCCGACTACCAACGGCGCCAGACCTTGAAGAACGCCGAGCGCTACATCACGCCCGAATTGAAAACCTTCGAAGACAAAGCCTTGTCCGCGCAGGAACGCGGCCTGGCACGCGAGAAGTTGTTGTATGAGCTGGTGCTCGACGAATTGGTCGAAGCATTGCAGCCTTTGACAATGCTCGGGCGAGCTTTGGCGAGTCTGGATGCGCTGGCTGCGCTGGCCGAGCGCGCGGCCACGCTCGGCTGGTGCAGACCCGAATTCGTCAACCATCCCTGCATTTCGATCACCGCCGGACGCCACCCGGTCGTTGAAGCGCGCTTGCGCGAGCTCGGCAGCGGCGAGTTCATGGCCAATGATTGCCGCTTTGATGCGCGCACCCGTTTCGCAGTGATTACCGGCCCGAATATGGGTGGCAAGAGCACCTTCATGCGCCAGGTGGCGCTGATCAGCCTGCTCGCCGCGATCGGCTCCTTCGTGCCGGCAACAGCCTGCCGACTCGGCCCAATGGACGCGATCCACACCCGCATCGGCGCTGCCGACGATCTGGCCAACGCCCAGTCGACTTTCATGCTCGAGATGACCGAAGGCGCAGCGATTCTGCACAGTGCGACCGAACAGTCGCTGGTGCTGATGGACGAAATCGGGCGCGGCACCTCGACCTTTGACGGACTGGCTCTGGCCGGTGCGGTCGCCAGCCATCTGCACGACAAGACCCGCGCGTTCACGCTATTCGCCACCCACTACTTCGAGTTGACCGAATTCCCGGCCCGCCATGCTTTGGCAGTCAATTGCCATGTCGGCGCGGTCGAGAGCGGCGACAACATCGTCTTCCTGCATGAAATCCAGCCCGGGCCGGCGAGCCGAAGCTACGGCGTGCAGGTGGCTCGTCTAGCGGGCATGCCGGCCAGTCTGGTGCGTCAGGCGCGCGCCACCCTCGAAGCGCTGGAAGCCAGGGCGAGCGAGCAGCAAGCGCAGATCGACTTGTTCGCCCCACCTCCATCGACCTTCGTCCCCGAGCCCGTCAGCCCGTTGCTCGAGGCCTTCGACGCCGTCGACCCGGATGTTCTCAGCCCCAAAGAGGCACTCGAACTGGTCTATCGATTGAAGAGTCTGCGATGAGCGGAACCATCGTCTTTTCACATGCCAACGGTTTTCCCGCAGGCTGCTACCGGGTCTTGTTCGAAGCCTGGCGCAAGGCCGGTTGGCAGGTCTTTGCCCTACCCCGCTTCGGCCATGATCCGGCTTACCCGGTGACCAGCAACTGGCCACATCTGCGCGACCAGTTGATCCATTTCATCGAACGCGAGGTCAGGCCCGCAATGCCTGTCGCAGGCCCGGTGCTGCTGGCTGGCCATTCGCTCGGCGGCTTGCTGAGCTTGCTGGTATCCAGCCGCCGGCCGGATCTGGTGCAAGGTCTGCTACTCATCGACTCTCCGGTAGTCACCGGTTGGCGTGCGCACAGCCTGCAGATGGCCAAGGCCATGCGCTTGATAGCGCGTATCTCGCCCGGTCGCATATCAAGCCGGCGCCGCCATGATTGGCCGGATCGGACGGCCGTGCTGGCGCATTTCGCGTCCAAGCGCAAGTTCGCCCGCTGGGATCCCCGTGTGCTCCAGGACTATGTCGACAGCGGTTTCGAGGAACAGGGCGACAAGACTCAGCTGACCTTCCGGCGTGAAGTCGAAACCCGGATCTACAACACCTTGCCCCATCATCTGGCCAGCATGCTGCGCCGACACCCGGTGCGCTGCAAGGTCGGTTTCATCGCTGGCACAAGGTCGAAGGAGTTGCGTATGGCTGGCGTGATCGGATCGAAAGCATTGGCGAAGAAGAATTTTGTCTGGTTTGAGGGCTCGCATCTGTTTCCGTTCGAACGCCCCGACGCCACCGCGGCGCTGGTGCTGCAAATGTTTGAATCGATGCAGGCCGAGCCGACTCGATGAGCGAGCTCCCTCGTTATACTCACGTTTTATCACCACAGCGTTCCTGATCGCTGCTCGAAATGACCAAGTATGTCTACGTAACAGGCGGTGTGGTGTCCTCGCTAGGCAAGGGCATTGCGTCGGCCTCACTGGCTGCCATCCTCGAATCGCGCGGCCTCAAGGTCACCTTGATTAAGCTGGATCCCTACATCAATGTCGACCCCGGCACGATGTCACCGTTCCAGCACGGTGAAGTATTTGTCACCGAAGACGGCGCCGAGACCGATCTGGACCTGGGTCATTACGAGCGGTTCATCACCACAAGGATGAAACGCAGCAACAACTTCACCACCGGGCAGATCTATATGTCGGTGCTGGAGAAAGAGCGCCGCGGCGACTACCTGGGCAAGACCGTGCAGGTGATCCCGCATATCACCAATGAAATCCAGGACTATGTGCGTCGCGGTGCAGGCCACGGCACACCGGAAGCAGTCGACGTGGCGATTGTCGAGATCGGCGGCACGGTCGGCGACATTGAATCGCTGCCCTTCCTTGAAGCCGCGCGCCAGATGAGCCTGAAAGCCGGCCCGAACAAAGTCGCTTTCGTGCACCTGACTTATGTGCCCTGGATCGCTGCTGCCGGTGAACTGAAGACCAAGCCGACTCAGCACACGGTACAAAAACTGCGTGAAATCGGCATTCAGCCCGATGCCTTGCTGTGCCGGGCCGACCGCCGCATTCCCAGCGATGAACGCGAAAAAATCTCGCTCTTCACCAATGTGCCCGAATACGGCGTGATCTCGATGTGGGACGTCGACACGATCTACAAAGTGCCGCGCATGCTGCATGAACAGGGTCTGGACCAACTGATCTGCACCAAGCTGCAACTCAACACCAGGTCGGCTGACCTGACTCGCTGGGACAAGTTGGTGCATGAGGTGGAAAACCCTTCCAAGGATGTGACGATTGCGATGTGCGGCAAGTACACCGAACTCTCGGATTCGTACAAATCCCTGAACGAGGCGCTGCGCCATGCCGGCATCCACAACCATGCGCGGATCAAGATCGAATATATCGACTCCGAATTGCTCAACAGCGACAACATCGCCCAACTCGGCCAATACGACGGCATTCTGGTGCCGGGCGGATTCGGCAAACGCGGCGTCGAAGGCAAAATTCTGGCGGCCCAGTTTGCGCGCGAACAGAAAATCCCCTACCTCGGCATCTGCCTGGGAATGCAGGTCGCGACGATCGAATATGCACGCCATATGGCCGGGTTGGAAGGCGCGAATTCGACTGAATTCGAAGCCGCATCCCCGCATCCGGTGATTGCCTTGATCGACGAATGGCAGGATGCTGAAGGCAATATCCAGAAACGCGATGAAAAATCGGCAATGGGCGGCACGATGCGCTTGGGCGCGCAGAGCTCGGACGTGGTGCCTGGCACATTGGCCTTCGAGATCTACGGCAAGGTTGTGACTGAACGCCATCGGCACCGCTATGAAGCCAACGAGTTGTACCTGGACCGGTTGCAGCATGCCGGTCTGGTCATTTCGGCGATCACGCAGCGAGAGAAACTGACCGAAATCGTCGAACTGCCAAGGGCTGTACATCCGTGGTTTGTCGGCGTGCAGTTCCATCCTGAATTCAAGTCAACCCCCTGGGACGGCCACCCGCTGTTCATCGCCTATATCAAGGCGGCCCTGGAACACCGTTTGAAAGCGAACCGAGCATGAATGTTTGCGGCTTTGAAGTCGGGCTGGACAAGCCCTTCTTTTTGATTGCCGGTCCCTGCGTCGTCGAGTCGGAAGGCTTGCAGATGGAAGTTGCCGGGCGCTTGAAGGAAATCACCACCGAACTCGGCATTCCTTTCATCTTCAAATCCAGCTACGACAAAGCCAACCGCAGTTCGGGCATCTCATTCCGCGGTCCTGGCATGACTGCCGGGCTGGAAATCCTTGCCAAGGTGAAACGTGAACTGCACCTGCCGATATTGACCGATGTGCACAGCGAAGCCGAAATTCCAGCGGTCGCGGCCGTCGTCGACATGCTGCAGACTCCGGCCTTCCTGTGCCGGCAGACCGACTTCATCCGCGCCGTGGCTCAGTCAGGCCTGCCGGTGAACATCAAGAAAGGCCAGTTCCTCGCTCCCGGCGACATGGTCCACGTGATCGCTAAGGCGCGTGCCGCAGCGCGTGAAGCCGGGCTGAGCGAAGACCGCTTCTTCGCCTGCGAGCGCGGCGCCAGCTTTGGTTACAACAATCTGGTCTCTGACATGCGCTCGCTGGCGATCATGCGCCAGACCGGCGCACCCGTGGTGTTCGACGCCACCCACAGCGTGCAGTTGCCCGGCGGCAACGGTGCGAGCTCGGGCGGTCAACGCGAATTCGTGCCGGTGCTGGCGCGCGCTGCGGTGGCGGTCGGGATCGGCGGCCTGTTCATGGAAACCCATCCGGATCCGGCCAATGCGATGTCAGATGGCCCGAACGCAGTACCCTTGAAACATATGCGAGCCTTGCTTGAGCAACTGGTTGCGATTGACCGCGTGATCAAGAGCCAGGCCCTGCTTGAAAACGACTTCAGTTGCTGATCCCTTTTTTGCAAAATGATTTTTCCTGCTGAGTACCATCTCAGGCTGCATCCTCAGGCCCTTGCTACGCAAAGGTCTGCAAGTCCGATGCGCCGGCAGGCCCAATGACTATCCGGAGATAAAAATGAGTGCCATTGTTGACATCGTCGGCCGCGAAATACTCGACAGCCGCGGCAACCCTACCGTCGAATGCGACGTGCTGCTTGAATCAGGCGTGATGGGCCGTGCTGCAGTGCCCTCGGGCGCATCGACCGGATCGCGCGAAGCGATCGAGTTGCGTGACGGCGACAAAAGTCGTTATCTCGGCCGTGGCGTCTTGCGCGCTGTCGAACATGTCAACAACGAAATTTCTGAGGCCGTGCTCGGTCTGGACGCTTCGGAGCAGGCTTTTCTAGACCGGACGCTGATCGACCTTGACGGCACCGAGAACAAGGCCCGCCTGGGCGCCAATGCAACGCTGGCGGTCTCGATGGCAGTCGCCAGGGCCGCAGCCGAAGAATCCGGCCTTCCGCTGTACCGCTATTTCGGCGGTTCAGGCGCGATGCAATTGCCGGTGCCGATGATGAATGTGATCAACGGCGGCGCGCATGCCAACAACGGCCTCGACCTGCAGGAATTGATGATCATCCCGGTTGGTGCGCCGACCTTCCGTGAAGCCATCCGTTATGGCGCCGAAGTCTTCCACGCGTTGAAGAAGATCATCAACGACCGCGGCATGAGCACGGCGGTCGGTGACGAAGGCGGTTTTGCGCCGAGCCTAGCCGGCCATGAAGCGGCGATCCAGTTGATCCTCGAAGCGATCGACAAGGCCGGTTACACCGCGGGCGAGCAGATCGCGCTGGGCCTGGACTGCGCTGCGAGCGAGTTCTACAAAGACGGCCACTATGTGCTCGGCGCCGAGGGTTTGACTTTGTCGGCACCCGCCTGGACCGACATGCTGGCCACCTGGGCTGACAAATACCCGATCATCTCGATCGAGGACGGCATGGCCGAGGGCGACTGGGACGGCTGGAAACATCTGACCGAACGCATGGGCAAGAAAGTCCAGTTGGTCGGTGATGACCTGTTCGTCACCAACACGAAGATCCTGCAGGAAGGCATCGACAAGGGCATCGCCAATTCGATCCTGATCAAGATCAACCAGATCGGCACCTTGACCGAAACCTTTGCTGCCATCGAGATGGCCAAGCGCGCGGGCTATACCTGCGTGATCTCGCACCGCTCGGGCGAGACCGAGGACTCGACGATTGCCGACATCGCCGTCGGCACCAACGTTGGCCAGATCAAGACCGGCTCCCTGAGTCGTTCAGACCGCATGGCCAAGTACAACCAGTTGCTGCGCATCGAAGAAGACCTCGGCAACATTGCGTCCTATCCCGGCCGGCGCGCCTTTTACAATCTGCGCTGAGTTTCAACTTCACTGAGATCGGCAAGTGAAAGTCATCGCCCTGATCCTGGCTGCATTCCTCCTGATGATCCAAGCCCAGCTCTGGCTCGGCAAGGGCAGCTTGCCGCGCGGGGGGCATTTGAGCGCCGAGTTGGCACAGGTTCAGGCCGCCAACGAACAGGCGCGTGCGCGCAATGCCCAACTCGAAGCCGAGTTGGTCGATCTGCGCGAAGGGCTGGAGATGGTCGAGGAGAAAGCACGCCTCGAGCTCGGCATGGTCAAACCCGACGAAATCTACGTGCAGGTGCGCCACTGAAACCAGCAGTTCTAGGCTCATGGCGCTGACCTGGCTGGATCAATCGCTGCTGCTGCAACCAGCTTTTGCCTTGGCGGGTGGCATGGTCACCTGGACCGAGCTGATTGCAGTCTCGCTGTCGGTCTGGATGGTGGTCTGCAATATGCGCGTGCAGGTGCTCGCCTGGCCTTTGGCCTTGCTCAGCTCGCTGCTCTATTTCTGGCTGTTCTGGGATGGCAAGCTGTATGGCGAGGCCTCGCTGCAACTGCTTTTTGCCAGTCTGGCTTTATGGGGTTGGTGGCAATGGCTGCGCGGACGCAGCGACGACGGTCGGGCCTTGCAGGTGCGGCGCCTGAGTCTGCGTGGATTGATCATCGCCTTGACCGTGACCCTGCTGGCCTGGCCTGCGTTGGGATTGTTCCTCAAGCAATACACCGACTCCAACCTGCCCTTCTGGGACGCGTTTCCGACTGTTGCCAGTCTGCTGGGTCAATGGTTGCTGGGACGCAAATACCAGGAAAACTGGGCCGTCTGGATTGTGGTCAACGTCGTCAGCGTGAGCCTGTTTGCCTTCAAGGGTTACTGGCTGACCGTGCTGCTTTATGCGGTGTTCATCCCGATGTCGGTGGCGGGCTGGCGAGCCTGGCAACGTCAGCCGCAGGCTGCAACGGCCTGAGCATTGATGGCCGGGATCTTGATCGCGATCGTCGGTGCCGAGAGCACCGGCAAGACCGATTTGGCTCAAAGCCTGAGCCTGCAACTCGCTTCCGCCACAGGCTTGAGCTGCGCAGTGGTACCCGAAGTCCTGCGCGACTGGTGCGTTGCCGCGAGCCGCACGCCGCAAGCCCATGAACAACCCGCCATTGCCCGCACCCAGACCGAGCAGATCGACGCAGCAGCACTTTGCCACGATCTGGTCCTGTGCGACACGACCGCCTTGATGACAGCCGTCTACAGCCAGCTGCTGTTCCAGGACGAATCATTGCTCGCGTCCGGCTTGGCCTTCCACCGGCGCTGTGCGGTCACTTTGCTGACCGCCATTGACCTGCCGTGGATTCCCGACGGCTTGCAGCGAGATGGTGCGCATGTGCGCGGCCCGGTCGATGCGTCGATCCGCACTGCGCTATCTGGTGCTGATCTGAGGTGGCACCTGATTGCTGGCCAGGGTCAGTCCAGGGTAAATGTTGCGCTGCAGGTCCTGTTGCCAGCCATCGAATTCCATCGGAGCAGCAGCTGAGCCTTCTCAGCTGCCCAGCGACACCCCCAGGCTGCGCGCAGCCTGCAGCAAATCATGCTCCGGCGGCACCAGACGATTGCGCCCCGCCACCTCGGAAATCGGCACACTGGTACAGGACGCACGTTGCAGCGCCACCATGCGGCCGAAGCGCCCCTGCTTGACCAGTTGCGCCGCCTCCCAACCGAATTGCGTTGCCAGAACACGGTCAAACGCAGTCGGCGAACCGCCGCGCTGTACATGGCCGAGCAGGGTCGTGCGGACTTCACTCTCCAAAAAAGGCTGCAATTGCTGAGCCAGCAACGCTCCGACACCGCCGAGACGGATCGGATCGGGGCTATCAGCCAATCGGCTCGCCACCACCTGCCCGGTATCAACTGGATGCGCGCCTTCGGCGATGCAGATCAAGGTATGTCCAGGCTGACTCTGCCTTTGCCGACATAAGGCGGCGACCACCTCGACCCGATAAGGCAACTCAGGGATCAGGATCACATCGGCGCCACCAGCGATGCCGGCTTCGAGCGCTATCCAACCGGCGTAGCGACCCATCGTTTCGGCAATCATCACCCGTCCATGGCTGCGCGCGGTGGTTTCCAGGCGGTCCAGCGACTCAGCCACGACGGCGACCGCGCTGTCGAAGCCGAAGGTTCGGTCGGTCAGATACAGATCGTTGTCGATCGTCTTGGGCACGCCGACCACCGGCAAGCCGAGGCGACCCAAACGGTCCGCAATCGCCATCGTGCCATCACCACCGATCACGACCAGCGCGTCAAGTCCGAGTTCATGCGCAAAAGCAATGGCTCGAAGCGAAACATCGGCACCGTTCTCGCCAAAGTAATGGAAGGGGTCACAGCGGTTGTGGGTGCCCAGAATCGTGCCACCCTGCGCCAGGATACCGCTGACCGCAGCAGCATCGAGCGGCCTGACCTGGCGCTCGACCAGTCCGAGAAAACCACGCTCGATGCCGGTGACGCGAGCCCCGCATTCATTGATCAGCGCCAGTGTTACCGCACGAATCACCGCGTTCAATCCGGGGCAGTCGCCGCCGCCCGTGAGGATACCGATATGCATCAATTGATCCTTTCAGGCATTGCGCCATTGGCTGAGACCATTGCATGTATTCTGGTCCATCGGAACAAATCCGGCCTTGCCTGGCGACAAATCGTTGATGCAAACCCTGTCTGGCCGGCTGCCTGACTCATTGGCCCTGCAACAAGCGCTCGAACAATTGGGTGCCACTCGCCCCGCCAAGCGGCACCAGCAATGCCTTCAGCAGCGGCTGATCGAACAGACCGGCAAACGCGCCAGTTTGATTGTTCTCGACTGAGGTGATCAGACGTTTGAACGGTTCGACCAACTGAGCCAGATCAGCATTCTTTTGGCCACACAGCCATTGCAAATCGGCATTCATGCTACTCAAGGCGCGGCGTCTGGTGTTTTCAGCGGCCAGTTTGAGCAGCGCAGCCAGCACGATCAGCCAACCCAGATAGATGCAGACAGAAATCGCGATCGCAGGTGTCAAGGACCAATTGTCGAACAATGAACTGCGCGCCACCACCAACAGCGCCAGCACGACAAAGGGGCCAATCACCAAGCCGGAGATCAATTCGGTACGCCGCGCCACCACCTGCACATCAAGCCAATCGTCAAGCAGACTATGGCAGGCCGGCCCGCCTTTGAACCCACGATCTTCGGGCAAGGCCTGAAATCGAAGCTGCCAAGTCTTGAAATCCCTGGCCCCGAACGCGGCGGAAAAATGACGGATGGTACTGATCGGATAGACCGTGCGGCCTGCATTCAGATGGCCGATGAAGCTGCACAATAGCAAGGTGGCATCAGCGACGGCGGCCACCAGTAGCGGCAATAGCAACAAGATCGCATACAGCGTCGCCTGCACCAGTTGCCGATGTTCGGCGCCACGTACCGGCACCATCGGCACCTGACCGTCATTCAAGGCAAAGAACAAGGTGCCAATCAGCAGAACGGTAAAGCCATACATCATTGCAGTGCGCAGCGCACGCGGACCACTCTCGCCGCGGCTCCCATATTGCAGCCACAAGAGCATGAATCGATGGCTGGTTCCCGGCCGGCGTTTCCAGTTCACAATGCTGATGCGCTTAAGCCATTCCTGCCACAGTCCACGAACCTTCGACCGTGACATCGAACGACGCGGCAAGGTTTCTTTCAAGCCCAAGAACAGCCAGTCTGAATCCACTTTGCGCCGACGCAGGGTCTTGAACCAGGCAAAGTCCATCGCGCAGAGAATCACCATCAAGGCGAACAAATGGATCAAATGCGATGGCCAGGCGCTGATTCCGTCCAGCCAGGTGACCGGTTCACAATCGATGCATGCCGGCCGGCTTAAGCCTGGCCATGCCACCCAGACCCAGGCCAGAGCCACCAACAACAGCAAGCCGGCATGCAGACCGTCGATACCGCTCGCCGCCTTGCTGCTGGGTGCCTGACGCGTCAACAAGGTCGCCATGACCGCCAGCAATGCGCCAAAACCCGACAACACGGATAGCAGCAGCGTTTGCAGGAAACTGACCTGCCGGGGATTGACGAATTCGATCAGCGAGCAAATCACATAGGCAGCCACCGCTGAATAGAGCGCGATCAGCAGAATGCCAGGCAAGGTCATTGAGGCCGCCGGCGGCGGATAGTTCAGGAAGCCGCTGCGGACTTCCTTGATCGTCGGGGTCGAAGGCCAGATCAGCAAGCCACCCAGCATCAACAGGACAATCAGCCCGGCTACCAAGGCGCGTGCCAAGGCAGCCTGCACCGGGCGCTCGGTGAAGGCATAGCCGCCCAGGGGCACGGCGCCATTGCGGCCGATTTCATACACAGAGGGTTCGTCAAGTGCGGACTTGGCTGCCGCAACCTCATCGTCCGTGCATTTTGAAGTCCGGCAAGCGGCCCGTCGTGCTGCCAGGTAAGTTGAGGCCTGATATACGTCACGGAATGGCGGAGTGCCGGCTTGCAGATCTAGATTACCTGCTCGCGGCTGGTAAAACTCCAGCGGCAGGCTGCTCGCGACGATCAGATTGCGGGTGAACTTCTGAACCTGTGGTTGCAAATAGCGAACATCCAGGTCCGTGGTGAAGAACACCTTGTCGGTAAAGCTGTAGTGCATGGCCTCCAAAACGAGTAATTTGTCATGTACATCGTTGCCGAAAATCCCGATGGCGCCGATCGGGCCGTCAGCATCCTGCGGTTCATTGGACTTCAAGGATTGGGCTTGACGACGCAAATAGTCAAGCTGGTCCCGGCTTTCCGGCCATTCCAAAACGATGTCTGGTTTGCCTCTGCTTCTTGGCTTGTCCTTGTCCTTGTCCTTGTCCTTTTCATCCTGCCCGGACTCCAGCGTAGTCACGCCATCGATGCCGCGAAAAAAATAAAACGGTTTCAGGGTCAGGTGAGGGGAATCTTTCAGCCTATACGCCAATTCCTTGACCAGCAATTGTGAATAAGTCGAATCGCGTTCGGCAAGCACAACGATTCGACGTTTGTGTTCGTTCGGTAGACGAAGATGCAATTCCTTGACCAGACGTTTGATCAGTTCGGTATCGGTCGTGATGGTGCGTTGAAAATTTATTTTCAACGGACGTTTGTCGCCCAGGATCCGGTTGAATTGTTCATTCAGGAAGCCCGCGACCTTCTGCTCATTCAAAACATCGAGCATACCGTCGGCTGCCGTGGAGCCGGCATTAAGGATTTTTGCGCCAGCCAGCAATCGATAACCTTGCCTCGCGGGATGGCCGCATTCCAGCTCAAACGGCGCTTTCACATTGAAATCATCAACGAATGCCGGATAGTCCTTACTGGCTTTGCGCAGGTCCTTCACCAGGGTACGCAATGCATCGGTGGAAGAGGGGCCGATGACGGCCAGTTTGGGCACGGTCTTGTCGCTCCTGGCACAGCTATTTGGACTCTCCTTGTTTTTGTCGCGATTCGAATGCACGACTTGCGGTCCGAACATCAAGTTCAACATGCGAGCAAGCGAATCTAGCTTGGACTCTGGCAATGCCGTTTCATCGACCCAGAGCAGGGCCACTTTTTCAAAATATTCTGTCTCACCCACAAAATCGGTTTCGCGATAACTGCCCTGCTTCGTCAGCATTTCAAATGGAACATTGAAATTCCTATCGGCAAGCGTGGAAAGCGGCTTGAAATCTTTCTCATTTTTCTCCCATGGTTTGCCAATATTTGGATCACAGTCCCTTGTTCTGACCCCTTTAGCCGAGACTTCATCGCCCGCAACCTGGGAAGCAGGCGGAGCCACTGGAGTTGCAGTACTCACAGCCTTGGCTTTAAAAAGTTTTTTGCATCCGCTTTTTAGAAAATTGATGTCAAAATTAAGCAAGCCAATGCGTTCGGCGTTGTCGGGCACATAGCCCTTGGCTTGCAGTCCGGCCAGAACCGCGTAGCGCAGACGCCTGCGAGCTTCTTCGGCACCGACAAAAGGGTTGCCCGGCACCATCGCCAGTACGACCAGCGATTCGCTCAAGTCGCCGTCCTTGTTGTCATCGAGCAAACCGCTAAGCACCGCAGGTTTTTGGGAAGCATCCAAATCCACCGGACAGGGGGTAGTTTCACCCCGTTGCTTCTTCAGCTTTTCACAGAGTTTTTCTTGTGCGGCTTGGAAGCGTCGCAAGGCGACGAATGGATCCTCCCAAAGCCTGGCATCAACTTCCAGTTTTGCGTTCGGGGTATCTTGAGCGCGCTCCTTTTCAGGCGGCCTGAGCTGATCGAAAGCATGCGGTACCAACTGCGTACTGCCGACGAATGCGGCCAAAACCGCCACACCAGCCCAAGGGAAACCATTGCCTTTTGAATCCGCCATTGCCAACCTCCAAAGGGAATTGAGTCGGATGCAGCGCGGAGGCGCGAGCAATGCCGTGACCGGACGGTCTCAGTTCAGACAAGGATGGTCAAGCTGTTGTCCCCGCTGCAAGGGACGGCGTCAGAAGGCTTGGCAAGTCGGGCCGAAGATGGGATGCTGCGGGCCTGACCCCTTGAATCGAACCCGAGGAATCCGCCATGGCCCTATGCCGCCTGATGATCTTTCGCCTTGCCCTGCTGCTGCTCAGCCTTGGCCTGGCTGGCTGCATCAGCATGGAACGACAGATCGTCCCGGGCCAAAGTCTGGGCGCCGATGTCCTCAAAATCTATGGCAAACCATCGCGCATCTGGGCCGACAGCGATGGCGGCAGAACGCTTGAATATTCATCGCAACCGCTAGGCCAGACCTGCTACATGGTCAAACTGGGCGCCGACGACAAGGTTCGCAGCGTTGAAGATACCTTGACCGAGGCCAATCGGCTGCGCATCGAGCCGGGCATGACGCCGGATCAGGTCAGCCGGACGCTGGGCCGCGAGCGCACCCGGGTCAGTTTCAGCCTCAGCCAGGAGGATGTCTGGGACTGGAACGTTGCCCCCGACCAGAGCGGCTACCTGCTGCGCTTCAATGTCCATTTCAAGGATGACCGGGTCTTTCGGACTTCGCAGAGCGTCGAATACCCGCCCGAACGGCCTTGGCAACTGCGCTGAGCAAACCCGGGCGCAAACGCCAAGTCCCTGTAGGCTTTTTCCTACATTGAAATGGAACTGAGACCGATGGCGTCTCAGTTCAGTCCAAGGCACAGTCCAGCTAATCCCATCTCCATTCAACCCGCTGCAACGCCGGCTACGACAGCGCTGCAGAATCAAGCCGAGGCAAGAACGTAGCCCATGAGTCATCTCAAGACCTACATCGTTGAAGACAGCCTGGTCATCCGTGAAAACTTGATCGCCACGCTTGAGGAACTCACCCCGATCAAGGTGATTGGCGTGGCCGAGGACGAAAGCACCGCAGTGCAGTGGTTGCGGCAACCCGACGTCGCTGTCGACCTGGTCATCATCGATATTTTTCTAAAAACCGGATCAGGGCTTGGCGTGATCCAGGCCGGCGCTGAACTGTCCGAAGCGCCGAAGCTGGTGGTGCTGACCAACTACGCCACCCAGGATATGCGCCGCAAATGCTTTCAACTCGGCGCCGACGAGGTGTTCGACAAGTCGCACGACATCGACGGCCTGATCCAATATTGCCGCCAACTGAGTGCCGACACCAAGGGCTGACTGGTACATCGTTGCGTCAAACCACTGACATGAAATCGCGCCTTCGTCCGCCATGCTGTGTTGCAAATCCTCGCCATCGCTACCGCTATGGCTGTGGTTCGCGCCATGCCTGACGAACGAACGCATCAATTTCATTCGTAAGCTTATTGACGCAACGACGTACTAGAGAATCAAGCCGTTCTTCAAGGCGTAGTAGGTCAACTCGCTGTTCGATACGAGGGCCAACTTTTCCAGCACACGACTGCGGTAAGTGCTGATCGTCTTGACGCTCAAGGACATGCCATTGGCCATATGGCTGACCGTTTCGCCCTTGGCCAGACGCAAAAACACCTGTAACTCGCGCTCGGACAACTGCTCATGCGGGGGGGTGTTCCCGCCCTCCCGCAGGCCATTGGCGAGACGGTCGGCCAAGGATTCGGTCAGGTACTTGCGCCCACGACTGACGATACGGATGGCTTTGACGATTTCCTCCGGGTCGCAGTCCTTGTTCAGGTAACCGCTGGCGCCCTGGCGCAGCAGACTGACCGCGTAATGAGCCTCGGGGTATCCGGTAAAGATCAGCACCGGCAGATCGGGCGCACGAGCCTTGATGGCAGCCAGCGTCTCAACCCCACTCTGGTCAGGCAACGCGATGTCAAGCACGATCACATCGACATCGCCGCGACGCACGATTTCGATCGCCTCACGGCCGCTGGCCGCTTCAGCAACAACCGAAAAATCAGTTTGGTCGGCGAAGAACTGGCGCAATCCTGCGCGGACAATGGCGTGGTCGTCGATAATAGCGATTCGAATCATGATTTATTCACGCCTTCCGTGGTGGATACTGCTGTATTTTGCACCGGGAACTGTTCATGAACCCTGACTGGCTGAATAAACGCAACTCGTGGGTCTTTACGCTGGCTTGCATTGCTGCTGCGGCCGTAGTCCTGCTCAGCGAAGGCAGTTACTGGCAAGCCACTGCGACGCTGCGCGAATTGGGCCAAGTTCAGCTTGAACGGATGAATGCTTGGAAGTTGACCGAGGGCATGCTGAACGCTGAAACCGGCCAACGGGGCTATCTGCTGACCGGAAAGAAGGAATTTTTACAGCCCTATGTCGCCGGTCTCAAACAGGTGTCCGATGCCTTCCCCACACTTGATCGGGATCATGACGACAATGCGGAAGCCACGCTTTTGCTTGGCCGTATGCACCGATCCTCAGACATAAAACTGGCCGAACTGGCGCAGACGATCTCAGCATTCGATCGTGGCGAGGCTGAGGCGGCGATCAAGATCGTCAATGATGGCAGCGGCAATCAAGCGATGGACGAACTCCGGGCCGAGATCGTGGAACTGCAGGGCCTCTCGACCCAAGAAACGGCGAGCAACCGCGACGATATTTACCGGACGTTGAATTTCAGCCGCATCGGCATGACCGTGCTCAGCCTGTTAAGTCTGGTCGGGATCTTCCTGTACCTGCGGCAGTCCAGAGTGATCATGGCGCACCAGGAAAATCTGAAGAACGCGATCCAGCATGAGCGAGACGGGCTGGAAATAGAGGTCAGCCACCGCACGCTGCAACTGACCGAACTGACCCAGCATTTGCAGACGGCGCGCGAGGATGAACGCAACCGCCTGGCGCGCAATCTGCATGATGAACTCGGCGCCTTGCTGACTTCGGCCAAGCTCGATGCCGCGCGCATCCGGTCGCGGCTCACCGGCATCGCGCCCGAGGCCTTGGAAAGGCTGGCCCATCTGGTCGAAACGCTGAATTCCAGTATCGCCATGGGTCGACGCATCATCGAAGACCTGCGGCCTTCGACCTTGAGCAACCTCGGCTTGATCGCAACGCTTGAAATACTGACTCAGGAGTTTTCAGACCAATCAGGCATCGAGGTCTATTGCACGCTTGAGGAGGTCAAGTTGTCCGCCTCAGCCGAGTTGATGGTCTATCGACTGGTGCAAGAGGCGATCACCAACATCACCAAATATGCCCAGGCAAAGCAGGTGTGGGTGAGCATGACCGCAACTGCGGGTCAGGTCGAGATGCTGGTGCGCGACGATGGCGTCGGTTTCGACAGCCAGACGATCCGTGGCGGCGCCTATGGTCTGCTGGGCATGCGCTTTCGGGTCGAAGCCGAAGGCGGCAACTTGAACCTGCAATCGTCACCAGGTCGCGGCACCAGCCTGATGGCGGTAATACCTGAATCGGCTGCGGCCTGAGCTCAGCTCAGCGCGACCGACCGATCACCATTTGCGTCCAGGCCAACCCGGTCGGACCGACCCTGGCTTTTCGAACTGGCGATCACCACCGGCATTGATCGGTTTGATGACGTTGGTCATATGGCGGCCACGATGCACAAAGCGTATCGCTTTGACGATTTCCTCGGGGTCGCAGTCCTTGTTCAGATAAGCACTGGCACCACGCCGCATCATCGCGTTGGCGTAATGGGCTTCAGGAAATCCGCTGAGAATCACTACCGGCAGATCGGGTGCCGCCGACTTGATCGTTACGAGCGCATCGACGCCACTCTGGTCAGGCATCGACAAGTCGAGCAACAGCACATCGACTTCGCCGCGCCGGACAATATCAAGTGCCTCATGACCATTGACTGCCTCGGCAGTCACCTCAAAATCGGCGTGTTCGGAAAAGAACTGGCGCAAGCCGGCTCGAATGATGGCATTGTCATCGACGATGGCTATCCTGATCATTGTTTGGCAACCGCTCCCTCGTTGAAGATCGCGCATTTTAACCCCTGCGCCGGCTGAGCCCGAATCTGCCAGTAAAGTCGGTCACTGCACCCTATCGCTGCCACCCGGTCTTGCCAGTTCGGGGGCGAACAGCGCGCCGATGTCAACCGGATCGAAGTGATATTGCAGACCGCAGAATTCGCAGCCGATTTCCACATCGCCGCGCTCAGCCAGTACGCTGTCGATCTCTTCACGGCCCAGCCCCTTGAGCATCTGCCCGACGCGCTCACGTGAACAGTTGCAGGCAAACTTGGGTACCCGTGGCTCAAAACAACGCACCGGTTCTTCCCAGAAAAGACGCCGCAAGATGGTCTGGGCATCAAGCCCCAGCAGCTCTTCAGGCTTCAGCGTCTCGCTCAGGATGGCAATCCGGTTGAAGGCATCGGACAAACCGATGTCGTCCTCATTGCGCGCAGATTTACCTTCCAGATTAGCCTCGCCCTGCACCGGCATGCGCTGGATCAGCAATCCGGCAGCGATCTCGTCATTGGCAGCCAATACCAACCGGGTGTCGAGTTGCTCGGACTGCAACATGTAATGTTCGAGCACCTCGGAGAGTTTTTGCAGCGGCTCGCGCTGATCGCCATGCAACGGCACCACGCCCTGGTAAGGATGCTGACCTGGCAGACGATCCTTCGGGTCCAGCGTGATCGCACAGCGGCCCTGACCATGCAGGTTCAGCATCGCCTCAAGCTGTGCACCGACGGGCACCTCGCCGATCAGCTTGGCGGTGGCGCGAAAGCTGAGGTCGGGTTGCACTTCGGCCACCGCCAGTTTGACCGGCCCGTCGCCGAATACCTGCAAGATCAAGGCCCCGTTGAATTTGATGTTCGACTGCATCAACACCGCAGCGGCTGCCATTTCGCCGAGCAGCGCCCGCAGTTCAGGCGGATGAGCGCCGATCGACTCGCGCCGCTTCAAGACCTCGCGCCAGCTGTCAGTCAGCCGAACCAGCAGGCCGCGCACCGGCAGCCCTTCAAACAGGAATTTATGCAGCTCGCTCATTCACTGATCTTCTTCAATCCAGCCTGGTAGCGACGCGAATTCACGACATAGTGCCCTGCAATCGACTGCAGTCCGGCGATTTGCTCAGGCGTCAGCTCGCGCACGACTTTGGCCGGGCTGCCGACGATCAGCGAGCCGTCGGGGAAAACCTTGCCTTCGGTCACCAAAGCACCAGCGCCAACCAGGCAATGCTTGCCGATGACGGCGCCATTCAGCACCACGGCGCCGATGCCGATCAAGGAATGGTCTCCTACGGTGCAGCCATGCAGCATCACCTGATGCCCGACCGAAACCCCTTCGCCAAGCCGCAGCGGAAATCCCTTGTCAGCATGCAGGACCGAGCAGTCCTGGATGTTGGTGCCTCGGCCGATCGTCAACAAGTCGTTGTCGCCGCGCAGCACCGTGTTGAACCAGATACTGACATCTTCAGCCAGATGCACGCTGCCGATGACCTGCGCGCTATCGGCGACCCAAGCCGACGCGTCGACTTCAGGGATCCGCTCGTCCAATTGATAAATTGCCATTGCTGCTCCAGCACAAATCAATGCAGTTTAGCGGTGCACAATAAAACGCTTTGCATCCAGCCTGGGAAGACAGAGATGATGGAAACCCGTTCGCGTGCGCTGCAAGTCCTTTGCTTCACCGACCCGGCAGAAAAAGTCAGCGCTGCAGCCAAGCTTTACGCCGAAGTCCTGGCCGGGCTGGCCTTGGACCCGGCCCGGCAGTTTGTTGCACCCGATGGGCTGCCAGGTAGGCCGCCAAAGCCGCTGTTGCTGCCGGCGCTGCAGGTGCCGAACCGCTCGCCGTTCACCCTGGAAGGACGCGCCGCGCTGATGCACGCGATCGCGCATATCGAATTCAATGCGATCAATCTGGCGCTCGACGTGGTCTGGCGCTTTGCCAACATGCCGCGCGAGTTCTATCTCGACTGGCTGAAAGTGGCCGCCGAAGAAGCCCTGCATTTCAGCCTGCTACATCAGCACTTGCAAAGCCTCGGTCATGTCTATGGGGACTTTGACGCCCATGACGGCCTGTGGGCCATGGCCGAGCGCACCGCCGGTGACCTGTTGGCACGCATGGCGCTGGTGCCGAGAACATTGGAGGCACGCGGACTTGACGCCACGCCACCGCTGCAGGCCAAACTGGCGCGCGCGGGGGATCTGCGCGCGGTCGAAATCCTCGACATCATCCTGCGTGACGAGATTGGCCATGTCGAGATCGGCAACCGCTGGTATCGCAATCTCTGCCGCGAACGTGGCCTTGATCCGGTCGGCATTTACCCCGAGCTGGCCAAGCGATTCGCCGCACCCAGGCTGCGTAAACCTTTCAATCTGGAAGCGCGAAAGGCCGCCGGTTTTAGCGCAGAGGAACTGGCGTACCTGCAGGCCGACGCCGGATGACTGAACTTGAGCCTGAGTTTTGAACCAGCAGATCGTGGGAATTCTGCTGCATTCATCTAATCGCCTTTGACGATACCCTCTCGGCGCGGGTCCGCAGCACCAAACCAGCCACGGCCTTGGCGCTGGATCGCATGGACACCGCTGGGCAGCTCGGTTTCGATAACTTGGTGCCCAAGCGCCCGCAAGCCGGCCGCAGTGGCAGGTGGAAACCCACCTTCTTCCAGCACCGTCCTGCCATAGAAACTGCCAAAGTTGGGCAGATCAACCGCGCGCTGCAAATTCACACCCCAGGCCAACGAGGCAATCAGCGTCTTGGCGGTGTAAAAAATGATGGCGGGTCCGCCCGGAGAACCCAGGCTCATCAGCAGGCGCTTCGCTCCAGGAGCGAGTTCGAAAACCAAGGTCGGACTCATGCTTGAGCGCGGCCGCTTGCCCGCTTCGGCCCGGTTCGCGACTGGCTTGCCCTGGGCATCAGTCGGCGACATCGAGAAATCAGTCATCTCGTTGTTGAGTAAAAAGCCGCCGGCCAGACCGCTACCGCCATCGCTCATGATGTGAGAACCAAAGCCTGATTCGATACTGCTGGTCATCGCCACGGCATTGCCATCCGCGTCAACGATGCTGATATGCGAAGTGCCGTACTCAGCCTGTTCAGCTTGTGCTGCGTGGCTCAGTTGTGCGCCCAGCGGCCTGCCAGCGGCGACTTGCTTCATTCGCTGCGTGCCGATCAAGGCCGCCCGCTGCTGCAGATAGGCCTCGTTGAGTAGATGGCGCCAATCGCCAGCCGGTGCGGTGACGAAGGCCGGGTCGGCAATGTACTGGTCACGATCGGCAAATGCCAGCCTCGAGGCTTCGGTGTACTGGTGCAGCCAGGAAACGCCAGGCAGGCCGTCGGATGGTTTGGCTTGGCTGGAAAAACCTCCCCGAAGCTCGATCAGCTTGAGGGTCTGCATCATCGTCAGATGGCCTGACGATGGTGGAGGAAAACCGCAGACCAGGTAGCGCTGCAGCCATTCGCTACACAGGGCATCTCGGAGGATCGGTTGGTAGGCAGCCAGGTCATCCTGGCTGAGCGTTCCCGGCCTCGCATGGCCGCGCACGCGCCGCGAGATGTCGGCGGCAACCGGGCCAAGGTAAAACGCTGCCGCGCCTTTTTGGGCAATGGCACGCAGCACCTCGGCCAAGGCCGGATTTTTCAATGAGTAGCCGACCGGACGCGGCAGGCCCTGCGCGTCATAGAAATAGCTGCCAGCCTGCGCATCGCGGCGCAGCGCTTGCTCAGCGCTGAGTAACTTGTGCAGCCGCGTACTGACCGGAAAGCCGCGGTCAGCCAGTTCGATCGCCGGCTGAAACAAGGCAGACCAGGGCAGTCGACCATGCTGATGATGGGCTTGGGCGAGCATCGCCACAACGCCAGGTGTCGCGACCGAAAACCCGCTGACGATGGCCTGCGCCACAGTCAAGGGCTTGCCATCCTGACGCAGGAACATGGCCGGCTCGGCCGCAGCGGGCGCGGTCTCGCGACCATCCCAGGCCTGCATCGCGCTGCCGTCCCAATGCATCAAGAAAGCGCCACCGCCGATGCCGCTGGACTGCGGCTCGACCAGGGTCAGCACCATCTGCACGGCGATCGCCGCGTCGAGTGCGGTGCCGCCCGCCTTCAGGATCTGGTAGCCGGCCTCGACCGCCAGCGGATTGGCCGCAGCCACTGCAAAATGTTCAGTGGACCAGCCTGGCTTGGCCGTCAAACCACTGGCTGCTTCCGGCTGGATCAGCGCCTCATCAGCATTGACGCGATTCAGCGTCAACAAAATCATCAGAACCAACAGGCGCGCAATTGTCATCGGTTCGGGATCAGGGAAGGCAGGACCCCGATGATACGTGGAGACCGTTTCAGCTGAAAAAGCCGAGATCGCGCAGGCTGTAGTTGCTGATCTGCGGCATCACCGACGGCAAGTCGCTGGCCGACACCCCCATCCAACTGGCCAGGGTGGCGCCGAGCTGATCGACCGAGGTAGAAGGCAGCAACCTGCCCTGCCCCACATCGTCCGGGCCGTTGACACTGACCGAAGGCAGCTGGCCCCAAAAACGCCCGCCCTTGACCGCGCCGCCAAGGACGAAATGGTGACTGCCCCAGCCATGGTCGTAACCATCGCCATTGCTGGTCAAGGTGCGGCCGAAGTCCGAGGCGGTGAAGGCAGTCACGCGATCGGCCACGCCGAGCTCGACGGTGGCGTCATAAAAGCTGCCCAGTGCATCGCTGACATCGCCGAGCAAACCCGGATGCTGATCGGGCAGAAAATCATGCATATCGAAGCCGCCAATCGAGACGAAGAACACCTGCCGGCTGGCGCCAAGACTGCTGCGTGCGGCAATCATCCGGGCCACCAGTTGCAGTTGCATCGCCAGGCTGTTGGTCGCATCGAAAGCGGTGCTCATCGCGGGCAGGCTGCCCAGCGCGCCCGAGACGACGGCTTGCGCGTTCACGGACCGATTGACCACGCGGTTCAGTTCCTGTTCCATCCAATGGCTGCGATCGGCAGTGATCAAGCTGCGCATCGCATCGGCGCAAGCTTGCGAGCCGTACATCGGTTTGGTCACCGCATTGATCGCGACCGCACCACTGCTGGCCATATGGTATTGCGCCACTTGTTGACCGGCAATAAAAATCGCGTTGCCCGATACATTAATGCAGGTAAAAGTGGCATTGCCGTTGCTGGCCAGGAACTGATCGCCGATCGAAGCCAGACTCAAAGCCCAGGGTGCTGCGGCACCGGCGACGCCCAGCGCCGAAGCACGGCGCAGGAATTCGCGCCGCCGCAGATTTTTCAATTGACTGATCGGTTGCGCGGCAAACCTCGCCCTTTAAGGCGGGGTCAAGAGCGCGGACGGCGAAGCCTTCCGGTTGGGTGCGTCTCGTGTGGTGTTTGCTGGCGTTCGATGTACTGCCGGATAACGGCAATGGGTGCGCCACCGCAGCTACCGGCAAAGTAGGAAGGCGACCATAGCGCGCCGCCCCATAGCTTCTCGCAGATGCTCGGGTAGTTCTTCTTCCGAATC
>CAIJIT010000282.1 GCA_903820745.1 uncultured Burkholderiales bacterium
GAAAATCACGCCGATGTCGTTGGCGCGATCAATGTGTTAGAGCGGGGATACCGCTTGTTAGCCTGTGGAGAGATGGTGCAGTCAGACCGCTCGACGAAGCACGAACCCACCGAAGCGACTCGCAAATCATCGCGCAGCGCCGTAGGAATCTCCGTCCTTTAGGGCGGGGAGGATGTCAACCGAGCGGCGTTGCCACCTTGAACCCTTGGTCCTGGGCTCGGTGACGTTCAGCGCTGCATATTTTCCAGTGAAACTCAGTTGGCCAGGTTCTTCAGGCCCCGGAAAAACTTGAACGTGCCGTCCAATGTCGGCGCACCGTTCACGACCGGCGCAGGATTGCTCAGAAACATGACGATGTCCTGCATGCCGTCCCCATCAAAATCACCGATGAGCGTCGATGAAATCGGCGTCGGACTTGTCAAAAGGGTCGGAAGGATACTCAAGCTATCCGAGTATTTGCTGGCCGAAAAAGTTCCGTCCTTGTTATTGATGAAGATCAGTGGGGCCAGGTTATCGACGCCGCCAATCAGGTTCTTGTTGATCACCACGTCGGTATAGCCATCATTGTTGACGTCGATACATTCGAGTTGATTGGCATTGATGACCCCTTTCGGGATATTGGTGAAATTGAGGTCCTGATACACCAGCGCTCCGTTCTGGAATTTCACGCCAACCCAGTCCATCGTTTGGGTTATATCGGCCATGGTGATCGTCGCGCCTTCTGAAAAATTATCAAAAGTGTTTTCGGAGATCGACATCAGGACAAATTTTTCGGAATTTGGACCGAGCTGAATTTCGCACATTGAACCGCCGTCATTTCCGGCGCCCTCGCCCCATACATATTTGCCGTTCTTGGAGTGAACTTCGATATTCGAATAACCGCTACCATTGGAAATCCGGACATTGCCGACCTTGGGGTATCGATAGGCGGATAACTGACCCGCCAATTGCCATTGCCCATCGGCATCTTTCAAGTAGCCATCGAGTTGGGTAAATCTGAATTGGTTGAGGGCAATCAGCCGATCTGAAGACTTGGTTCCAGCGCTGGATAAAAATATTCCGCGCATCGGATCGATGGCAGGAGCCAGATTTTCGACGATTGAAAATTCCCCATTGACGAATTGATAGGTGTAATTTGACATATAGAGCAGGTTGAACCCGCTCCCCATGCCGAGTACAAAACCCTTGCCCTTGCTGTCGTAACCAATGCCGGCATCTTGCCAGTAACCCTGCTGGTTGAACGAGTAGCTTGAATAGCCGCCGGATGCATTTGAAATCAAGGCACCGAGTTGGCCGGTTTTTACCAGGTTCTTGCGGCCATCATCCTGGTCAAAAGCGAAGACGATGTCGGGCTTGCCATCGCCGTTCAAATCGCCGATGACGGGTGGATGGGCGATCAAGCCGGCAAAAGAATTCGGGCCCTGGATGACCGACGAGGTGATGTCGACAAATTGGCGCTGGGCATTCAGGCTCAAAACCACGACCCTGGTGCGGGCCGGCAATTCCGTGTCGATGCCGTTATAGGTCTTGGACATGAAGAGCACAAGGTCCTGCACGCCATCGCCATTCATGTCGATCGCCAATGCCTTGTTGACGCCGGCCACGACCGGCGGGTCGTTGTTGGGATCGGTCCAGTTGAACCAACTGGCGGCGCCTAGAAAGGCATTGGGCTGTTCCAGAAAATAGGGCTTGACGGTGCTGCTCATCGATACGCTGACAACTGCCGCTTCGAGCCCGTTGACACAGGTGAGGGTGAATTCGCTGGACCCCAAAGCCAGAACTGGTACCGCTTGACTGCCCTGCGTCGCCAACGCGCCGCTCCATGCGCCACCGGCGCTGCAGGAAATTGCATGGGTCGATGACCAGGTCAAGGTCACACTGTCGCCTTGCAAAACAGATGAAGCGAAGGCGGTGAGATTGATGCTGGGTATGACGGTGCTGCCGGCTGTACCCTGACTGAGTATCAAGCCGTCGGCATAGCTGACCGTTCTGGCCGGACTGCCCAAGACATCACCGCGCAATACGGCGACAAGGGTCGGGGTCGTTGCAGAAGGCAAAACCGGTGCGCTGCCAGGATTCAAGTTTGCTCTGGCTTGAAGTCCCGGATCTTGCGGATCGAGAATCACCCATTTTGGATCGCCCGGCGAGAGGCCGACGATTTGCTTCAATATCCCGATAGCGTCAGCAAGTTCGACCTTGCCATTGCCATCGTAATCGGCGGCAAAGGCCTGATTGGCTGTGATTGGCGCTCCATCTGGATTGACCTCAAGCCCGACAATCATTTGCAGGACGGCAATGGCGTCCTGCAAGGTAATGGACGAGTCTGCCGACACGCTCAACACTTTTATTTTCGGCGTGGCGTTGACGGGTGCTGCAATCTTCGCGGCGGCTTCGACTCCGGGACTATCGCCACCACCGCAACCGATTAGATTGGCAGCCAGCAATACGACCCATGAAGCGAGTTTTTTCATACGCGCCGGATGATATTCGAATATTCAGCTTGCAGTTGACCGAGGTATTGCCTGGTGGACTTGCTGGCACCGATGGGACGATATTACCAGGCTCGAGCTCGAGTTCGATTGGCATTTCGGCCGGTGGCCTGTATGGCAGGCGACAGAATTTCCGAGACGAGTTGTTTCAGCCTCGCAGCAACTCCGCCATGGCCTTGGCATCGAGCACGGTGGCTTCTTCCTGGCCTTCCAGAATGCCATCGGCCAGGCCGCGCTTGTCGCGGTGCAGGTCGATGATGCGCTCTTCGACCGAGCCTGCGGTGACCAGGCGGTAGACGGTCACCGGGCGCTTTTGGCCCATGCGGTGGGCGCGGCCGGTGGCCTGGTCTTCGGCGGCCGGGTTCCACCAAGGGTCGACGATCAGCACATAGTCGGCCATCGTCAGGTTCAGGCCGAAGCCGCCGGCTTTCAAGCTGATCAGGAAGACCTCGCCCTCGCCGCGCTGGAAGGCGGCGACGCGTTTGGTGCGTTCGGCCGCCGGCGTGCTGCCGTCGAGGTATTGGTAGGGCACGCCCATCAGCTCGAGCCGTTCAGCCAGCAGCTTCAAAAAGTCGGTGAACTGGCTGAAGACCAGCGCCTTGTGCGAGCCGTCGACCAGTTCGCGCACGATGCGCTCGAATTCGCTCATCTTTGAGCCGACCAGGCCCAACTCGGGCGCGACCAGGCGCGGGTCACAGGCGGCGCGGCGCAAGCGCATCAGCTCGGCCAGCACCTGCATCGGCGCGCCGCCGGCTTGTGCGGCTTTGGCCACCGCCTGTTGCGCATCGCGGCGCAGCGCCTCGAGGAAGCTCTTTTCTTCGCTGCTCGGCTGCACCAGATGGACGATTTCGGTGCGCGGCGGCAGGTCCTGCAGCACCTGCGATTTGGTCCGGCGCAACAGGAAGGGCGAGACCAGCCGGCGCAGGCGCAGGCGTGCGACCTGGTCCTGCTGACGCTCGATCGGGTTGCCGAAGTTCTCGGCGAATTTGGTCGCGCTGCCGAGCAGACCCGGGTTGATCAGGTTCATGATCGACCAGAGATCGGAGAGCCGGTTTTCCACCGGCGTGCCCGACAAGGCCAGGCGGAAATCGGCCTTGAATTCGGCCACCGAGCGAGCGCGTTTGGTCGCCGCATTTTTCAGCGCCTGCGCTTCGTCCATCACCAGCGTGGCCCATTGCTTGTCGGCAAACAGCTCGGCGTCGATTTGCGCCAGCGCATAGGAGACCAGCAGCACATCGCCGGGGCCGGCTTGCTCGATCATGCCGGCGCGATCGCTGTCTTCACCATAGATATTGCAGCGCAGACCCGGCGCGAACTGCGCGGTTTCGGCCAGCCAGTTGCCACAGACCGAGGTCGGCGCCAGCACCAGGGCCGGGCCCAGTTCAGCCCGCTGCACCAGCACCGCCAAGGTCTGCACAGTCTTGCCCAGCCCCATGTCATCGGCCAGGCAGGCGCCAAGCCCGGCATGGGCCAGCCGCGTCATCCAGACAAAGCCTTCGAGCTGATAGGCGCGCAACTCGGCGCGCAAGCCGGCCGGCAATTGCGGCTGCAAGGCGGCGGCGTCGGCCAGCGCGTCCATGCGTTGGCGCCACTGGCGGTCGCCGGCCACTTCCATGTCCGTCAAGGTTTCTTCAAGCCAGGAAGCAGTCGCCTGCGGCAGTTGCAGCTGGTCTTTCTTGTTCTGGCCCAGCGCGTCGAGGTCGCGCAATTGCTGGCGCAGCTGCTCACTCAGGGCCAAGTACTCCCCTTCGCCGAGGCGCACAAAGCGGCTGCGCGAGGCGCGCGTCAAGGCCATCAGCTCCTGCAGGCTGAGGACGCGCTGCTCATCCAACTGCGCTTCGCCGGTGACTGCCAACCAGTCCTGGCCGCTGCTGACCTTGACGTTCAGTCCGGTGCTGGCCAGCGGCGTCACGCGCAGCGGTTTGCCCTTGGGCCAGTCGAGCGCGGCGATGCCGGGCAGGCCGGGTAGCAGCTCGACCGCACGCAAGGCCTCTTCAGCATCGGCCAGCAGCCAGGGCGCTTCGGGAGCCAGTTCCGGGTCAAGAAAAGGCAAGGCCTCGAGCACCTGGTTGCGTGCTTGCGCTTCGGCCGTCAGATCGCGTTCGGTCGCCAGGCTGACGCCTTCATGCATGCACATCAGTCGCGGCCGGCCCAGGCCAGGCGTCAAAGCCGGGCCGAAGGCGCCGAAGGGTTGTGCCACCAGTTGCAGTTGTAGGCCGTCGCCGAGCGGGATCAGCCGTGCGCGCAAGCGCTTTTCGCCGGGCACCAGCTGACCCGCTTCGGCGTCGCTGTGCAGCTGGAACATCCCGCTCAGCACCTGCAGCGCAGCGCCGAGCTCGGCATTCGCGCTGGCCGGCACCGCCCAGCCTTGCGCCACCAGTTCGGCCACCCGGCGCTGCGCCGGGCTGATACGAATCAGCCTGGCGCGCTGTGGCCCTTCACGCAGCACGCGCAAACCTTCGCGCTTGGCCCATTCAGTTTCATGGTTGCTGCCGTGCCAGCCATGCAGTCGCGGCGGCTCGAGGTTGACCAGTTGCGGGTGGATGCTGAACTCGAACTGTTCTGCCCCGCTGTCCTTGTTTTTGCGCCGCAATACTTCGAGCTCGGGCTGGCCTTCGACCAGCTCGACCCATTGCCCCGGCGCATCCTCGAACATCACCGCCGGATGCCCGATCAGCGCAATTGCAGCCTGCGTGACATCGATCTGCAAGCTGTTGACGCCGCCGAATGGCG
The DNA here is from genome assembly GCA_903820745.1 of uncultured Burkholderiales bacterium. GTDB lineage: Bacteria > Pseudomonadota > Gammaproteobacteria > Burkholderiales > Burkholderiaceae_C > Paucibacter_A. The sequence goes on from CAIJIT010000282.1 coordinate 5,223, forward strand.
TGCGCTCGATATGGCGCAGCACGGCGTTGTCGCGGTTGCTGCCGCTGCCGCTTTTCTTCAGCTTCAGCAGCGTCATTGGTTTCAGCTTGAGCAGGCCTTTGGCCGAGAAGCTGCGTTCCAGGGGCTGCACTTGCTGGACCCGGCCCTGCGCGTCGAGCTCAAGCTGCCAGGCCAGTTCGGTCGAGCTGGCAGCGGGCTTGGCGGCTTTTTCATCGGCCAGCGCGCTGATCGCTGCCAGCGCATCGCGCCATGGCTCACGCGGTGCGCCAAGAAAATTCGCCGGCGCCTGACGGCCGGCCAGATCGACCGGCAGCGCGCTGAGTTCGAGCCGCTGCGCTGCCGCAGCCACCCAGGATGCCAACCATAGCTGTCCGGTCTGTTGCAAACCCTGCAGCAAGGTGGCGACGGCCTTGGCCGTCCATCCTGGTGCCGGTCGGCCCAGCCAGGCGGCCAGCAGCAGTCCATCGCTGGCATGGCTGAGGTTGGGAAGGTAGGTTTCGATCCCGGGTGAATAGCGCAGCGTTTCTTCTTCGAGGCTGGCTTCGCCGAGGCGAACACCGATCAGATGCGCCCAGCGTCCCCACCCGTCATAGACCGAAGGGCTGCGTGAACCTGATTCGGAAATGCAGTATTTGTGCGCTCGACTCCAGGCCTTCGGGTCGGATTGCGCCAGCAGGCTGATCACATAGATTCTTGCCAAGGCGAAGCTGAGGGCACCGCGGCGCACGCCGGAGGCCTGCCTGATGGCCTTGATGCTGGTCTCGAAATGTTCCGCCGCCCCCGACCAGTCGCCTTGGGCCGCGCTCGAGCCGGCGTCGAAGACCTCGGTGAGCGGGCCGGCTATGGCCGCCATCATCTGCTGCATGCCGGCGAAGTCTAGGGCCAGCATTTGCACTTCAGCCATGCGGTAACGCAAGCCGGGCGAGAGCAGGTCCGGGTCCTGTTCGAAGCGCTGGCGCAGCCATTGCTGCAATTGCAAGACCCGCGCATCGCTGGCCGGCAAGCGATCGATGACCTGGCTGACCAAGGCGCTGCTCAAGGTCACGTCGAGCGAGGCCGCAGCTTTGGGCATCCAGGGGTCGGTGATGACCGCAAGCGAATACTCGGGGTCGGCAATTTCAACCAGCGTGCTTTGCATCTGCTGCCGGTATTCATCCCAGCTGACACCCGAATAAATGAACAAGCGCAGCATCGAAACCATCTCGTCGCTGCTATGGAAGCTCATCCAGCCGATACGCCGATCCAGTTCGCCATGGCCGCCGGCAAAAACCCAGGCGAGCCGGCGCCAATAGACCTTGGCCTGAGGTTTCATCAGCAAGGCTTGCAGCCGCTCGACATGCTCACCCAGGTCGGCCCAGTAGCCCCGCCCCGTGCGTTCTGCGATCAGACCCCGTCGCTGCAGGTTTTGCAGGCAGCGCGTCACATCGGCGGTCTGGAACGGTTGATCGTCAGCATGGCGCCTGACCCCGATCGCCTGCAACCAAAGGCCCAGGCCAGCAGCGCCGCGCGTGCCGCCAACCAGCAGCAGCGCGTCGAGCACGGCTTGCTGATCTTCGGCATCGGCCGGGGCAACGGTCTTGGGCGCTGGCGCTGCCGGCGGCTGCCCGGCTTTTGCTATCAACTGGCGTAGCAATTCGAGCCTCTTGTCTTGTGGCAGCATCTTGGTCAGCTTTTGCAGGGCGGCGAGGCGACTGTTCTTGGTCATGGAGCGAGATTATCCGATGACTCCAGCATGCCCAGGCCCGAAGCGGGCTGGCTGATCAATGACCGAAAGCATCCCAGCCGGTTTTCAGAATCAAGGCGCTGACGACCAGCACGAACATGCCGCGAACGAAACCGGTACCGCGCGCCAAGGCGACGCGCGTGCCGATCAGGCTGCCCAGCACATTCGCGACGGCCATCAGCGCAGCGATCTGCCACCAGACATGGCCTTTGGCTGCAAACAAGATGAATGCCGCCGCGTTGCTGGCCACATTGATCAGCTTGGCCGAGGCAGAGGCATGCAGGAAGTCATAGCCCATCACCCGCACGAACAAGAAGACCAGAAAACTGCCGGTGCCGGGCCCGAAAAATCCGTCATAAAAACCGATCACCAAGCCGATTGATGCGGCGACCAGGGTCTCGGCCGCACCGCTGAAGCGGGGTTGATGGCTGCGGCCCATCTCCTTGCGGGCCAGCGTATAGATCAGCAACACCAGCAGGATGAAGGGCAGGGCGCGGCGCAAGCCATCGGCGCTGACTTGGGTGACGGTCCAGGCGCCGGCGAAGCTACCCGCCAGCGCCACGGCAGCGGCCGGCAACAGCCTCGGCCAGTTCAGGCTGACGCGCTTTGAATATTGGACCGTGGCCCAGGCCGTGCCCCAGACCGAAGCGGCCTTGCCGGTGCCGAACAGGGTGGCCGGAGCAGCCTGAGGGAAAGCGCTGAACAGGGCCGGCACCAGCACCAGGCCGCCGCCGCCAACCACTGCATCGACAAAACCGGCCAGCAGTGAGGCCAGAACAACGCTCAACAGTTCAATCATCGGGGGCGATTCGGGCGGTTGCGGGCTGATTGGAGCCCGGAAATAAAACGGGCACCTGATTTGACTCAGGTGCCCGAATTGTGACTGGTCACTTTATTCGTTTGTCTTGCCTTGCTGTTCTTGTCTCCCCGGCCCGCCCTTGCAAAGCAAGCCTTGGGCAAGCTCTGCATCGAGTGATACCGAATGTAAATATTTTGTGACGCGCACGCACTTGGGGTTTTTACGCTGCATTGCACCATATTGATGATGTTTGCATGCACTCACTTATTTTTTTAGCCTTTATTTATGAGGATTATGTAAAAAATAGCTGCACTGTTCTGGGTGTTGACAGGCCTGGCCGATCGATGAAACTGTTGTGTTTTAGAAACAAATAACTGATGACCGGCCGGGCTCTGATAGCCGCAGGGTCGGCTGATCAAGGCCAACAACATGCAGCATTTCAACCCGAATGTCCGGTTTTGGCGCCACGGCTTGTCGATCTTGTTGCTCGCCGCCTGCGGCGGAGGTGGCGGCGACAGAAGCCAGACAGTCCCGGTGGCGCCCTTGATGCTGAACCTGCCGCGCAGCGGAATCGACTCTGCCGGGCTCGCGGTGATCGTTGCCGACGGCGATCGGCAGTCCGAAGCAATCAGCGCTTATTACCAGGCGGCACGCGGAATTCCAGCCGCCAACATCATCCACGTCAAGCTGGCGACCGGCGCCGATCAGATCTCCGCGGCCGACTTCGCCGCCCTGAAAGCCGAGGTCGATGCCAAGCTGCCCGCTGCGGTGCAGGCGACGCTGCTGACCTGGACTGCACCGTCCCGGGTAGTCGGCAGCTGCACGATGAGCATTACCAGCGCGATGGCTTTCGGGTTCGATGCCAAATACTGCGGTGCCGGCTGCGTGGCGACAGCGGCTTCACCCTATTTCGATTCGGAATCGGTTCAGCCCTGGGTCGATTTCAGGATTCGCCCCTCGATGCTGCTGGGTGCGGGGACACTGGCCGAGGCGCGCGCGCTGATCGATCGCGGCGTCAGCGCCGATGCCAGCTTTCCCGTCGGGGAAGGCTTTTTGCTGCGCACCAGGGATAGCGCGCGCAGCGTGCGCTACCCGGACTATCCCTCTTTGCCCTCTCTGTGGTCTGGCCGCTTGCTGCTCGACTACCTCGACAACCCGGCCACAGGCGCCAGCGACAGCCTCAGCGGCAAGTCGGGTTTGTTGTTCTATTTCACCGGCCTTGCCAAGGTGCCAGAAATTGCCAGCAACAGCTATCGCCCCGGTGCCGCGGCCGATCATCTGACCTCCTATGGCGGCCTGCTGCCCTCGGCCAATGGCCAGATGCCGATCACCAGCTGGCTGGCGGCTGGCGCGACGGCAAGCTTCGGCACGGTGGCCGAGCCCTGCAATTTCACCCAGAAGTTTTCCCGCGCTTCGGTGCTGATCGATCACTATTACCGTGGCGACACCTTGATCGAGGCTTATTGGAAAGCGGTCGAATGGCCCGGCCAGGGCCTGCATGTCGGCGAGCCGCTAGCCAGGCCATTTGCCGACAAGCCGAGTTTCAGCGTCGTCAACGGTGAATACCTGATCAGCACGCGCATGCTGCGCCCAGGCAGCAGCTATGCGCTCGAATACCGCGAGACGGCCACCGGCGCCTGGATCCAGCTTGCCGACTTCACACCGGCACAAGCCCGGGCGCAGACGCTGCATGCCCCGCTCGCGCCGGCTGGCGCCAGCCAGTTGCGCTGGCTGGCGCCATGTCCGGGCAACATCCAGCAGCAATGCGTTTTGAGCCAGAGCGGCTGAACCTTGTCCGGCTGGCAAAATCGCGCCATGCCGAACCAGACCCCAGCGTTCCGAGTGCTTTCAGTCATCCCGCCGATGACGCAGCTGAATACGCCTTATCCGTCGACTGCTTACCTGACCGGCTTCCTGCGTTCGCGCGGGGTAAATGCGGTGCAGGAGGATCTGGCCTTGGCGCTGATGCTCAAACTGTTCTCGCGCGAGGGCTTGCTGGCCTTGCAGCAGCAGGTGCTGGCGCTGGCGCTGGATCAAAGCAGCATGTCGCTGCCGGTACAGTCTTTCGCCGCGCAGACCTCGCGCTATCTGGCAACGATCACGCCGCTGATCGCCTTTTTGCAGGGCCGTGATTCGACCTTGGCGCAGCGCATTTGCGGCCGCCAGTTCCTGCCCGAGGGGCCGCGCTTTGCTGCGCTCGATGTCTATATCGACGAGGATGGCGGCGACCCGCTGGCCTGGGCTTTTGGCGCGCTGGGGCTGCAGGACCGGGCGCGCCATCTGGCCACGCTTTATCTGAATGATCTGGCCGATGTGCTGCGCGATGCGGTCGACCCGCGCTTCGAGTTCGTCCGCTATGCCGAGTCGCTGGCGACCAGCCAGCCGACTTTCGAGCCGCTGGCCGCAGCGCTGGCTGCGCCGCTGAATCTGGTCGACGCGACGCTGCAGGAACTGACGCTGGCAGCGATCGCTCGCCACCAACCGCAGCTGGTGCTGATTTCGGTGCCTTTTCCGGGTGCTGTCTACGCGGCTTTCCGGATCGCGCAGACGATCAAGGCCAGGCATCCGCAGATCACGCTTGCGCTCGGAGGCGGCTTTGTCAACACCGAGCTGCGCGAGCTGACCGAGCCGCGTCTGTTCGACTATTTCGACTATCTGACCCTCGACGCCGGCGAGCGCCCGCTGCTGGCCTTGCTGGAACATCTGCATGGCAAGCGCGGGCGCCAGCGTCTGGTGCGAACCTTTGTGCGCGAAGCTGGCGCGGTCAAGTACATCAACTTCGTCGAGCCCGACGTGCCGTTTTCAGAAGTCGGCACGCCGACCTGGGATGGCTTGCCGCTGGACCGCTATCTGTCGCTGCTCGACATGCTCAACCCGATGAACCGGCTCTGGTCCGACGGGCGCTGGAACAAGCTGACCGTGGCGCAGGGCTGTTATTGGAAAAAATGCAGCTTCTGCGATGTGTCGCTGGACTACATCTCGCGCTACGAGGGCACGACCGCGACCGAACTGGTCGACCGCATTCAGACCATCGTCGCCGAGACCGGCCAGACCGGCTTCCACTTTGTCGACGAAGCTGCACCTCCCAAGGCCTTGAAAGCCCTGGCGGCCGAGTTGCAGGCGCGGCAGGTCGAGATTTCCTGGTGGGGCAATATCCGCTTCGAAAAATCATTCAGCCCTGAGCTCTGCCAGCAACTCGCCGACAGCGGTTGCATCGCAATTTCGGGCGGGCTCGAGGTCGCTTCGGACCGCTTGTTGAAGCTGATGAAGAAAGGCGTGTCGGTCGAGCAGGTTGCCCGGGTCACGCGCGCCTTCACCGATGCCGGCATCCTCGTTCATGCCTATTTGATGTACGGCTTTCCGACCCAGACGGTGCAGGACACCGTCGATGCGCTCGAATATGTGCGCCAGTTGTTCGAGCAAGGCTGCATCCAGAGCGGGTTTTTCCATCGCTTCGCCTGCACCGTCCATTCCCCTGTCGGCAAGCACCCTGAAGACTATGGTGTCACCTTGCTGCCGCTGCCACCGGTGTCATTCGCGCAAAACGATGTCGGCTTCATCGACCCGACCGGCGTCGACCACGACCGGCTCGGTGTCGGCCTGAAAAAAGCCATCTACAACTTCATGCATGGCATCGGCCTGGAAGAGGATGTGCGCAGCTGGTTCGATTTCAAGGTGCCCAAGACGACCGTGCCACGCCAGCGCATTGCCCGGGCATTGGCAGCGCCGCAAAAAAGCAAGGTTGAACTCGAGTCAACTGCCCGGCCAGTTTGAAAAATCAAGCTGGCAAGGTAATATATTTTTCAGGGTTTTAATTTAATAATGATTTACAAAAAAATAGCTCACATATTTTTGTTGATATTAACAATCGGTGCCAACGCTGCGTTTGCACAGAGCCGGACGCCCTGCCTGCAGGCCAGTGAAGCTTGTATGGAATGGCTACACTTGGGCGGCGGGCAACAACGGGGCCTGGTCTATCGGACGCATTCGCTATCGCAAGCTGATCCGGCGATTGAACATGCGGTGATCGTGATTCACGGGCAGGGTCGCAATGCCGATGGCTATTTTCGCCATGCCCTGGCAGGAGCGTTCCTGGCCGATGCGTTGAGAAACACGCTGGTGATTTCACCGCGTTTTGCCTCGAACCAGGGCAAGAGCTGCCGCGACAAGCTCGATGTCAATGAAGTGGGCTGGGTTTGCAGCGGCCCGGACAGTTGGAGAAGTGGCGGCGCACAGGCCAATTCAGCTGCCAGGAAACTGAACTCGTTTGATTTCATGGATGCGCTGGTGTCGAAACTGGCAGATGCCGCGTTGTTTCCCAACTTGCGCTCGATCGTGATCGTCGGGCATTCAGCCGGAGGTCAATATGTTAATCGATACCAGATGACCAATGACTTGCACGATAAAATATTTTCAGAGAGAAAAATATTGATTTCTTATGTGATTGGAAATCCATCGTCTTATACCTATCCGGGCCCCTTGCGTCCGACTATGGCAGCCGTTCCGGCCCATATATCCGCTGCGGCACCTGGTTATATGCCGGTTGCCAATCAACAGGAGCAGGCAGCGTTTGTGCCGTTTTCAGATGCGAAGGGATGCAGCAACTTCAATAGCTGGCCCTATGGCCTTGAACAGCGCCTGGGTTATGCCGCAACGGTCACTGATGCCAAGCTCAAACATCAGTTGGCGGAGCGTCCGACGGTCGCTTTATTGGGCGAACTGGATATTTTGCCCTTGTATGGGTTTGACAGCAGTTGCGCAGCGATGGCTCAAGGGCCGACCCGACTTGCGCGAGGGTTTGCTTACGTGAAGTTTGTCAACGAAACCTTGCAGGCGGCTCACAAGGCCGTGATGGTGCCGGCCTGCGGGCATGATGGCCGCTGCATGTTGACGGCCGAAACAGCATTGCCCCATTTGTTTCTGAAATAGCCGGCCTGGGTTCGCTCAGGGATGCAGCGCATCCTCAGCCCTGCATCAAATCGATCAGTTCCTTGGTGAAGGCCAGCGCCTCTTCATGGGTGGCGAAGTAATACTCGCCACCGAGGTCGGCGACATCGCCTTCGGGGCCGACATGGACGACGCCCCAGCCCTCGGCGCCGCCGCCGATGGCACAGACGCCAAACGCGCCGGGTGCCAATTCCTTGGCAGATCCCGAGGTGATGAAGATGTCTCGACCGGCATGGCAGTGGTAGCGTTGCATGGCTGCATTGTCGGTTGTCTAGAATTGACCCCTTTAGCTTGCGCCGACCATGACCGCTACCTACCGCATTGCCCCAAGCATCCTCTCAGCCGACTTTGCCCGTCTTGGCGAGGAGGTTCGCAATGTCCTGGCAGCCGGCGCCGACTGGATCCACTTCGACGTGATGGACAACCATTACGTGCCGAATTTGAGTTTCGGCCCGATGGTCTGCGAGGCTTTGCGCCGTCATTCGGTCAAGCCTGACGGCACGCCCTGCGCAATCGACGTGCATCTGATGGTGCAGCCGGTCGACAGCCTGGCGGTGGCTTTTGCCAAGGCCGGCGCCGACCTGGTCAGCTTTCATCCCGACGCCTCGATGCATGTCGACCGAACGCTGCAGTTGATCAAGGCCGAAGGCAAACAGGCCGGCCTGGTGTTCAACCCGGCGACCTCGCTCGAGGTGCTCGAATGGGTGATCGACAAGGTCGATCTGGTGCTGATCATGAGCGTCAACCCGGGCTTTGGCGGCCAGAGCTTTTTGCCCAGCGCCTTGCGCAAGCTGGAAAAGGCGCGCCGCCTCATTGAGGCCAGCGGCCGCGACATCCGGCTTGAAATCGATGGGGGCGTCAAGGTCGACAACATTCGCTCGATTGCCGATGCCGGCGCCGACACCTTTGTCGCCGGTTCGGCGATCTTCGGCCAGCCCGATTACAAGGCGGTGATCGACGCGATGCGTGCCGAACTGGCGCGCTGAATCTGCTCGCGATGCCTTCGATCCTGTTCGTTTGCACCGCCAACCAATGCCGCTCGCCGATGGCTGAAGCCCTGTTCAGGGCGCGCTTCGGCACTGAACTGCGGGTGCAATCGGCCGGAATTCGCACCGGTCCGCGCGGCCAGCCGATGGATGCCAGGGCCGCCGCAGCGCTGCAGCGGCATGGCTGCAAGCTGGAGAAGAAATGGCGTTCGCGCCGGGTCGAGGAGGCCGATTTCGAGGCTTTCGACCTGATCCTGGTGATGGAGGCGCAGCATTTGCAGGATCTGCGCGCGGTCTGTCCGCCCGAGTTGCAGCCGAAATTGCGGCTTTTGCTCGATTTCGTGCCTGGGTTCGAGGGCCAGGACCTGCCCGACCCTTATTTCGGCCCGGCGCAGGGCTTTGATCAGGCGCTTGCGCTGATCTTGCGCAGCCTTGAAGGTGTTGCTGCAGTTTGGCCTGCGGGCGCGCTACAGCCGCGCTGACCCTTGGGCTTACTGGAACGCGACCTCGGCAAAACCGCGCAGTTTGCGGCTGTGCAACTGGCTTAGCGATCCGGCGCGCAGTAACTCGACGGCGCGCAGGCCGATGCGCAAATGCTGATCGACCTGGCCGCGGTAGAACTGGTCGGCCATGCCGGGCAACTTGATCTCGCCGTGCAGCGGCTTGTCGCTGACGCAGAGCAGGGTTCCATAGGGCACGCGGAAGCGGAACCCATTGGCCGAGATCGTGGCGCTTTCCATGTCCAGCGCAATCGCCCGGCTCTGGCTGAAGCGGCGCTCCGGGCCGCCATGCGGCGTCAATTCCCAGTTGCGGTTGTCGGTTGAAGCGACGGTGCCGGTGCGCAGGATTTTCTTCAAGTCCCAGCCCGCCAGTCGGGTCACATCGGCGACCGCCTGTTCAAGCGCCTGCTGTACTTCGGCCAGCGGCGGAATCGGCACCCATAAGGGCAGATCGGCATCGAGCACATGGTCTTCGCGCACATAGCCATGGGCGAGCACATAGTCGCCGAGCTGCTGGCTTTTGCGCAGGCCGGCGCAATGGCCGAGCATCAGCCAGGCATGCGGGCGCAGCACGGCGATATGGTCGGTCATCGTCTTGGCATTGGCCGGGCCAACGCCGATATTGACCATCGTGATGCCGCTGCGGTCGCGCCGCAGCAGATGGTAGGCCGGCATTTGCGGCAGCCGCGCCAAGGCCGCGCCAGCAGGCGTGTCGGAACTGCAGCCGACCCGGCAGGTGAACAGATTGCCCGGTTCGACAAAGCCGATGCAGTCGTCGAGCTCATGCGGATGCAGCGGGTCGGGTGCAAGCTGCATCAGCTCATGGCCGAGGCGGACGAACTCGTCGATATAGAACTGGTAGTTGGTGAACAGCACGAAGTTCTGGAAATGCTCGTTCGAGGTGCCGGTGTAATGGCGCAGTCGCTGCAGCGAGTAATCGACGCGCGGTGCGGTGAACAAGGCCAGCGGGCTGGGCGCGCCGGGCGCCGGTTCATGGGTGCCGTTGGCGATGCTGTCGTCCATCGCGGCAAGGTCGGGCAGGTCGAACAGGTCGTGCATCATGCGGCGGCGCTCGAGGCTCAATGAGCCTTCGATATGTTCGCGCTCGCCGAGGGCGAAATGCAAGGGAATCGGCTGATTGCTGGTGCCGATCTGCAGCGCTACGCCATGGTTTTCCAGCAGCAGGTTGAACTGTTGGCGGTAATAGTCGGCAAACAGGTCGGGCCTTGTCAGCGTTGTTTCATAGCTGCCGGGGCCGGCGACGAAGCCATAGGCCAGGCGCGAATCTGCGCGCGCCACGGTGTCGGTCTGCACACGCACGAAGGGGTAGCAGGCGCGTACCGGGCTGATGTTCTCGCCGGCAACAAAGCGTTGCAAGGCCGCGCGCAAATGGGCCACGCTGGAGGCATAAATCTTCTGCGCATGGGCCAATGCCGCCGGGGCATCGGCAAATTCCATCGGGGCAATGAAAGCCGGGGTCTGCTGATGCATCATGCTGTGCCTATTTGATCGGGATCGGAGTGGCCCGATCGACCGCCACCGCGGTGACGCTGTTTTGTGGCGAGCCTTCGATGACCCGGTCGGAATAGGTCAGGTAGACCAGGGCATTGCGCTTGCTATCGACCATGCGGACGATCCGCAGCTTCTTGAAAATCAGCGAGATGCGCTCGCTGAAGACTTCTTCCTGCTGCGGCAAGGGCTTGGCAAAGCTGATCGGTCCGGTCTGGCGGCAAGCGATTGAGGCCTCGGATCGGTCTTCGGCCAGACCGAGCGCGCCCTTGATGCCGCCGGTCTTGGCGCGCGAAACATAGCAGGAGATGCCCGCCACTTTGGGGTCGTCATAGGCATCGACGACGATCTTGTGGTCGGGGCCGATCAGCTTGAAGACGGTGTCGACCTCGCCGATCTGCTCGGCATTGACCCAGCCGCAACCGACGACTGCCATCAGGCTGATGGTCAGGCCGGCGAGCATGGCTTTTTTCATCTTCATCCTCCCTTCTTGGGGTGGCTTGAACTATTCGAAATTTGCAGAAAAACGGGTTTCCCAGGCCTCGACTTCGGGCAGGCCCAGGCAATCGTTGTATTCCTGCGTGCTCAGCGAGCGGGTTTTCATGGCGGCCGTGTTGCCGTCGATTTTCAGATGGGTCAAGGCCTCGCGCATGGCAAAGCCGAGCGCATTGCGCAGCAAGGCCGGGTAGATTGCCAGCGCGATGCCATGCCGGTGCAGATCGCCGGTCTGCAGTTGCGCCAGCGGTCCGCCGGCATCGATATTGACCATGCAGGGAATCTTGATGGCAGCGGCGATGCGGCGGATGTCGTCGAGGATGCCGGGATGTGCTTTGAGCTCGACAAAGACGGCATCAGCGCCGACTTGTTCAAAGGCTTTGGCGCGCCGGATGCCTTCGGCCAAACCGGCCGAGCCGACGCTGTCGGTGCGCGCGATGATCATGAAAGAAGGGTCCTGGCGTGCTGCAACCGCCGCCGCAATCTTGGCCACCGCGGCGTCGAACTCGAGCACCCTGCGCGCGCCGGGCAACTGGCCGCAGCGTTTGGGCGACAACTGGTCTTCGATATGGATCGCCGCGACCCCGGCGGCTTCGAATTCCTCGACCGTGCGGCGTACGCCGACGATGCCGCCATAGCCAGTGTCGGCATCGCAGATCAGCGGCAGGTCGACGCAGGCAGCCACGCGCCGGGCATGGCCCGACATCAGCGACAGATCGATCAGGCCGACATCCGGTTTGCCGAGCAGGCAGGCTGACACGCCGTTGCCGGTCATATAGACCGCAGCAAAGCCCATTTGCGCGACCATGCGTGCGCCATATCCGTCATAGACCCCGGGAGCCACCAGCGCCGGGCCGGTCTTGCCGGCATCCTGCAGGCCCTGACGCAAAGCCAGGCGCAAGCCGGTGGCGCGCGGGAGGGTTGGAATCGCTGCGCTCATGCGGGCAATTGCCAGTCGGGGTATTTCTGCAGAAATGGCATCAGGCCGCCTTCACCCAGAATCGCGCAGATTTCTCGCGGCACGCTGGCGAGCTGACGGCTCAGCTGTTGCGCCGGCAGATGCAGGCGCCGGGCATTGATGTCGATCTCGACCTGCTCGCCTTCGGCAATGCCAGCGACAGCGCATTCAAGCACCGGCAGGCCGTTGTTGATGGCATTGCGAAAAAACTGGCGCCCGAAACTCGGAGCGACGATCGCTGCCACGCCCATGCGGCGCAGGATATGCACAGCCTGTTCGCGCGACGAGTTGATGCCGAAATCCTTGCCCGCGACGATGATGCCGCCGCTTCTGAAACGCTTGGCAAAGCCCGGCGAAACTGCCTCGAATGCCTGGGCCGCAATGAAGTCCAGATCCTTGCCGGGCAGGTATTTCCCGGAGCAATTCAGATCGGTATTGACATCGTCGCCGAGCAGAAAGGCCGGTCCCGCAAAAATTCCAAATGCATCAGCCATGTGCTGCCTCCCATTGCCCACCCGGCACCGTCCTTGGGTCGGTGATCTGCCCGGTCAGGGCCGAGGCTGCGACCGTGGCGGCCGAGCCCAGCCAGATGTCAGCGTCGTGGTTGCCCAGCCGTCCTTTGAAGTTGCGATTCGCGCTTGAGATCACCACTTCGCGGTCACCCGGAATCAGATGGTTGGTGATGCCCACGCAAGTGCCGCAACCGGCCGCCTCCACCGATGCGCCGGCCTCGGTCAGAGCTTCGAGCAGGCCTTCGCGCGCTGCGGCCAGATAAATTTGCCGGGAAGCCGGGGTGATGATCATCCGCACCCCTTTGGCGATATGGCGGCCTTTCAGGATCGCAGCAGCCTGGCGAATATCGTCGAGCCGGCCGTTGGTGCAGGTGCCGATCAAGGCGAAATTGATTTTCTGCCCGGCAACTTCGGAGGCGGCGACGACATCGTCGACAGCATGCTTTCTGGCCACTTGCGGCGCCAAATTGCTGACGTCGATGTCAAGCCGGTCGGCATAGACCGCGTCAGCGTCCGCGAACACCGCTTGCGGCGGTTTGGCCCGATGCGCAGCCAGCCAGGCGATGGTCTTGTGGTCGGCTTCCAGCAGCGCGGCCTTGGCGCCGAGTTCGGCCGCATGGTTGGCCAGGGTCATCCGGTCATCGATTTCCATCGCACTGACCGCCGAGCCGACATATTCGATCGCCCGATAGTTGAGCCCTTCCGCGCCGAAGCGGCCGAGCATATACAGCGTGATGTCCTTGGCCCAGACGCCGGGCTGCAAACGTCCCTGCAGCGTCACCCGCACCGACTCCGGCACGCGCAGCCAGATCTTGCCAGTGCTGAGAATCGCGCTGACGTCGGTGCCCTCGATACCGGTGCCGAAGGCATTGAAAGCGCCATAGGTCACCGAATGGGTGTCGGTACCGACGATCAGATCACCGCAGGTCAGGTGCCCACCCTCGGGCATCACCTGGTGACAGATGCCGTCGCCGATGTCGTAGAGCTTGGCGCCATGCTCTTCGGCAAAGCGGCGCATGTCTGAATGACCTTGCGCCGCTTCGACGGTGGGTGGCGGCGAGAAATGATCCAGCACCCAGGCGGATTGCATCGCATAAGGCAAATGGCTGGCGCCAGCCTGCTTGATGATGCGGATCGCATTCGGTGCGCGGGCATCATGGACCATGGCAAAGTCGACCCGGGCGATGACGATGTCACCGGCCCGGACTTTCTCCGCACCGGCATGACTGGCGAGAATTTTTTCAGCAATGGTTGCACTCATGAATCAGACTTGATTTTTGCGTTGCGCACGACAATTCCCCATTTTTCACTTTCGGTACGAATATGCCGGGCTGCTTCGGCAGGCGTTGACGGCGTCGGATCTACGCCGAGTTTGCGCAATTGCGTGACCACGGCCGGGTCGGCCAAGGTCGCGATGATTGCGGCATTCAATTTCCGGATCACCTCGGGGGGTGTTTTCAAGGGCGCGACAAAGGCGTACCAGTTGGTTGCATCAAAACCGGGATAACCCGATTCAGCGATTGTCGGTACTTGCGGCAGGGCCTCGAGCCGTTTCGCACCAGTGGTGGCAATGGCGCGAATCTTGCCCGACTGGATATGCTGCAGCGCATCGGTGGGACTGGAGAAAATCGCCGGCAGCACGCCACCCAGCAGATCATTCATGGCCGGTGCGCCGCCGCGGTAGGCAATATGCTGGTTCGACAGCCCGGCGGCAGATTTGAGTAACTCCCCGGCCAGATGACCGCTGCCGCCGATGCCCGAGGAACCGAAGGAGAGCCTTGTGCTTGCGGGCCTGGCCTGCTTGATGTAGTCGTCAAGCGTGCGGATGTCGCTGTTGGCATTGACCACCAGAACGTTGGTGAAGACGACCGCCATCGACAATGCTGCAGTATCTGCGACCGGGTCGTAATTGAGTTTGTTAAGATGCTGGTTGACCGCCAATGAACCGACCGTGCCGAGCATGATGGTGTAACCATCGGCCGGCGCCTTGATCAGAAAGTCCGAGGCTATATTGCCGCCGGCGCCGCTCTTGTTTTCTATGACGATAGTTTGCTTGAGAAATTCAGCCAGGCGCGGCGCCATGATTCTGGCCACCGTATCCGAACTGCCGCCGGCAGCGAAACCGACCAGTAGTTTTATCGGGTGTGTCGGGAATATTTCTATTTCAGCCGAGATACTGGCCGATGCCAAACCCAGCAGCACGCTGAATAATATGATATCCCGTCGATTTATTATTTTCATGCTGAATTTCCGCGGCAACTCTTGCTCGTCACATCTTATATCAATTTGAATTGGGATTTTCAGGCGGGTCTTGCCGCCTCAACGCGCCCGCGGATCGCCCAGATAGGTCTTTAGCCATTGGCTCATTTCCCATTGCACATGGCCGACCGATTCCCGCGCCGTGTAGGCGTGCGACTCATAGGGCAGCGAGACATAGCGTACATTGCCGCCGGTGCCCGCCATAGCCTGGAACAGGCGTTCGGACTGCAGCGGAAAAGTACCGCTGTTGTTGTCATCGGCGCCATGGATCAGCAGCAGCGGCTCCTTGATCTGGTTGGCATAGAGGAAGGGCGAAAGCTTCAGGTAGCCCTCGCGTGCTTCCCATAGGCTGCGGCGTTCGCTCTGGAAGCCGAATGGCGTCAAGGTGCGGTTGTAAGCGCCGCTGCGGGCAATGCCGGCCTTGAACAGGTCGGTGTGGGCGAGCAAGTTAACAGTCATGAAGGCGCCGTAGCTGTGGCCACCGATGGCCAGGCGTTTCGGGTCAATGACACCGAGTTCCTCGGCCTTGTCGATGATGGCCCGGGCATTCATCGTGATCTGCTCGACAAAGCTGTCATTGACCGTTTTAGGGTCACCGACGATCGGCATCGTCGCATCGCTGATGACGACAAAACCGTCCATCACCAGCAGCGTCGGGCTTAATCCCGGGAAGCTCGAAAAGCGGTTGGCTGAGCCGCTGACCTGGCCGGCGATGCTCGACTCTGAAAATTCCATCGGATAAGCCCAGACCAGTCCGGGGCGGCGCTCGCCGTCCTTGTAGTCAGGGGGCAGGTAGAGCCAGAACGACAGGTCGACGCCATCGGCGCGCTTGAAGCTGACCAACTCGCGGCGGACCTTGCGCAGCTGCGGCGAATTGTCCTTGACCTTGGTCAGCGCGATGACGTTGTTGCCTTCGTGCAGAAACAGATTCGGTGGCTCGGTGGCGGATTCCCTTTGCGTGACCAAGCGCCCGCCGTCGAGCATGACAACTGGCAATTCGTACTGGCTTTCGCTCGACTGGAACAAGCGGCTTGAGCTCAAGTCCTTGAGTGAAAAGCGGTCGAGGAAGGGCCGGTCACCCTTCGGGCTCGATCCGGCGCCGGCCAGCAGCAACTCGCCTTGGGCGGCGATCACCGCCATGCGCCCGTTGGGCAGCATCCTTGTCATCGGTGTGCCCGGGTGGCGATAGCGCTCGCGGATCGAATGATCGAAAAGCGCACGGCTTTTCGAACCGTTCAGCGGCAGCAGATAGCTGCGCGTCCAAGCGCGCTGGCGGTCTATCTCGGTCAACAGCGCATGCTGACCATCGTCCAGAAACGCCAGGCGTGCAAAGCGATGCGGCATTCGCTGCACCTCCTGCGGATCGCCGGTGAATGGCGGATCGAGGCGCATGATGCGATCGCGAAATGGCACTTTGTTGTTCAGGTCGCCGCCGTCCAGCGCCTCGATCCAGAAGACCGCTGCGTCGCTGCCAGGAGAGGCCATGAAGCCGCGCGGACCTGCAGTTACGCCACCGATGCTGACGCCTTGTCGCAGTGGCAAGCGGGCCAGCTCGCGCAGCAATCGGCCATCGCGATGCCGCAATTCGACGACGCGCGGGAAGTCATCCCACGGCAAGTTGTAGCTGAACGAGCGCATCAGGCGTTCGGTCAACAGGTACTGGTGATCACCGGCGCTGCCGACGCCACTGACGCTGCTGAACAGCGCGGGTGGGCCGAGGTCGCGGGATATCCCGCTGGCAATATCGACCAGCGTCAGGCTGGAACGAGCATGGTATTCAAACAAGGCCTCATCCTGGGCGTTCTTCAGCAGGTCCGGATAAGTGCGCTCGGGGGAGATACGGTTGATGCTTTCCTGCAGAACAGGTCCGGTGGGCGCATGCGATTGCGGCTGCGGGTTGCGTTTTTCGGGCAGACTCAGCACCAGCAGTTCATGCGCGTTCAACCAAGCCGGTTCGCCCCGGGCGAGCACCTTGTTCAGCTTCAGGAATGCGATCGGCCGGATCCGCCCGCTGAACGTATCGCCAACCCACAGCTCGCTGGACTGTTCGGTGCGCCGCTCCAGCAAGAAGCGCAAGCCATCGGGGGCCCAGCTGAAACTGTGGAAGACAGCGCCCGCAGCATTGCCCGGCAGTTCGACTTGGCGCACCGGCGCATCCGGATTCAGCAGGCTGCGCAGGCGCAAGCGCTGGATCGGCTGGATCGCTTGAGGGCTCGAGTTGCCGGCCTCGAAGCGCAGCCCTGCCAGATGCAGCACCGGCCTGGCCAATTCCTCGATCGTGCTGAAGCGACGCAGCTCCAGCGATGCCAGCGTGTGGCGGTCAGGTGAGATCAGCTGGCGTGGCAGCAGCGGCGCGTCGAGCAATTCGCGCACTGCTGTGGAAGGCTGCTGATAGGCCGTTGCTTGCGCCAGTACCGGTAATGAATGCAGCGCCGAGGCCACAGCCAGACAGCCGAGCAGGAAGCGAAGGACAAGCGGCAACATCAACGATTCCTCAACGAGAATTTTTTACGATTGACGACGGTTTCAGGCTCTGGCACCGATCAACCAGGCCAGGCCTGTGAAGCTGACAAAAGCGGCTGCAGTCGAGGCCAGGATGATGCGCGCCACCCGGCCATTGTCGGCGCCATAGCGTTCGGCCAGCAGTGAGACATTGCTGGCGCTTGGCAAGGCGGCCGCCAGCGTCAGTACCAGCAACTGGAACTTGTTCAGCGGCGCCCCCAGCGCAATCGACGCAGCCCCCAACAGGAAGACCAGCGCCGGGTGCAAGAGCAATTTGATCGCCACGACTGGCAGGTACAGCCTGGCCGGCGTGCGGCTATGGGCATGCCGATCGGCCCGCCACAGCACCGCACCAATGGTGAACAAGGCCACCGGCGTGGCAGCATCGCCGAGCATCTTGACCAAGACGTCGAGCGGTCCAGGAAGGTGCAGGCCGATGATCGAGGTCAGCACACCGACAGCAATCGCCCAGGGCAGCGGGTTGGACAACGCACTGCGCAGCGCGCTAGCGGCAGCCTGCCGAACGCTGTCCGCGCTGCCGGCATCAGCGCGCGCCAAGGCCAAGCAGAGCGAACCCGTGACGAACAGGTCGACCAGCAGGGTGCAGATCACCGGCCCGGCGGCAGCTTGGCCGAGCAGCGCGACCAGCAGTGGCACGCCGATGAAGCCGCTGTTCGGGAAAGCCGCGACCAGTGCACCGAAGGCAGCGTCCTTCAGTTGGACCTTGGCGCCATGCGTGACGGCGATGGTGAAAGAAACGATCACCAGCGCGGCTGTGAGATACACGCCGAGCACACCAGGATTCAACAGCTCCAGCACCGGGGTGTTCATGCCGAAGCGGAACAACATGCAAGGCAGGGCGAAAAAAAGCACAAAACCGTTCAAGCCTGGAATCGCTGCCTCGGCCAGCAGGCCGCGCCACGCAGCCAGGTAGCCGCACAGGATCAGCGCAAAAAATGGCAGGGTAATGGCGAGGATGGTCTGCATGAGGGACTATGGCGGGCCGCAGCAAGGATCAGGAAATTTGTCCCGCAGCTTCGGCTCGCTGCAGTTGCGGACGCCGGATTCGGGGGATGCTGGATGACTTCATGGCGGGCAGAATAACCTGAGACCGCAGATGCGGCGGCGGCCCGCTGCCCGGTCTGGTCCTGACTGGCGCCGACATGCATGCTTCATTACCCACGCAAGGCTGGCAATTTGAGCGGACATTTGCGGCCAGGATAGCCCCCCGAAAATTCTCCTTGATGCTGTCCGGCCTCAGCGCTGCAGCGGGCATCTTGCTGGCGGCGCATCACCCGCTCTCGGCGGGCCTGGCGGTTACTGCCTGGCTGCTGGCGGCCGGCTTGGCGGCGCGCTACTGGACGCAGACACCCCTTTTGCTAGCGCTGCTGCCGCTGATCGGGTTCGCGCCTTGGAGCGGCTGGATCACCTTCGAAGAGCTTGATTTGCTGGTGCTGGCCTGCGCTGCGGGTGGCTATGCCGCACTCGGACTCGGGCGGGTCGCGCCGCCGCGTGCGCCCGTTTGGCGGCAGATGCTGGGCTATTCGCCCTTGACCTTGATCCTGCTGGCCTTGTTCGGTGCTTCGGTGCTGCTGTCGATGTGGCGCGGCTTTATGGCCGCTGGCGGCTTCGAGTTTGGCTGGTTCCAGGGCTATCACGAGCCGATGAACAGCCTGCGCGCTGGCAAGAGCTATTTCATGGCTTTGCTGCTGCTGCCGCTCTGGGTCCAAGCAGGTGCCGCGCGGCCGCTTCAGCTGCAAACGGCCTTGTTACTGGGCATGATTGGCGCGCTGGCGACGACCGGACTGGCGGCCTTGTCCGAGCGGCTGGCCTACACCGCATTGCTGGATTTTTCGACCCAGTACCGCAGCACCGCCTTGTTCTGGGAAATGCATGTCGGCGGCGCAGCCCTCGACTGCTGTCTGGCCATGAGCATGCCCTTCGCGGTCGATTTCTGGCTGCGGCAACGCTCACCTTGGCGCTTTGCAGTGGCTGCCGCGCTGGTCCTGCTGGGCTGTTATGCCATCTTGACGACTTTCTCGCGCGGCGTTTATGCCGCATTGCCGGTGAGCCTGGCAATACTGCTGATGCTGCAAGCCTTGCAGCGGCAGCGCGCAGCTGCGGCGGGATGGCCCCGCCCAGCCTTGTTTGGCGCCCTGCTGATCGCGGCCGGTTTTGGTAGCGCAGCGACCTTGATGTTTGGCGGCAGCGGTTACCGAGGTCTGCTGGCTTTGTTGGGCGTTCTGGCGATCTTGCTGTCCCTGCCAGCTGCATTGTGGCTACCCCCTTTGGCGCAGCGCACGAGGGCGCTGTTGACCGGCGCCTTGCTGGCCGCGCCGCTGGCGGCATTGGGCTGGGCGGTCTCACAGGCCTTGCCCAAGGCCGCCTATGTCGTCTACGCGCTGGCCTGGGCGGGTGCCGCCGCGCTGCGTTGGCAGGACAAGCCGGGGCAGCAAAGACCGTTTTACAGCTTGATGGTCGCCACCAACTGGTTCTTGCTGCTGGCCGGTCCGGTGTTTGTTGCCGATTACTGGGGCGGAGCGCAAGCCGGCATCGATGCAGCCTGGGTGATGGCGGGCCTCGGCCTGCTGCTGCCCTTGTTCTGGCTGGTGCCGGCGCTATGGCCTTTCCAGGCCGGCAGCTTGCGTGACGGCTGGCGCGAGCGCGGCAAACTGTTCACCACCTTGCTGCTGCTGTCGAGCTTGCTGGCCGCGATCGGCGGCGGGGCCTACCTGCGCGACCGCGTATCGACCTGGCATGAAGACCTTCAGTCGCGGCTCGTTCATTGGCAAAAGGGCCTGGCGATGCTGAACACGCCACAGCAAATCTTGTTGGGCAAGGGCTTGGGACGCTATCCGGCCAGCAATTTCCTGGCTGAACTGGGTACGCTCAACACCGGCGATTACCGCATCAGATCCGATGCCGGACGGCCTTATCTGGCATTGACCGGTGGCCGGCACTTGATCAGTTGGGGGGAATTGTTGCGGGTCTCGCAGCGCATCGATGCTCCCAAGGGCCAGGTCTTGTTGACAGTGCTGGTGCGGACCCGCAGCGAGGTCGCCCTGCATGCCGAAATTTGTGAAAAACAATTGCTCTATGAAGCGGCCTGCATGGCCAGGTCGATGAACGTCAAGCCGCAAGGGGGTGCCTGGCAGCAAGTGGCGCTGCCACTGGGTGAGGCGCCTGAGATGGGTGGCAAATGGTATGCGCCGCGCTTCATCGTGTTTTCGGTCGGGATCGGCAGTAGCGGTGGCCTGGCCGATGTCGGCGCAATGAACCTGATCGACGCGAGTGGCCGTTCGCTGCTGAGCAATGGAGATTTTTCAGGTCAGATGGCGCATTGGTTTTTTTCCAGCGATCGTTATCACCTGCCCTGGCATTTGAAGAATGCTGGTCTGCATGTATTTTTCGAGCAAGGTGCAATCGGTCTGGCGCTGCTGGCGGCCTTGCTGAGCTTGGCGCTTTGGCGCTTGATCGGCGGCCGCGGCCGCGATCATGCATTGGCCCCTGCGCTGGCGGCATCGATGGCCGGTTTTTTCGTGGTCGGCCTGTTCGACAGCTTGCTGGATGCGCCGCGCATCGCCTTCATGTTCTATGGCCTGCTGGCCATCAGCCTGGGGTTGCGCGGCCTGCCCATGCCAAGTGAAGCGGCGCGCCCGCGCCCGCTTGGCGGTCTCAATTCTTGGTATAGCCTTGGGTGACGCAAGCGCCTGAAAATGCCTATTGCAGGCGATTGTTCGCGTCGGCGGTCGGCGTCATCACGCAGGTTTCTGTAGCCAGAATGCCTTTCGCAGCGTTCGTCGTCAGCGTGATCACACCGTCGGCAACGGTCAGACTGTTGAAGGCCCCGGTGGTCATTGCCGTCGGCGCCATTGGCAAGTGGGCTGCCTTCCCAAGCTCGGCTGGCGGCGCTACCGCAACAGCCGTGATGTGCTGGGCGAGGTCCGCAATCTCACCGGGAGTCAGTCGGGCGGCAAGTCGTTCGCGTCGATCCACACGCTACGCGAAGTCGAACAGCCGCTGCCCACGGCGACCACCGCCATCGGCATCGATGTCGGTGGTCGCCCGCTTGGCCACGTTCAGCGATGCAGACTTCGTCGCGCCGCTCAACAGAGCTTCAACAAACACC
>CAIJIT010000283.1 GCA_903820745.1 uncultured Burkholderiales bacterium
CACCAATCAGCGCGGTCAAGGCCAGCGCAATGCCAATCCATTTATTCATGGGTCAGGATGCTAGCAGCCAGGGGCAAGGCGCCGGGCAGCAACAGGCCGTACAAGCCGCGGACCCGTTCCATCGCGTCCTCGATCCGCTCGACTGCATGGATCGTCAGGCCTTCAATCGGCTTTTTCGGCGCATTCGCCTTGGGCACGACGGCGATCGAAAAGCCCAGCTTGGCGGCTTCCTTCAAGCGCTCTTGGCCGCGCGGCGCAGGCCGCACTTCGCCGGCCAGGCCGACTTCACCAAAAGCAAAGAAGCCTTTCGGCAAAGCCCGGCCGCGCAAGCTGCTTTGAATCGCCAGCAGCACCGCAAGGTCGGCCGCTGGTTCGCTGATGCGCACGCCGCCGACCGCATTGACGAACACATCCTGGTCATTGGTGGCCACGCCGGCATGGCGATGCAGCACCGCCAGCAGCATCGCCAGCCGGTCGCGGTCGAGGCCGACGCTCAAGCGCCTCGGGCTGGGCCCGCCTGAATCGACCAAGGCCTGCAGCTCGACCAGCAGCGGGCGCGTGCCTTCCAGCGTCACCAGCACACAGCTGCCAGGCACCGGCTCGCCATGGGTCGAAAGGAAGATCGCGCTCGGGTTGGCCACGCCTTTGAGGCCTTTTTCGGTCATTGCGAACACGCCGATCTCGTTGACCGCACCGAAGCGGTTCTTGATCGCCCGCACCAGCCGGAAGCTCGAATGGGTGTCGCCCTCGAAATAGAGCACCGTGTCGACGATATGTTCGAGCACGCGCGGGCCGGCGATTGCGCCTTCCTTGGTCACATGGCCGACCAGCACGATTGCGCAGCCGGTCGACTTGGCGGTGCGCGTCAGCTGCGCTGCGCATTCACGCACCTGCGCGACCGAGCCCGGCGCCGATGACAGGTGTTCGGAGTAGAGGGTCTGGATCGAGTCGATGACGCAAAAAGCCGGTTGCTCGACTTCGAGCGTGGCGAGGATTTTCTCGAGGCTGATTTCGGCCAGCACGCGCACGCGTTTGCCGGCCAGGCCGAGGCGGCGCGAACGCATCGCGATCTGCGCGCCGGATTCCTCGCCGGTGACGTAAAGCACCGGCAATTTGTTCGACAGATCGTCAATCGCCTGCAGCAGCAGCGTCGATTTGCCAATGCCGGGGTCGCCGCCGATCAGCACCACGCCGCCAGCCACGATGCCGCCACCGAGCACGCGGTCAAGCTCTTCCTGGCCGGTCGGGGTGCGCTCGAAGTCGGCGGCCTCGATCTCGCTCAGCGTCGCCACCGGCTGGCTCTTGGCCAGCGACTGATAGCGATTCTTGCCGCCCGCAGCGCTTTCGGCCACGCCTTCGACCAGCGTATTCCAAGCGCCGCAAGCCGGGCATTTGCCCAGCCATTTCGGGCTGGTACCGCCGCAATCAGAGCAGGTGTAAATCGATTTTTCCTTGGCCATGGGCTGGATTGTCGACTGCCCAACTGCCGGCGCGCTGCGCCGGCATGCTAAAAGGGCGATTTGCTTTTCGAAAATCAATGAATTTCAGCACTTGGTTGGGTTTTTTTGCGGCGTCCTGGGCGATCAGCCTGTCGCCGGGCGCCGGCGCAATCGCGGCGATGAGCGCGGGCTTGAATCATGGCTTCAGGCGCGGCTATTTCACAACCTTCGGTCTGGTGCTGGGCATCCTGACCCAGGTGCTGCTGGTCGGCATCGGCCTGGGTGCCTTGATCGCAAGCTCGAGCCTGGCTTTCACGCTGGTGAAATGGCTCGGCGTGGTCTATCTGGTCTGGTTGGGCATCCAGCAATGGCGCGCGCCGGTCACACCGCTGCAGGCAACGGCCAGTGAAGAGCCCCGCCTGCCGCGGCGCCGGATGGTGCTGCGCGGCTGGCTGGTCAATGCGGTCAATCCGAAAGGGACAGTCTTCATGCTGGCGATCGTGCCGCAGTTTCTCGACCTGCAGGCCAGCCTGCCGCAGCAATATCTGTTGATCGCCGCGACACTTTGCTGCACCGACCTGGTGGTGATGGCGGGCTATACGGCGCTGGCGGCGCGCCTGCTGACGGCGCTGCGCTCAAGCCGCCAGATCAGGCTGATGAACCGCAGTTTCGGCGGCCTCTTCATCGTCGCCGGCGCCTTGCTAGCCACCTTCAGGCGCGGGGCCTGATGCGCGCCGTCTCCGACCGGTCGCTGTTCTGGCTGCCCACCCTGATCTGGGCCAGCACCTGGCATCTGATTCTTTTCCAACTCGATGCACCGGTGCCGGTGCTGAATTCAGTCGCCTGGCGCTTTGGCTTGGCAGCCTTGCTGTTGCTGGCGCTGGCGCGCTGGCGCGGCGAGTCGCTGCGGCTGCCGCGCTCGGCCCATTGGCTGATGGCTGCCACCGGCATCGTGCAGTACAGCGGCAATTACTGGGCCGTCTATGAAGCCGAGCGCTATGTGCCCAGCGGGCTGGTGGCGGTGCTGTTTTCGCTGATGGTGTTCGGCAATGCGATCTCAGGGCGCTATTTTTTCGGCCAGTCGGTGGGCCGGCGTTTCATGTTGGCGGCCAGCGGCGGCGTGGCCGGCGTAGCGATGATTTTCTGGCCCGAGATCGCCTCGACCGGCGCCCGCCCCGGCGCGGCCCTGGGTCTGGGCCTGGGTCTGCTGGCCATGCTGTCGGCCTGCACCGGCAATGTGCTGACCCTGACGCTGACAAACCGCCAGCTGCCGCTGGTGCCGATCCTGGCCTGGAGCATGGCTTATGGCGCGATCTTCCTGATCCTGCTGTCGCTGGCCAGCGGAGCCGGTCTGCATTTCGACTGGCGCTTGCCTTATGTCGGGTCGCTGCTCTACCTGTCGCTGTTCGGTTCGGTCACGGCCTTCGTGCTTTATTTCAAGCTGGCGCAGCGCCAAGGCCCGGCGCGAGCGGCCTTGACCGGGGTGGTGGTGCCGGTGATCGCGCTGCTGATCTCGGCGCTGCTGGAAGGCTGGCAGCCGACCCCGCTGGCATTGGCAGGCATGACGCTCTGCCTGGCCAGCATTTTCGTCGCTACTCGCCCGCGCTGACGCGGCTGCGGCCGGCCTTGATACCGCTGCGCAGCGATTTGCCTTCGAGCCGGCGCTGTTTGGAGCCGAAGGTCGGCTTGGTCGGGCGCCGCGGCGTGGGCAGATGGGCCACGCTCTGCACCATCGCCTGCAAGCGCGCCACTGCATCGGCGCGGTTCATCTCCTGGCTGCGATGTTCCTGCGCCTTGATGACGACGATGCCGTCGCGGTTGATGCGCTGGTCGGCCAGATGGAGAAGGCGCTGCTTGATCACCTCGGGCAGGCTGCTGGCTGCGATGTCAAAGCGCAGGTGGATCGCACTGGACACTTTGTTGACGTTCTGCCCGCCCGGGCCGCTGGCGCGGATCGCACTGAAGTCAAGCTCGGCCTCTGAAGGAATCCAGTTCAGCAACATGGCCGCATCAAGCCCGGTTGTCGACCGTCACCGGCACACGCTTGGCCAGCGCGCACATCAACTCATAGCTGATCGTACCGGCGGCCTGCGCCACGGCGTCGATCGGCAGCATTGCACCCCCGGGCCCACAGCCCCAGAGCGTGACTTCGCTGCCCAGGCCGGCCTGCGGCATATCCGTCAAATCGACCACCAGCATGTCCATCGAAACCCGGCCGACCGTCGTGGTGCGCTGCCCGTTGACCAGCACCGGCGTGCCGCTGCCGGCATGACGCGGGTAGCCATCGGCATAGCCGCAGGCCACGATGCCGATGCGCATCTCTTGGCTGGCGCAAAAGCTGCTGCCATAGCCGACGCTGTCTCCTGGCTGCAGCTTCTGCATGCCGATGACGCGGGAACGCAGCGTCATCGCCGGGCGCAGATCCCAGTGAGCCGGGTCGTTGCCGGGGTAATCGGGGGCGCTTCCGTAGACCATCACGCCAGCCCGTACCCAGTCGCTGCGCAGGCGGTAGCGCAAGGTGGCCGCGCTGTTGCTCAAGGACCTTTCGCCGGGCAGATCGGCCGCCGCAGCCTCGAAACTGGCGAGCTGATGGGCGATGCCGTCCACGCCGAAGCGCAGCCCGTCGGCGTCGGAAAAATGCGTCATCAAGGAAATCTCGTCGACCTGCGGTAGCGCGTTGAGCCTGGTCCAGGCGGCGCGGAAAGCCTGCGGCGTGAAGCCCAACCGGTTCATGCCGCTGTTGAGCTTGAGGAAAACGCGGTGCGGCTCATGGGTTTTGTGCATGGCCAGCCAGTCGATCTGCTGTTCGCAATGAACCGCATGCCAGAGCTTCAGACGCGAGCAAAGCTCCAGGTCGCGTGATTCGAAAGCGCCTTCCAGCAACAAGATCGGACCGCGCCAGCCCAGTTTGCGGAGCAATTGCGCTTCGTCGAGATCGAGCAGGGCAAAGCCGTCGGCAGCCCGCAGTCCCGGGTAAGAGTTTTCAATCCCGTGGCCATAGGCATTGGCTTTGACAACGGCCCAGACCTTGGCGTCGGGCGCTGCATTGCGGGCCTGCGCCAGGTTGTGCGTCAAGGCTTGAACATGGATGATGGCTTCGATGGGACGCGGCATGGGCGAATTGTGGCATCGCGCCAGAAGCTGTTGAACGTCCCCCGAATAAGCTGCATGCTATAACGTCGCCTGCTCGCAAATGTTGCGACGGTTTTCGTACCTGGGCCTTTTTGCCACTTTCCCGCAGTTCAGAATGGGTTCATGAAAAAAGGCTTCTTCACCATCATGGCGGCGCAGTTCTTCAGCTCGCTGGCTGACAACGCGCTGTTCGTCGCCGCCGTTGAATTGCTCTACACCTCCGGCAGCCCCGAATGGCAGCGCGCTGCCTTGGTACCAATGTTTGCGCTCTTCTACGTCGTGCTGGCGCCTTTTGTCGGCGCCTTTGCCGATGCGGTGCCCAAGGGCAAGGTGATGTTCTACGCCAACAGCATCAAGGTCGTCGGTTGCCTGATGATGTTGTTCGGCACCCATCCGCTGATGTCCTATGCCATCGTCGGCCTCGGCGCGGCGGCTTATTCACCGGCCAAATACGGCATCTTGACCGAGTTGCTGCCGGCATCCCAACTGGTCAAGGCCAATGGCTGGATCGAGGGCTTGACGATCAGCTCGATCATCCTGGGCGTGCTGCTGGGCGGGCAACTGGTCGGTCTGCATGTGTCGAGCATGTTGCTGGCCTTCGATTTTCCCTTGATCGACACCAGCATCGACACCGCGCCCGAGGCGGCGATTTCGGCTCTGGTCGGCCTTTATGTGATCGCTGCCATCTTCAATCTGCGCATCCCGCGCACGGATACGCCGCTGCAAGCGCTGTCCCATGGCGTGGTCGGTCTGGTGATCGATTTTTCCCGCTGCAACAAGCGCCTGTGGCAGGACAAGCTCGGGCAGATTTCGCTCTCGACCACCACCTTGTTCTGGGGCGTTTCGGGCAATCTGCGCTACATCGTGCTGGCCTGGGCTGCTGCAGCCCTGGGTTATGGCACGACCCAGGCTTCCAGCCTGGTCGGCGTGGTCGCGATCGGCACTGCGGCCGGCGCAGTGCTGGCCTCGATGTATATCCGCCTCGATCGTGCCACTGCGGTGATCCCCCTGGGAATCGCGATGGGGCTGCTGATCATCCTGATGAACTTCATCAGCAATGTCTGGATCGCCGCGCCCTTCCTGATCATGCTTGGCGGCATCGGCGGTTATCTGGTGGTACCGATGAATGCGCTGCTGCAGCACCGGGGCCATAACCTGATGGGCGCCGGTCGCTCGATCGCGGTGCAGAATTTCAATGAGCAGGCCTGCATCCTGGGCCTTGGCGCCTTGTATACCGGCATGACAAGAATGGGCATGTCGGCCTTTGGCGCCATCACGATCTTCGGCGTGGTGGTCGCCAGCATCATGTGGGTGATACGCCGCTGGCACCAGAACAATTGCATCCACCACCACCATGAAGTCGATCGCTTGCTCAAGCTGACGCGCTGCGAATAGCTTCAGCCGCCGAGCAGGCCCTTCTTCAGGCTGGCTTCGACCGGCTTGTCGCCGATCCAGATCCGCAACACGGCAGTAAAGAACTCCTCGCCAGCGATCACCGCGCCGCGCGGCTGGCCATTGACCATCACGCGGGTGCCGACTTCGGGAACAAATTCGAAGTTGATCAGGTCGCCCTTTTTGGCCTCGCCGACCAGTTTCAGCGTGGCATTCAAGGCGTCGATCTGTGCTTTCAGGCTGGCGAGTTGCGCCGGGCTGTGGTTGTTGCGCAAGCCTTCGTTCAGCGCATCGGCGAACGCTTCGGCGTCTACATTACGCAACATCGTGATGGCGATGCGACGCGGTCCTTTCTGGGCCAGCAGCACGTTGGCATCGGCTGATTTCTGCGCTACGTAGAGCGCCGCCACATAGACCTTGAAGAAAACGCGCGTGCGCAAACCGGCGCCGTTCAACAGCAAGGCGGCATTGCCGACCTGGGCTGAAGACTCGAGCTTCACGCCCTCGACTTCAACCGTTTGCGCGCCCGATCCTGCCGCGGCCAGGGCCAGCAAACTTGCGGCCAGCAGTCGCGTAAAAATTCTGCTCATGATCGATCTCCTTTGCTTGGGGGATATCAGTTTGACAGATCAGACGGCGGTTTAGGCGAAGCCCCTGTTACTGCGACAAAGCATGAACGAGTTCTCGCCCGACCCATCCATTGGCCCACAGGAAAAAGTTACAAGGCGGTTACATTGGGGAGACAATGCACGCCCTGTCGCCGTTTTGAGCGGCATTGGGCCAGCTTCGACCGAACCGTCGGGACTGACCCAATTCTGTTTTTTACATTAAGTGGGATGACCATGAACCAAGCTGAAATCTGGAATTTGCACATGAACGTGCCGGACTATGTGAAGCACCAGCGCTTGATCGCCTGGGTCGCCGAGGTCGCTGCGCTGACCCAGGCGCGCGATGTCTATTGGTGTGACGGTAGTCAGGAAGAATATGACCGCCTGTGCCAGCAACTGGTGCAAAAAGGCACGTTCAAGAAGCTCAACCCGGAGTTGCGCGCCAACAGCTATCTGGCCTGCAGCGACCCCACCGATGTGGCGCGCGTCGAAGACCGCACCTTCATCTGCTCGGCCAGGAAAGAGGACGCCGGCCCGACCAACAACTGGACCGATCCGGCCGAAATGCGCAGCCTGCTGCAGACCTGCGAGCAAGCGCTGTTCAAGGGCAGCATGCGCGGCCGCACGCTCTATGTCGTGCCGTTCAGCATGGGCCCGCTGGGCTCGCATATCGCGCATATCGGTGTCGAGTTGTCGGACAGCTCCTATGTGGCAATCAATATGCGCCTGATGACCCGGATGGGCCGCGCGGTGATCGACCTGCTGGGTGAAGACCATGACTTTGTGCCCTGTGTGCACACGGTGGGCGCTCCGCTCGAAGCCGGCCAGGCCGATGTGAAATGGCCCTGCAATGCGACCAAATACATCGTCCAGTACCCGGAGACGCATGAAATCTGGTCCTACGGCTCGGGCTATGGCGGCAACGCCTTGCTGGGCAAGAAATGCTTTGCCCTGCGCATCGCGTCGAAGATGGGCCTCGACCAAGGCTGGCTGGCCGAACATATGCTGATCCTCGGCGTGACTTCGCCGGCAGGCAAGAAATACCATTTTGCCGGCGCCTTCCCGAGTGCTTGCGGCAAGACCAATTTCTCGATGCTGATTCCGCCTGCCGCCTTTGAGGGCTGGAAGGTAACGACGATCGGCGACGACATCGCCTGGATCAAGCCTGGCGCGGATGGCCGCCTCTATGCGATCAACCCTGAGGCGGGCTATTTCGGCGTTGCGCCAGGCACCAATAACCTGACCAATGCCAATTGCATGGCCAGTCTGCACAAGGATGTGATCTTCACCAATGTCGCGCTGACCGACGATGGGGATGTCTGGTGGGAAGGCTTGACCGACACCCCGCCAGCCCATCTGATCGACTGGCAGGGCAAGGACTGGACTCCGGCGATCGGCAAGGAGACCGGTGCCAAGGCCGCCCATGCGAATGCGCGCTTCACCGTTTCAGCCGGAAACAACCCGGCGCTGGACGCCGACTGGGATGATCCCGAAGGCGTGCCGATCGACGCTTTCATCTTCGGCGGTCGCCGCTCGACCACCGTGCCGCTGGTGACCGAAGCTCGCAACTGGAACGAAGGCGTTTACATGGCGGCGACGATGGGCAGTGAAACCACTGCGGCGGCGGCTGGCCAGCAAGGCGTTGTGCGCCGCGACCCCTTCGCCATGCTGCCCTTCGTCGGTTACAACATGAGCGACTATTTCCAGCATTGGCTGGACATGGGCAAGAAGCTGCAAGCCCTGTGCGAAAAGTCAGGCGCCAAGCTGCCCAAGATCTACTGCGTCAACTGGTTTCGCAAGGGGTCTAACGGCAAATTCGTCTGGCCTGGCTATGGCGAAAACATGCGCGTTCTGAAGTGGATGCTCGACCGGGTTGAAGGCCAGGGTCATGGCGATGACCATGCCTTCGGCGTGACGCCGCGCTATGAGGACATCAACTGGAACGGCATGGACTTCACGCCGGCACAGTTCGAAACGGCGACCCGCATTGACAAAGCTGACTGGACTGCCGAGATGGGCCTGCATGCGGCCTTGTTCGAGCAACTCGCCTACCACCTGCCGCCCGAACTGCCTGCCCTCAAGGCCAAGATGGAACTGCGCTTGGCGGCCGAATAAGACCGGTAAACCGCCATCAGTAAAGAGCCCGCTTTCAGCGGGCTTTTTTGTTATTTGCTGGACATGACATGGCGAAGTTCGGCGGCCAGCGAAGGCATCGCTGTTTCATATTCACTCACCAAAGCCTGGAGCTCGCGGTCCGCACGCGACCGCGCTGCCTGAGCAAGGCGAGCCTTGCCTACGGCGATGAGATGCAGCCAGAGGCGCGCACCGATGGCGGTGAAGCTGCCGCTATGGTTGACATTGCGATACAGCCCGAAAGTTTGCGTTGCGACGGTCATGGATTGATCCAGTTGACTGGCTCTTTGCGAGCCGATGGCTGAAGTATAGGGTATACCCTAGTTTTCTGCTCGAGCCGCTTCACGAAGGCTGACGCAGAGTCAGCCAGGCCCCGGAATACGCTGCTGGCGGCGAAGCAGCGACAATCAGCGGATGAGTACAGATCTGCTTGATTCCGAGTTCACCGAACTCGACGAACTGCTGGCCACCACACCCGCACCGTTGCAGGCGCTGAACGCCTGCATGCTCGATGGCTATCTTTGCGGCGTGCTGGTACAGCCGCGCTTGATCGAGATCGACGAATGGCTGCCCAACATCTTCGACTACGACGGTGGCTTGCTGCCCGATGATGTCGATGCTGTCTGGCTGGCGCGCGTGCGCGAATTGGTCGAGAGACGTCATGGGGCGCTGAACCGCTCGATGGTCGAAGATGGCTGGTTCGACCCGGTCGTGCTCGATCTCGATGAGCCGCTCGAACCCGAAGCGCCACCCGAAGATGAAGATGCCGAACAGGCCAAAGCACGCGCCACCTATGAAGCGATGAGCCTGATTTCGCGCACGCTGATGCCCTGGGTCGCCGGTTTTCAGCATGCCTCGTTCTGCTTTCCGGAATTGTCGGAAATCGACGACGATGCGGTGATGGCAGCCCAGGCGCGGATTTATCGGCATCTGCCGGCAGAGACTGCCGAGGAAATTGAAATCGTTGCCACGTTGGACCGCGAGCATCCGCTCTCTGATCTGGACGATGCGATCGAGGAAATGGTCGGTGCGGTCGCCGACCTCTGCGACCTGACCAAAGCGCAGCGTTATCACGTCGAGACGATCCGCCGCGACGGCGCCAAGCTCGGACGCAACGACCCCTGCCATTGCGGCTCGGGCCGCAAGTACAAGCAATGCCATGGGGCGACCTGAATGGGCCTGACCGATAGCGCCAAGCGCTGATCGGCAGCAATGCGATTGCAGCTGCTGTCGGATCTCCATCTGGAGACCGAACAATTCGATCCTGAGCCGGCCGCGGGCGCCGAACTGCTGGTGTTGGCTGGCGATGTCGACAGCAGCTGGCAAGGTTTGCGGCGCTTTCGGGACTGGCCGGTGCCGGTGCTGTTCATCCCCGGCAATCACGAATATGACCGGCGCGATTTTGACCAGGCGCGGGCCGGTCTGCAGGCGCTGTCGGCTGAGCTGGGTTTCATCCTGCTCGACGACGCCAGCACGCTGCGCGTTGACGAACAAGGTCGCCGCGTGCGCTTTCTGGGCAGCACCCGGTGGAGCGACTTTGACGTCTTCGGCAGCGCCGAGCGGGTGCGCTCGATGCGAGCTGCCGGCTATTTCCAGCGCGCGATGCAGGCCACAAGAGACGGCGCGCCGTTCGGAGCCGCCGCAGTCCGCGACGAAGCGCTGCGCTGTCAGACCTGGCTCGCGCAGGAGTTATCGCAGGGTGAATGCGGGAGTGATTGGGATGCAACGGTAGTGGTTACACACTTTGCACCTAGTCTTCGGAGCGCCGACCCGCGTTTCGGCAAACAACCCGGTACGGCCAGCTTTTGCAACGATGACGAAGCCTTGTTGCCGATGGCGCGCTTGTGGCTGCATGGCCATCTGCATTGCCAGTTCGATTACCGCGTCGATCATGGCACCAACCGGGCAACGCGAGTGGTCTGCAACGCCCGCGGCCATTTGCGCAAAGGCGAGCCGGCCCGCTTCGCTCCGCAAGCCTTGATCGAAGTCTTCGACCCGGCTTGACCATCATCAGTCAGTTCGTCCTGGCCCATGCCAGACTGACGAGACCGATGTTGGAGTGAAGGGAAATACCATGAAGATTCTGGTCGCCGTCGACGGCAGTGCTTACACCAAACGCATGCTGGCTTATCTGGCTGCCCATGATGAATGGCTGGGCGCCTCGCATCACTACACGGTGTTGCATGCAGTCAATCCAATTCCGCCGCGCGCTGCAGCGGTCATCGACCGGAGTTTGCTGAAGTCCTATTACGCCGACGAGGGCGAAAAGGTATTGAAAACCGTCCGGACGTTTTTCGCCAAACAGCATCTTGAGGCCGAGTTCCTCAACAAGGTTGGTTTGGCGGCCGATGTGATCGCAGCGACCGCCGCCAAGACCAAGTTCGACCTGCTGATATTGGGCTCACATGGCCATGGCTTGGTCGGCAATCTGGTGATGGGATCGGTCGCCACCAAGGTGTTGGCGCATTGCAAGGTGCCGGTGTTGCTGGTGCGATGAAAACTGGCTGTCCCGCTTCGATGGGACAGCGGCAGGGGTAGAGCCTCGCTATGCTGATTGACCTGACCCCAGCCCATGGAAGGCAAGTCTTCGAATGAATGCAGAGATCCTGAAATGGTTCAGCCTGAGCTTGATCGGCTCGGTCGTGTTCTGTGCGGTATGGCTGGCTGGCGCCGTGCAGGCGACCCAGGAAGAAGCCGCAGCAATCGCAGCCGCTCAGAACAACAAGGTCCACGCAACGGCGGTGGTCAAGCCGGCCGATGCCGAGCAGTCGCGCTACGCCTCGGTCAAGGCCAAGCGCGCACCAGCAGCCAATGCCAGGCCGATCTGATCGAGCAAGGCAACGCGCGTCGGCGCCGCAGCCAGTTCGGATTGCAGCTTCCACTGGTGCCAGTAGAGCGCCACATCGACGCTCACCTCGGAGTGCAGGGCCTGCAATTGCCCACTGGCAATCAATGGCCTGGCCTGCAACTCGGAGGCTACGCCGATTCCCCAGCCCAGGCAGACCGCCTTCACATAGCCTTCGCTCGAGGGCAGGTAGCGCAATTGCAGGCGTGGGGCGCGCAGCCCGAAGGCCTTGGCGACCCATTGCAACTGGACGTCGTCCTTGCGATTGAAAACCAGAAACGGTGCGCTTGAAAAGTTCCCGGCATTCAAGCCCTCGGGCAGGCGCGCCTGCATGAAGGCCGGGCTGGCAACAGCGACATAACGCATCACGCCGAGCGGCTCGACCCGGCAACCGCGCAGGGCCTTGCGCACCGTGCTGACACAGCCGAGCACTTCACCCTGGCGCAACCAGTCATGAGTGAAGTCCTGGTCATCGACGACCAGTTCCAGGCCGAAGCCTTCCTTCAAGCCGGCCTGGACGATCTCGTTCAGAGCCGGCAGCACCCAGGTGGCCAGGCTGTCCGCGTTGACGGCAATGGCGATCGTCTCGTTCGACGCCACCCGGCTGCCGAGTTCGCGCGCGGCATCGGTGCGCAGCGCCTGCAGCTGACGGGCAAAGCGCAACAGGACCTTGCCGGCCTCGGTCAAACGCAGCGGCCGCGAACGTACGACCAACAATTGGCCAAGCTGCGCCTCCAGGCTGCGCAAGCGCTGCGAAACCGCGCTCTGCGTGACCGAAAGCTGCTGAGCAGCGCGCTCAAAGCTGCGCTCATCGGCCAGCGCGGCAAGGCAATCCAGCCCGGCGGAATCGATGTCTTTCATAAGCACAACTACTGGAGAGTGATATTTATTAATGTAGCTTCATATTTACAAGGACC
This sequence comes from uncultured Burkholderiales bacterium, assembly GCA_903820745.1. Taxonomy (GTDB): domain Bacteria; phylum Pseudomonadota; class Gammaproteobacteria; order Burkholderiales; family Burkholderiaceae_C; genus Paucibacter_A. The sequence continues at coordinate 12,467 of CAIJIT010000283.1, forward strand.
GTCACGACAATCCGCTGCGCCAGCGCACCGCCGGCTTGAAAGAGGCAATCGCCATGAAAGTCGTCGTTTTGGGTGCCGGCACGATCGGCATCAGCACCGCCTGGTATCTGCTCGAGCAAGGCCATCAGGTCACCGTGGTCGATCGGCAGCCGGATGCCGCGATGGAGACCAGCTTCGCCAACGGGGCACAGATTTCAGTCAGTTTTTGCGAGCCCTGGGCCAATGCCGGCGCGCCTTTCAAGGTTGCCAAATGGTTGTTGCGCGACGACTCGCCCTTGCTGTTCCGCCCGCGCCTGGACCCGCATCAATGGCGCTGGGGCTTGTGCTTTCTGGCCCAATGCACAACCCGGGCCTTCGAGCGCAATGTCGCGCAACTGGTGCAACTCGGTCGCTACAGCCAGCAGTCGATGCAAGAGCTGCTGACGCAAACCGGCATCGAGTACCAACGGCTCGAGCGCGGCATCCTGCATTTTTTCTCGTCGCAGGCCGACTTCGACGCCGGTGCCGAGGGCGCCGAGATCATGCGCCGGCATGGCGTTGATCGACGCGTATTGAGCCGTGCCGAAGTGCTGGAGGTCGAACCGGCGCTGGCCAGTTTCAGCAGCCATGTTGCTGGCGGCACCTTCACGCCCAGCGATGAATCGGGCGATGCCCGCGTCTTCACGCAGAAGCTGGCCCGGCTTTGCGCCTTGCGTGGTGCCAACTTCCTCTACGACCACGATGTCCTGAAGCTGGGGCGCAGCGGTGAACGGATCGCCGAGGTGCTGGTCTCGTCGCGCGAAGCGGGCACCACATCGGTCTTGCAGGCCGATGCCTTCGTGGCGGCGCTGGGCAGCTACACGCCGGCCTTGTTGCGGCCCCTGGGCGAATACCTGAACATCTATCCGGCCAAGGGCTATTCGGCAACGCTGCGCCTGAAGCGGCCGCAGGACGCGAGCGTCGTCAGCCTGCTGGACGACAGCCGCAAGATCGCGATTTCACGCCTTGGCGACCAGATCCGCATCGCCGGCACGGCCGAGCTGGCCGGCTTTGATACCCGCCTCGACAGCGCCACCGCCAAGGTCCGCTGCGAGGCGCTGGTGCGCCGCTACGAAGAGCTCTTCCCCGGCGCCGCCGATTGCAGCGAGCCCAACTTTTGGACTGGCTTGCGCCCCAGCACGCCGACCAATATCCCCTATATCGGCCGCAGCAAAAAAGCGGCCAATCTATGGATCAATGCCGGTCATGGCACCCTGGGCTGGACCCATGGCGCCGGCTCGGGCCGCGCACTGGCCTTGTTGATGGCCGGACAGCAACCGGAGATGGCATTCAAGTACTACGGCATGGGCTGAAGACGCCCGGCAGCCGGGGGCACCGCTACAATCCGCGCCCCTTCATCGCCCCTTGCCATGCCGCTGCCAATGAGTTTGCCTGCTTCCTTTTGCGCCATCGATTTCGGTACCTCAAACTCAGCCATCGCGATCCCGCGTGAGGGCGGCATGCGGCTGGTCGAGCTCGAAGGCGGACAGCAGACCATGCCAACAGCGGTTTTCTACTATGTCGACGGTCGCCATGACGCCGATGGCCCGCCGCGCGCCTTTGGCCGCGCCGCCATCGCCGCCTATGTCGACGGCATCGACGGGCGCTTGATGCGTTCGATGAAAAGCATCCTGGGGTCAGGTCTGATCGAACAAACCACCGATGTCGGCGGCGGCCGCGGCGTCAAATATTTCGACATCCTGGCGGGCTACCTGAAGCGCCTGCGCAATTCGGCCCTCGCCGCCGGCGCCAGTACTTCGATGAAGCAGGTGGTGCTGGGTCGACCGGTGTTCTTCGTCGATGGCGAGCCCGAACGTGACGCCGCAGCCCAGGCCTCGCTGGAAGCGGCGGCGCGCGCTGTCGGGTTTGACGAAGTGCATTTCCAGTTCGAGCCGATCGCCGCGGCTTTCGATTACGAAAGCGGCATCAAGCGCGAGGAAATCGTGCTGGTCGCCGACATCGGCGGCGGCACTTCGGACTTTTCAGTCGTGCGGGTCGGGCCGCAGCGGATGCAGCGGATCGATCGCCGTGACGACATTCTCGCCAACCATGGCGTGCATATCGCAGGCACCGATTTCGACCGCCATGTCGAGCTGGCGAGCATCTTGCGCGAGTTCGGCTACCGCTCGATCGGCCCGCCGCGCAAAGGCGCGCCAGCGCGTGAAGTGCCCAGCGCGGTCTACTTCGATCTGGCCACCTGGCATTTGATCAATACCGTCTACAGCCCGCTGCGCGTGGCGGAATTGCGCCAGATGCGCAGCTTCTACGGCAGCGCCTTGCATCACCAACGCTTGATGACGGTGCTGGAAGAGCGCCTCGGCCATGAACTCGCAGCACGCGCCGAAAGCGCCAAGATCGCCGTGTCGGGCGGCGGCGATACGCTGATCGACCTCGACATGGTCGAGCCGGGCTTGCAGATCCTGCTCAGTGAAGCGGTGGCGATTGACGCGCTGGACAGCGACATCAACCGCATCGTGCAGGCCGGCCGCGATGCGGTAGCGCAAGCCGGGCTCAAGCCGGAACAGATCAGCGCGCTGTATTTCACCGGTGGATCAACCGGATTGCGCCTGCTGGCCGAGCGCATCGCCGCTGACTATCCTGCTGCCGCCCATGTCAAGGGCGACCGCTTCGCCTCGGTCGCTACCGGCCTGGGCCTGCATGCGGCCAGGCTTTTTCGCTGAATCAGTTAGGACAAGAGCTTGCCGGGTAAGGCAAGGTCTTGCCCGCAAGAACCCCCTCAATCAGTTGGAGCCATTGCTTGCCGGGTACGGCAAGGTCTGGCCCGCAAGTTATCAGTAACGTCCGCGGCTGGGCGGGCCGCGCCGGGCGGGCGGGCGCTGCGGCGCGTTGGGGCGGGGCTGGGGCCGGGTGATGTCGGCCAGCAGCAGCGTTGATCGAACCAGGCTTTCAACCGCCTCGCTGAGGTCGGCTGGCGGCTCGAGCGTGTCGATTTCCTCGAGCAGGTCGTCAGCATCTTCGAGATCGTCAGGGTCCAGATGCATGTACAGCGAAGCCAGCGGCTCCAGCAGGTCGGACGCATCCTCCTTCATCAGGTCGGGGAACAGCTCGGTCGCCAGGGAAAAACCGGCCACCCAGGGAAACACCACATCGGAAGGAGCGGCATCTTCTTCCAGCTCGAACACCCAGGGGTCGAACCAAAGCCGCTGCGTGATCGCCTGATTGAGCTCCTGATAGCGGCGTTTGACCAAGGCCATCAAGTTGCGGCTGTCAAAACCCTCAGGCGGGCTGCGGCCTTCGCTGTCCAGCACATTGCGGGTCCATTGAAAAGTCGGCACCGCCTTGGGCTGCAGCAGCACGCCGACCAAATAGCCGTCGAGCATGCTGACATCCAGCGCCTCCAGCGGTGTAGGCACGGCGTCGAGCAGCGCTTGCAGTTGCTCCATCTCGGCTTCGCTGAGCGGTTGCAGCGCAACGGCGTCCTTGGCGGCTGGCTGGGCCGGCTTGCGCGAATGGCCTGCGGCCTGACGCGGCGCTGCGGGATTGTGGGGACGGTTCGGTTTTTGCGTGCTCATGCCGCTATTGTCCGGCCGAATCGCTGCGCGCCTCGTGGACCTAGGGATAGTCGGCCTGTGGACGCACCTATAGAGTCACGCCTGTTTGAGGTTGATGGTCTTGCAAAGCTCCCAACGATGTCCTTTCAAGGACCTTCACGCCCGCCAGGTTCGCTTGGTGGGCGTCTTTTTTTAGTTTGCTCTGGCCGAGTCAATATCCGGTAAAGCCCTGGCGCAAATGTTCGATCAACAGGCGCAGCGGCCGCGGTGTCGTGCTGCTCCAGGGATGGATCGCATAGATCGAATCGCCAAAGAATCCGACCGTCCGCCATTCGCTGAGCAACTCGACCAGCGTGCCGCTGCGCAGGGCTGGTGCTGCGGTGAAGTCGGGCAGCAGGGTCAGCCCGAGACCGTCGATCGCGGCATCGCGCAGGATTTCACTGTTGCCGGCACGCAGCGGGCCTTGCACGGGAATCTGCAAGCGCTGCGTGGCTTCGCCAGCACCGCGCTCGAACAGCCAGACTGCCGGACCCGGACGCAGATAGGGCAGGCAAGCATGTTGCGACAGTTGTTCGGGATGATCCGGCTGACCATGGATCGCCAGGTACGCGGGGCTGGCCGCCAACAGCGCACGCGAGGCGCAGAGCTTGATCGCCACATGGGTGTCGGGCGGCGCGCTGGTGTGGCGGATCGCCAGATCGAAGCCCTCCTGAGTCAGCGCCACCAAGCGGTCCGACAAATCGAGCTCGATGCGGATCTCGGGAAAGCGCTTCAGAAAGCTGCTCAACAGCGGCGTCACATGCTGGCGGCCCAGCGCCACCGGAGCGGTGATTCGCAGCAGGCCGCGCGGCTGTCCGACCGCATCGCGGGCTGCACCCAGGCTGCTGGTGATCTGGGCGAAGCTGGCTGAGGTCTCGTCGACCAGATGTTGGCCGGCGTCGGAAAGCCGCACCGAACGGGTCGTGCGTGCCACCAGGGTCTGGCCCATCGCGCGCTCGAGATCGGCAATGCGCTGGCTGACTGCCGCCTTCGACAAGCCCAGGCGCTGCGCTGTCTTGGTGAAACTGCCCAGCTGCGCGATCACCGTCAGCGCATGCAACTGGCCCCACAGCAGGTCATGGCGGAGTTCGATTTTTTTGGTCATTGTTCATATTACCGAACAATCAGATCAGCGTAAACCGATTGGCAGGATTGCCTGTGATCCTTAAACTGGCGCTATTCCAACGGAGACCGACATGACCAGCCCCTACGAGAGCCAGCAAGACATCACCCATTTCATCAATGGCGCGCCGCAAGCCGCGACTTCAGGCCGCAGCCAGGCGGTCTACAACCCGACCACCGGCGCCGTGGCACGCCAGGTGCAACTGGCCAGCATCGAAGATGTCAATGCTGCGGTAGCCAGCGCCAAGGCGGCATTTCCGGCCTGGGGCGATGCGCCGCCGCTGCGCCGCGCCCGGGTGATGTTCAAGTTCCTTGAGCTGCTCAACCTGAACAAGGACAGCATCGCAGCGATGATCACCGCCGAACATGGCAAGGTTTTCACTGACGCGCAGGGCGAAGTCGCGCGCGGCATCGACATCGTCGAGTTCGCCTGCGGTGCGCCGCAATTGCTCAAGGGCGACTTCACTGATCAGGTGTCGACCGGCATGGACAACTGGACGCTGCGCCAGCCGCTGGGCGTCGTCGCCGGCGTCACGCCGTTCAATTTCCCCTTCATGGTGCCGATGTGGATGGTGCCGATGGCGATTGCCACTGGCAATGCCTTCATCCTGAAGCCGAGCGAGCGCGATCCTTCGGTCAGCCTGTTCGTCGCCGATCTGCTCGCGCAAGCCGGTCTGCCCAAGGGCATTTTCACCGTGCTGCAAGGCGACAAGCTGGCCGTCGATGGTTTGCTCAACCATCCTGACGTGAAGGCCTTGAGCTTCGTCGGCTCGACCCCGATTGCCCAGTACATCTACGAAACCGGCGCCCGCAACGGCAAACGCGTCCAGGCGCTGGGCGGGGCCAAGAACCATATGGTCGTGATGCCCGATGCCAACATCGAACAGGCGGTCGACGGTCTGATCGGCGCGGCTTATGGCTCAGCCGGCGAGCGCTGCATGGCGATTTCGGTGGCGGTACTGGTCGGCGACGTGGCCGACAAGATCATCCCGAAGCTGGCCGAGCGCGCCCGCACGCTGAAGATCAAGAATGGCATGGAACTCGACGCCGAAATGGGTCCGATCATCACGCGTGAAGCCCGCGACCGGATCGAAAACTACATCGGTACCGGTGTCGAAGAAGGCGCGACGCTGGTCGTCGATGGCCGTGGACACAAAGTCGAAGGCTATGAAAACGGCTTCTTCACCGGCGGCACCCTGTTCGACCATGTGACGCCTTCAATGCGCATCTACAAGGAAGAAATCTTCGGCCCGGTACTGTCTTGTGTGCGCGTCAAGGACTTTGCCCAAGCGGTGGACCTGGTCAACGAACATGAATTCGGCAACGGTGTGGCCTGCTACACCAGCGACGGCAATGTCGCGCGCGAGTTCTCACGCCGCATCCAGGTCGGCATGGTCGGCATCAATGTGCCGATCCCGGTGCCGATGGCCTGGCATGGCTTCGGTGGCTGGAAGAAGAGCCTGTTCGGAGACATGCATGCCTATGGCGAAGAAGGCGTGCGTTTCTATACCAAGCAGAAAAGCATCATGCAGCGCTGGCCTGCGAGCATCGGCAAGGGCGCCGAGTTCGCGATGCCGCAAAGCAAGTAAGTCACGCCAAGGAAACGTCCGAGCGCTATTTGCGCTCGACCACTAGCGCGCTGCTGGCAAGGGCAAAGCGAGCCCGCTCGGCGGCCTGGCTGGCATCAGCGCGTGTCGCATAAGGCCCGGCCTGCAGCCGGTGCAAGCTGGCCTCCTTGAAGATCGCCAACATCGGCGCCATCCAGTCAAGTTGCAAGGCCAGCTTGTTGCGCATCGCTTCAGCGCCGTCGAGCTTGGAGAAGGCGCCAAGCTGCAGCCAGAATGCCGGGGCGGTCTGCATCGGCGGGCCTTCACGCTGCGGTGCTCCGACCGGCTCGGCCGCCGCGTAAACCGGCGTCGGGTTACTGCGTTGCCAGGCACCGCTGCGGATGTCGGCATAGGTAATCCGCTCGACCTCGACCATCGTCACGCCCCGCAGGATGTCGAGTTTCAAGGCGGCGGTATAGCTGAGGTCGATGATGCGCCCGGCATGGAACGGCCCGCGGTCATTGATACGCACGATCACCTCGCGGCCATTGGCCGGGTTGCGAACCCGCGCATAGCTGGGAATCGGCATCAAGGCATGGGCGCCGGTCATCGCGTACATGTTGTAGACCTCGCCGCTCGAAGTTGGCCGGCCATGGAACTTCTTGCCATACCAGGAGGCCAGGCCGCGCTCGATCAGCGGCTTGTCCTCGGTCATCGGCTCATAGCGCTGCCCCAGCACCTCATAGGGCTTGTTCGGGCCGCCCAGGCGCGGTGTTTCGATCTTCGGTGCGGCATCGGAAACATGCTGCAGATCCGGCGGAATCACGGCTTCGGGGCCGTCTTTGTCCGAAAAAGATCCGGCAGGCACCGGCGAACGGCTCGCGCAGCCTGCCAGCAGCAGGATCAACAGCGGGATTGCCCAGGCTCTAACTTTCATCCCTGCAACCCTAAACCATAAAGGGCAGGTTTGCCAAGCAGGGAAGGCCGCTATATGCAAAATGGCCAAGAGGCTTATGCTGCGAGGCTTCGACTGCCAGCCCAATCCTCATGAGCCCATATATCTTTCCCCCTGCCGAACAAGCCAGCGTCGCCGTGCGCGGCACGACCGCCCGTTATGCCGTTTCAAGGATCTTCTGCGTCGGGCGCAATTACGCCGCCCATGCGCTCGAAATGGGGGGCAACCCGGACCGTGAACCGCCGTTCTACTTCTCCAAGCCGGCCAGCGCGCTGGTGCCATCAGGCTCGACAGTTCCCTACCCGCCGAGCACAAAAAACTACCATTTCGAGATGGAGCTGGTGGTGGCCATCGGTGCGCCGGTCTTCAAGGTCGCTGCCGCAGACGCGCAAGCTGCTGTCTGGGGTTATGCGGCCGGGCTCGACATGACGCGGCGCGACCTGCAGGCCGAAGCCAAATCGATGGGCCGCCCCTGGGATACCGCCAAAGGCTTCGAGCAATCGGCGCTGATCACCGAACTGGTGCCGGTCAGCGAGATCGGCCCGTTGAACCAGGGTGCGATCACGCTGGCGGTCAACGGTGTCGAAAAACAGCGCGGCGATCTGTCTGACCAGATCTGGAATGTGGCTGAAGTCATCAGCAATCTGTCGCATTATTACCACCTCGAGCCGGGCGACCTGATCTACACCGGCACGCCAGAAGGCGTCGGCGCGGTCAAGCCAGGTGACGTGATCACCGGCGCGATCGAGGGGCTGGCAACGCTAAGCCTGACGATCGGCCAGCCGGAATAAGCATGCCCGAGCGCAACGAGACGCTGGCCGAAGCGCGCCAGCGCAATGTCCGCGATGCTCTTCGGGAGGACATCGGCGTCTGCGACTGGACCGCGCAACTGGTGGCCGCCGGCAGGCGTGTCAAGGCGAGTCTGACGGTGCGCGAAGCGGCCGTTCTGTGCGGGCGCGATTGGTTCGAGGCGGTGCTGCTGGCGCTTGATCAGTCGGCAAGCATCGACTGGCATTACGCCGAAGGCGCGTTGATGGCGGCTGACAGCAAGGTCTGCATGATCGAAGCCGATGGCCGCGCGCTGCTGTCGGCCGAACGCCCGGCATTGAACTTTTTGCAGCTCTTGTCGGGCACCGCGACCTCGACCCATGCCCATGTGCAGGCGATCGCCGGCGCCAGCAGCAACCCACGCGGCTGCCAGATCCTCGATACCCGCAAGACCCTGCCCGGGCTGCGCCTAGCGCAGAAATATGCGGTGCGGGTCGGCGGTGGCTCGAACCAGCGCTTGGCGCTCTATGACGGCATCCTGATCAAGGAAAACCATATCGCCGCCGCCGGTGGCATCGCTGCGGCGCTGCAGGCTGCCCAGGCCTTGAATGCCGGCGTGAGCATACAGATCGAGGTCGAGTCATTACCCGAACTGCAGCAGGCACTGGCAGCAGGTGCGGTCAGCGTGCTGCTCGACAACTTCAGCGAAGCGATGATGGTCGAAGCAGTGGCGCTGACTGCCGGGCGCGCGCTGCTGGAAGTTTCGGGCGGCGTGGCCCTGGATCAGCTGCGCTGGATCGCAGCCACCGGCGTCGACCGGATCTCGATCGGCCGGCTGACCAAGGATGTCAGCGCGGTCGATTACTCGCTGCGCGTCGATCCCAACGTCGACTGAATCCGGGCTGCAGCAATGGACTGACGGTCAGGTGCGACCCGCCGATTGGCGCATCAAAGTGCTCTTGCCGAACAGGCTTTCAATCAAGTCCACCGCCAGTTCGGCGGTCTGGTTACGCAGGTCGAGCGCCGGATTCAGTTCCACCAGGTCGAGCGATGCCAGGCGACCGGTGTCGGCGATCATTTCCATACAGAGCTGAGCTTCGCGGTAGGTCGGGCCTCCGCGCACGGTCGTGCCCACGCCAGGTGCAATGGAAGGATCCAGGAAGTCGACGTCCAGGCTGACATGCAGGTGGGTGTTTGCGTCCACCAAGGCGAGTGCAAGGTCCATGCTGTGGCGCATCCCCATCTCGTCGATATAGCGCATGTCAAAGACCTCGATGCCGACGTCGTGAACCAGTCGTTTTTCGCCCTCGTCCACGCTGCGGATGCCGATTTGGCGAATCTCCTTGGGCCGCAGTGCCGGCACATGCCCGCCGATTTCAATCAATGCCTGGGGCCCATGACCGCATAGACAGGCCACCGGCATGCCGTGGATGTTGCCGCTCGGCGTGAGCGTTCCGGTGTTGAAGTCGGCATGGGCATCAAACCAGAGCACACGCAGCTTTTTGCCCTGCTCCCGGCAATGCCTTGCCACCGCGCTGATGGAGCCTATTGCCAGGCAGTGATCACCACCGAGCATGATGGGCAGGCGGGCAGCCTCGAGCTCGGCGTGCACCGCGTCGTGCACCAAACGGTTCCATTGCACCACTTCGGCCAGGTGCCGAAAGCCGTTGACGGCATCCTTCCATGGGTTGGCTGGCCCTGCAAGGTTGCCGCAGTCCCGCACGTCAAGTCCGAATTGGGCAATCGCCTGGGCGATACCGGCCACACGCAGCGCCTCCGGCCCCATGCGCGCACCCAGGGTGCCGGCGCCGATGTCGGAAGGAACGCCGATCAGGCTGACGCCGCCAGCCGCCGGTCTGGCCTCGGGCAGATTCCTCATGCTGGCGCAAGCTCGTGGCGCTGCGCTGCGGCGCGCATGGGGCGCGCTGGCTTTGCAGCCGGTTGGATCAGGCTGAACAGGTCCTTCGGGTTGGACAGCTCGGGGATCAGCGACACCCATTGGCCATAACCCAATCGCCGCGCCGCATCACGCATGAAACGAAGGGCCGAATAGTCCTCCAGCGCAAAACCGACCGAGTCAAACAACGTCACTTGGGCATCGTGGCTGCGCCCCGGCGCTTCATGACGCAATACCCGCCAGATTTCAGTCACAGCAAAGTCTGCGGGCAGATGCTGCAGATCGCCTTCGATGCGAGTCTGCGGTTCGTACTGGACGAACACGGCGGCGCCGCGCAGCACGTCGGGGTGCAACTCCGTCTTGCCGGGACAGTCGCCGCCGACGCCGTTGATGTGCATGCCGGGCTCGATCAGCTCGGGCGTGAGAATCGTCGCATTGGTTTTATCGGCTGTCACGGTGGTCACAATATCCACGCCGCGTACAGCCTCGGCGATGCTTGCGCAAGGCAACAGGCGCAGGCCGGTAGGTTGCAGGTTGTGCATGAGCTTGGCGGTGGCGGCCCTGTCGGTGTCAAACAGGCGGATTTCTCGAATGCCCAGCAATTGCTGAAAGGCCAGCGCCTGGAACTCGCTTTGCGCGCCGTTGCCGATCAAGGCCATGCTGCTGCTGTTGGGACGGGCCAGGGCGCGCGCCGCCACAGCCGACATCGCTGCCGTGCGTAGCGCCGTGGTCAAGGTCAGCTCGCAGAGCAGATCGGGAACCCCGGTGTCGACATCGGCCAGCACGCCGAAAGCCATCACGGTCGGCAGACCGATCCGGGTGTTTCTGGGATGACCGTTGACGTACTTGAAGGCATAAGTCTTGGCATCGGCGATCGGCATCAGTTCGATCACGCCCTCGGTCGAATGGCTGGCCACGCGAGCGCATTTGTCAAAATCCTGCCAGCGCCCATAGTCTTGCTCGATGGCGTCAGCAAGGCCGGCCAAGGTGCTGGCTAGGCCCAGCTCGTGGACCATGCTGGCCATATCCTGAGCGGTGAGAAATAGCGTCTGGGCAAGCGTTGGGCTGTTCATGGGGCGGTTCTCGTTGAAGTGACGAGAAGTTTCTCCGGCGCCCATGGCAATGTAAATCCACAACTATGTATCGTTTTGCCTAAAAATTTACCATTTAGCTAGATAAAAATGACAAAATGACAGTATGGACAACACAGATCAGCAACTTTTGTCTTTGCTACGCAAGGACGCTCGCACCTCCGTGGCGACCTTGGCGCAAAAGCTCGGGGTGTCGCGCGGCACGGTGACAAACCGTGTCACCAAGCTGGAGGACGCAGGCATCATCGTGGGCTATACCGTGATGCTGCGGCCCGATGCACAGCCCGGCGAAATCAGTGCCTGGATGAGCATTGCCGTGGAGGGCAACGAAACCCGTTCGGTCATTGCCAGCCTGCTGGGCGAACCTGGGGTGGCCACGCTGCACGACACCAATGGCCGCTGGGACCTGCTGGCCGAACTGCGCGCGCCGAATCTGGCGGGGCTGTCGAAAGTGCTGGAGCGCATCCGCCTGATACGCGGTATCAGCAGCACCGAAACGAGCATTCACCTTGAAACCTACCGGCTGTCATGAGGGCAGGTACGCCTCGCTCCAGCCGTCATAAGCTACTTGACGGGCCTGCTGCATGTAGCGGGTCCGGCTTATGAAAGGGCTTGCATGGACCCTCCATAAGCCGGGCGCTTGCAAAAACCTGTTAGCCAAGGATAATTGCAAGCATGAACAGCAAGCACTCCAAGACGCTGAAGGCGATATTTGCAAAGCCGGTTGCAAGCAATATCAAGTTTTCAGACATCGAGGCGCTTGTGATCGCTTTGGGTGGCGAAGTGCGCGAAGGCGATGGCTCACGGGTGGCCTTGCTGTTGGGTGCTGGCATAAAGCACGCACACCGCCCCCATCCGGGCAAAGAGGCAAAACAGTACCAGGTCAAAGAAATCAAGGAATGGCTGATCGCCATAGGAGTGAAGGTATGAGCAGCATGCATTACAAGGGCTACACCGCTCGCATTCAGTTCGATGAAGGTGACGGCATTTTCTGGGGCAAGGTGCTGGGCTTGCCGGCCACGACCAGCATCAGCTTTGAGGGTGAAACAGTCGCGCAGTTGACGCAGGACTTCCACAATGCAGTGGACTTCTACGTTGCAGACTGCGCAAAGTCTGGCAAAAAGGCACTCAAACCAGCCAGCGGCAAGTTGATGCTGCGGGTAGCGCCCGAAGTCCACAGCGCTGCGTTGATAGCAGCCCAGGCCCATGGCCAGAGCCTGAACCAATGGGCGGCCAAGGTTTTGCAGGAAGCCGCGCAGGTTTAGTTTTCACCCGCGCCCGACCCGTCAGGACAACCGAACGGCCAAAACCCGGCAACGGCATGCCTTCATGATTTTCTGAGCCTTGCCGAAAGTGCCAGCAATTTAGGCCGCCGCAGTTGGCCCGCGTGATGGCGCGGCGCTCAAATCAATGCGACCCGAGCCGCAGCTTCACAAGCCCGCGCAGGCCGCGCAGCGGCCATACAGCGTCAACTCATGGTGATCAACGGTGAAGCCTTCGGGCGCCAGCTTGGCCAGATTGCCGGGGCAGGCATGCACGTCGAAGACGCGACTGCAGTGCAGGCATTGGAAATGGTGATGATGGCCATGGCGGACTGCTTCATAGCGCGGGCTGTCGCCAGGCAGCGTGACAACGCTGATTTCTTCCGACGACAGCAGCAGTTTGAGGTTGCGATAAACCGTCGCCAGGCTCAGACCGGGCACCGCAGACTGGGCGCTGGCCAGCACCTCCTGAGGCGACAAGGGTCGGCCGGCCGCGTCGATCGCATCGCGGATCGCTGCGCGCTGGCGGGTCGAACGCTCGATCGGGACGGCGGGAAGGATGGCAGGCTGCAAGTGGTGACCTTCAAGTCTGTGCCAGGCTCGGCATGTTATTCTATTGCAAATGATTTCGCATTAGCACCAGAGCATGTCCCGCCGAATATCTCCTGTCAGCCTGCTGATGAAAAGCGCCGCGCAGCGCGTCGCCGGCGCATTGGCTGTCGTCGCCTTTCTATGGGTGGCCGTATTCTGGGCGTTGCGATGACCGCAATCGCCATCAGCGACTTGACGGTGGCCTATGACGGTCACCCGGCCGTCCATCATTTTTCGGGTTCCTTCGAGCGTGGCAGCCTGACTGCCATCGTCGGACCGAACGGGGCTGGCAAATCGAGCTTGCTGGCCGCAGTCATGGGGCGCTTGCGCCCGGCGGCGGGCCAGGTGCGGATCGCCGAAGATTTACGCGGACGCATCGCCTGGCTACCGCAGCAGGCCGAGATCGAGCGCAGCTTCCCCATTGCTGTCTTCGACCTGATCGCCTTGGGGCATTGGAGCCGTAGCGGCGCTTTTCGCGGCCTCGACCAGGTCCAGCGCGATGCGGTGATGGAAGCCCTGGACAGCGTCGGTTTGAACGGCTTCGAGCGCCGCAGCATCGGCGAGTTGTCTGCCGGCCAGTTCCAGCGGGTCTTGTTCGCCCGCTTGCTGCTGCAGGATGCGCCGGTGATCCTGCTCGATGAACCGTTCAACGCAATCGATGCCCGCACCACCGCCGACCTGCTGGCGCTGGTACATCGCTGGCATGAAGAATCACGCACGATCGTCGCGGTCCTGCATGACCTGGAGCAGGTGCGCGCACATTTCGACCGCACGCTCTTGCTCGCCAGACGCTGCGTGGCCTGGGGACCGACCACCCAAGCGCTGCAGCCGGAAAATCTGGCCAAGGCACGCCAGATGGCCGAAGCCTGGGACGACCATGCGCCGCCATGCCGGGAGGCGGCATGACGCTTTATGAATTACTGATCCAGCCCTTCGCTGATTACGGCTTCATGCGCCGGGCCCTCGTCGCCAGCTTGGCCTTGAGTCTGGGCAGCGCGCCGATCGGCACCCTGCTGGTGCTGCGCCGGATGAGCTTGATGGGCGACGCGATGGCCCATGCGTTGCTGCCGGGCGTGGCGCTGGGATTCCTGTTCGGCGGCTTTTCGCTCGTGGCGATGAGCTTGGGCGGCTTCACGGCCGCAGTCGCCGTGGCGCTGGCTGCTGGCTTTGTCACCCGCGCCACCAAGCAGCGCGAAGACGCAAGCTTTGCCGCCTTCTACCTGATCGCGCTGGCACTGGGCGTGCTGTTGATCTCGACCCATGGCAGCAGCGTCGACCTGATCCACCTGCTGTTCGGCACCATCCTGGCGGTCGATGATCCGGCCCTGCTGCTGATGGCGGCGGTCACGAGCATCACGCTGATCCTGCTGGCATTGCTTTACCGCCCGCTGGTGGTCGAATGCGTCGACCCCGGCTTTTTGCGCAATATGGGCGGCCATGGGGCGCTGATCCACGGCCTGTTTCTGGTGCTGACCGTGGCCAATCTGGTCGCCGGGTTCCAGGCGCTGGGCACGCTGATGGCAGTCGGACTGATGATGCTGCCGGCCACCGCAGCGCGCTTCTGGGCCGCCCAGGTCTGGAGTCTGGCCCTCGCCGCCATGCTGATCGCGATGCTGTCGGGTCTGGTCGGTTTGCTGCTCTCCTATCACCTGCAATGGCCCTCGGGGCCGGCGATCGTGCTGGTGGCCGGCGCGATCTACCTGCTGTCGCTGGCCTTCGGGCCGCGCGAGGGTCTGGTCTGGCGCGTCCTGCATCGCCACTCGCACAAGGCCGCATGAACTGCTCGCGGCGTGCCGCCATCGCGGCGATGCTGGCCGGTTCTGCCGGCTTCGGACGGGCCCAGCGCCGGCCGTTGCAGGTGGTGGCGAGCTTTTCGATCCTGGCTGATTTGCTGCGCAATATCGGCGGCACCAGCATCGAAGTCACTGCCCTGGTCGGCCCGGATGCAGATGCCCATATGTTCGAGCCGCGCCCTGCCGATGCGAAGCGGCTCGCCGATGCCGATCTGGTGGTGGTCAATGGACTGGGCTTCGAGGGCTGGATTGACCGTTTGGTGCGGGCATCAGGCTACCGCGGCCCGCTGATCGTTGCCAGCGCCGGCCTGCAGCCGCGCATGCTGAACGGCGCTCCCGACCCCCATGCCTGGCAAAGCCTGACTTGTGGCCAGGACTATGTGCGCAATTTTCGCGATGCGCTGCTGCGCTTGGCGCCGGCCGATGCCGCCGGCTTGCAATCGCGCACAACGCAATATCTGGCCCGTTTGCAGACACTTGACCAGTCCATTCACAAGGCGCTGGAGCCTGTGCCAAAGGCGCGACGCCGTGTCATCACCAGCCACAATGCTTTCGGCTATTTTGACGCAGCCTATGGCATCGAGTTCATCGCCGCCCAAGGTCGCAGCACCGAAAGCGAGGCCTCGGCAGCCTCGGTTGCGCGCCTGATTGACCAGATCCGCAGTCAGAAGGCTGCGGCCGTCTTTGTCGAAAACATCTCCGACCCGCGCCTGATGGCCCGCATCGCCAAAGAAAGCGGTGCCAAGCTGGGCGGACGGCTCTATTCGGATGCCCTGTCGGCGCCCGGTACCGAAGCCGACAGCTATCTGAAGCTGTTCGCTCACAACGCAAAAACGATCATCACTGCACTGCAAACAGCCCAAGCTTCTTGAAGATAGGGCGCTGGATCTAAATTGCAAAGGCTTACCGCAGAACGCCCCACAAATAAGCAGGCAGGTCACGCTGCATACACCGCTTCCCGATTGCGATTGATACTGGCAAGCACATAGGGGTTTCTCACCGCCCCGGCCTCGACCAAGTCAACGCTTCGACCAAGAAGCTTCTCAAGGTCGTCTTTCGCACCAAAGAATGTCTCCAGACCAGGGTGCGTGCCAGGTGCAAACTCGACCAGAAAATCGACATCGCTGCTGGCAGGATTGAAGTCATCCGCGCGTGCCGCAGAGCCAAACACGTCCAACCGACTGATGCGGTAACGCTGGCAAATAGTGGATATACCGGTGCAGTGCAGGGCGATGGCTGGGTGCATGGGAGGCAATTCTGGGCGGGTTTGTTTGACGACGGTCTGAATTTCAGGCGCCTGGCCCGATCGGCGTCACCCCGGCGCCGCACCCGCCGCTGACCCCGCCCCGTAGGGCGAGGTTTGTCACGGATGGGTCAGGCGATCTTGACGATATGGCGCTGGATCACCGAGCCCGCCATTGCCTGTTTGCCGCCTTCGAGGAATTTGGGCAAAAACTCGGGGCTCGTGGTCAATTTGGTGCGGTATGCATCGACGGCGGCGGCGTTTGGAAAGCCCGTCAGCATGGCAACCCCGCCCAGCACGCCATAAATGGTGTGAAGAATATTGGTGTCAACGCCAGTAATACCTTTGCACAAGTCTGCATACTCGTTGGCCCATTTCAGTGCAGCCATCCAGTCACCCCCTTGAGCAAGTTGGAACATGCTTTGTGAAACCACGGTGCCCACGGGAATGTCTGTGCCCATGGTGCCGCCGCGAATGTACTGGAGGATCAGGTCGGGCTCGACGCTCAACACATGCTCGCGCAACTTCCGATTGAGCGCCCACCAAGCCTTGCTGGCTCCGAGTTTGGCGTTCGCATCAGCACGTGCGGCCAGCGACTCATAAGCAATCGAGAAGGCAAGCGTTCCGACGACGCAGCCGTTGCTACCGCCCCAGACGTTGACCGCTACGCCGCCGTCCTGTTTGACCGTTGCGGCAAGCTCTTGGACGATCGGAAGCAAGGCCTCCATATCTCCGGTGGTAACGAGTGCGCGATTGAATAACAACATACTCTCTCTCCTATGAAATTAAAGTTCACTGACACCGAGGTTCAGGCCGGCATCATGCCGACCTAAAACCGCAATATATTATCCGTAAAAATATTTTTCAGCGAGTAAATATTTATTAATTTGAACCCATCAATCTGCTGACGTCATCCTGGCTATGACAACGGCCGATGGCAGCAGCGCCATGCTGCTGGCCTTCGCGCATTGAGCTTGCGCCACCCCTTTGTCTGAGAGCCACCGGGCTGGGCTTACTGCACCATGCAGCCGATGCCGAAGCCGACATGGTCATCACCACGATGAGAACAGCCGGGACCCACAGAAGCTTGATCCAGCCACGTGGCCAGAATGGCACCGCTTGACCAGGAACAAGCAGGGGCAGCCGGTCGCCGGCCATCATCTTTTGATGCTGCTTCGATTCGACTCAAGAAGGATCGCAGGCGTCGCAGCCAGGCAAATGGTCCAGTCTTCAAGAAAGTCCCTTGCGAATTGTCTTGTGCTGACAAGCAATGTGTCAGGGCTGATATTTGATCAACCCTGCTGGCACAAATATAGACCAGATTTGAAATTTCCCGGGAGATGCAGATGCCCAGTGCGAGAACCAGCGCAATCACTCAGGCTGACAGTGCCCCGGCCGGAGGCGTCGAACCATTTCCTGAAATTTCAATTATTGATGGTGTTCAGGAAAATTTGCTTGAAAAGCTGACAGCGGCTACAGATTTATCTATTTATCAATCGGCTTCATTGGTAGCCGTAACACCGAATATCGATGTCGCTGCGGCGACGGTCATCGAAGGCAACAGTGGCAGCGCCGCCCTGATCTTCACGGTCTACCTGTCGACGGCCAGTTCAAGCCAGGTGACCTTTCATGTCAGCACGGCAACCAATACAACTGCAACTGCCGGAATTGATTTCATCGCCTTATCCGCAACGGTCACGGTTCCGGCCGGAAAAACCAGTGCAACCTTCTCCGTTCAGGTCATCGGCGACAAGATATTCGAGCCTTCCGAAGCGGTGCTTGTCTATCTGAGCAAGCCGGTCAATGCCGTACTCCAGGAAGCCACGGTCTATGGCTTCATTCAGGATGACGACAACCCCTATAAATTACCCTCAGAGCCCTCGCTTGGACTTGAATGGTATCTGTATCCAGGCACCGGTATCAATGCCCTGCCGGTATGGGCTGATTATACTGGCGCGGGCGTGCGCGTTGCCGTCTTCGATCAGGGTATCGACCCGCTGCATCCAGATCTGGAAAATAATTTACTCACCGTTCTGGGGCGGAGTTCAGTCGATTTATCAGCCGGGGGCGCGCCGGTCCTTTCCACAGATAATCATGGCACTGCGGTCGCGGGTACTATTGCTGCAGCCTTGAACGGTATCGGTACCGTCGGTGTCGCTTATGACGCCGAGTTGATCAGTATCTACTCGCCGATGAATTTCAGCGGTTTGGCAGCCCAGATTGTCAATGCCTACAACTATGCGGCGACCTGTGCCGATATCTTGAATGACAGCTGGGGATTTTCCAATGGTTTCCCAAGCGGCGCCACTTGGGCCTTCTATGATGATTTCCGCACGACCCAATTTTCCGCAGCCGGCGCGGCCTTGGCCAACCTCGCTGCCAAAGGCCGGGCCGGCCTGGGCACCATCGTCGTTCAGTCAGCCGCCAACGGTCATCTCGATGGCGACGACACCAATCTGCACAACTTCCAGAACAGCCAGTACATCATCACCGTAGCGGCGACAGATTACTCCGGAAATATCGCCGATTACAGTACACCCGGGGCTTCGGTGCTGGTATCAGCCCCGGGCGGTGGCGGTGGCACGGCCGATCCCTTGAGCAATATCCTGACCACCGATCGCAGCAGCGTTGCCGGCTATAACTCGACCGACTATGTCGACATGGCCGGCACCTCATTTTCAGCGCCGATCGTCTCCGGCATCGTCGCGCTGATGCTCGATGCCAACCCGTTGCTCGGCTACCGGGATGTTCAGGAGATTCTTGCTTATTGCGCCCGCAAGGGTGCCTCGAACAATAATGACTGGGCCTATAACGGTGCCACCAACTGGAATGGCGGTGGTTTGCATTTTGATTCAATCGATCAACATCTGGGTTATGGCTTGGTCGACGCCCGGGTCGCCGTGCGTTTGGCAGAAACCTGGGGGAATATATCCCATACAGTCTCGAATCGACTCGAAATCATAAGCAACAGCAGCCCGGCCAAGATTATTCCTGATAACAGCTCGGTCGGCGCAGTCGACAGCATCAAGGTCACCCAGGATATGGAAGTCGAACGGGTCGAAGTTACCTTGAAAGTGACCCATGGTTTCATCGGCGACCTGACGGTTTTGTTGACTTCCCCTTCGGGCACCCAAAGCTATCTCTTATCCCGCCCGCAGGAAACCGCTGCGAATCCGGATGGCTCGGACCTGGAGAATATCAACTTCACCTTTGATACCGTGCTGAATTGGGGCGAATCATCGGTCGGCATCTGGTCATTGAAGATCACAGATTTATCGCTTCTGACCACGGGGAAATTCGATTCCTGGTCGCTCGATCTGATTGGCAAGCCGGCCAGCACCGATGATGTTTATATCTACACCGACGAGTTTCTAGAAACCTGCACCATCAATCCCTTGCGCGCCACCTTGGCCGATAGCGGAGGCATCGACACGCTCAATGCAGCGGCCTGCAGCGCAACGGTCTCGCTCAACCTCGCCGCCAATGGCGTCAGCCAGATCGATGGGCAAAGCCTCGCCCTGGCGCCAGGCACAGTGATCGAAAACGCCTATGGCGGCGACGGCAACGACCTGCTGACGGGCAACGAGGCCGCGAATATTCTCTATGGCATGCGCGGCAACGACACCATCGATGGCGGGGCCGGCAACGACCGCTTGGTCGGTGGCGCGGGCAATGACCTGTTGATCGGCGGCGCCGGCATCGATACCGCCGTGTTCGCCGGGTTGGCGGCGCAGTACCAGCTACAACGCACCAGCAGCGGTTGGACCGTTTCCGGGCCGGACGGCGTCGACAGCCTGACATCGGTCGAGATCGCCAGGTTTGACGACAAGTCGCTGCCGCTTGACAACGCAGCGCCCGCCGGCCAAGTCAGCATCTCCGGCAACGCCACCGAAGGCCGGATGCTGAGCGCCGGCAACAACCTGACCGATGCTGACGGCCTGGGGTCGATCAGTTACCAATGGCAGGCCGATGGGGTGAACATCTCCGGGGCAAGCACGGCCAGTTTCCTGCTGACCGCAGCCCAGGTCGGCAAAGCCATCAGCGTCGGCGCCAGCTACATCGACGGCCACGGGCAGGCGGAATTCGTCGCCAGTCCAGCCACCGACCTGGTGCTTGGAGACGCCGATCAAGATGGCATCGCTGACGGCGTCGAGGCCGCAGCACCGGCGCTGACGGTCAGCAGTGGCCTGAAGGCAGGCGACGGCAATGGCGATGGCATTGCCGACTCGCACCAAGCCAATGTCTGCTCGACACCGCTGATGCTGCTGGCTGCCTCAAGCAGCAACCCGGTCTATGCAACGCTGGTCGCCGACTCCTTGTTGGGCAAATTGCTGCCCACAGCGAACACGGCGATCAGCTCATTCAGCCAGCAAGCTGCACCCAGCCATTTGCCGGAATCGATGTTGATGCCGGTCGGCTTGATCGATTTCTCTGCTGCGATTGGCACCGTTGGCAAAGTCGAATCATTCAGCCTCTACGTCGACGCCGCCCTGGGCGCCAATGGTTACTGGCAAAAGGACGGTTCCGGCACCTGGGTCAATCTGGCGAGCGAGGCCTATGGCGGGCAACTCAGTACCGAGGGCGGCAAGACCCGGCTGGATTTCCAGATCACCGATGGCGGCCAGTTCGACAGCGATGGGCAGGCCAATGGCGTCATCCATGACATCGGCGCAGCGGCCTTCATGACCCTGAGCCTGATCGGCTATGCCCCGCCACCTCTTGACAGCAATTACTGGTTCTAAGGCCAGGACGAGACCCTTCATGCATTTTCGAAAATTTCTCTTCATCCTCCTGGCTCTCATGCTGGCCGACTGTGGTGGCGGCGGTGGCGGCAGCAGCACCCCGGCCTCGCCCCCAGCACCGACCGGCCCGTCGATCACTTCACTGCAAGGCATCTGGGAAGGTCAGCTGACTTCCGGCAGCAGCAGCCTGGCGGCTTCAGCGGTCGTGCTTGCCGATGGCCAGCTCTGGCTGCTGGTCACCGAAACCAATGGCAGCACCCGCATGGTCAAAGGCGCTTTGCTGGTCAACGCCAGCAACTTCAGCGGCAGCGGCAAGAGCTATCTGCTGGGCTTGTCGACTGTCAATCCGGTCAGCCTCAACGCCAGCGTCACGGCGAAAGCAAACCTCAGCGGCAACTTGATCACCGGTAGCTTGAACGAGGCCTGGTCGCTGAACTACCAGAGCCGCTACGACAAGGCCGCGACCTTGAGCGACTTTGCCGGCCATTGGACGGCCACGCTCGGCCCGGCCAATGTCAGCTGGACGATTGCTGCCGGCGGCCTCACCGGCACCAGCAGCACCGGCTGCAGCTACATCGGTCAAGCGGCGCTGCGGCCCGAAGCCAAAGCCCTGGTCGACTTCAGCTTGACCGAAACCTGCGCCGGCAAGGCCATTGCGCTGGCCGGCATCGCCACCTTCAACGCCGATGGCACCCGCGTCATCCTGGCGCTGACAACGGCCGATGGCGGCAGCGCCATGCTGCTGACCTTGGCGCATTGAGGCTGCGCCCCCCTTTGTCTGAGGGGTGAACCCGGGCATTTCACTTGTACTGAGACGACGGCGGTGAAACAGTCGCTGCTGCGCCAGCTTTCGGCGCCAGCGAACGAAGTCGACCTTGCCCCTCAGCAGCGCCAACCATTCATACCCAGGCTTGTCTGAAGCTTTTTCAGCAGCGCTGCAGAGCGACGCCTGGATACCGTTCGGCAGCAGCCTGTGGGGCTGGTTCTTGTCGATGCTGCTGCTGGCCCGCGCTTTCGATCTGCTGTCCACCTGGATCGCCACGCCGAACCTGGCCTTTGAAGGCAACCCCTTGATGCGGCGGCTGGGCTGGCGCATCGGCCTGCCGCTGAATCTCGCCTTCGTGCTGATCGCCGCCTGCTGGCCGATGCTGACGATCTCGCTGACCACCACCAGCTTGCTCGTCAGCGCCCGCAACCTGCAATCGGCCTGGTTGATCCGCTCGCATGGTCAGGCCGCCTACCTTCGCTGGATGTCGGAGCGGCTCGCCGCCGGATCACGGCTGCTGGCCTGGGCCTGCTTTCTGGGCGAGGCCGCGATGTTCGCCAGCATCGGCACCGCGCTGATGTGGGTCTCGCGCTGGCAGCTCTTGCCCTTCAGCATCGGCCTGGGCATCCTGGTCTACGCTGGCGCCGTGGCGATGTTCATGACCTTGTCGATCTGGCGCCGCTGAACAGGGCCCCAGGGATGTTCTGCTTGCAGAGCATCTCCAGGTTTAACCCCATTTCGCCGCCGGCCAGGTTGGCGAAAATCGGGGCATGAGCAAAGTCATAGTTTTCGCGATGCCGGTTTTTCTGCTGTTGATCGCCATCGAATGGGTTTGGGGCCGGGTTCGCGCAGGTCGCGATGTCTACCGCTTCAACGATGCCATCAACAGCCTCAGCCTCGGGGTCATCAGCCAGCTCGCCGGCGTGTTGACAAGGTTGCTGACGATCGGCATCTACAGCGCAGTCTTCGGCGCCATCGCGATCTTTCCGAAGCTGGAGTTCTGGAACAACTGGTACGGCTGGGTCTTCGCCCTGCTCTTTTACGATTTTTGCTATTACTGGTTGCACCGCGCCGGCCACGAAGTCGCGCTCTTCTGGGCCGCCCATGTCGTGCACCATCAGAGCCAGGAATACAACCTGTCAACCGCGCTGCGCCAATCCTCGAGCGGCGCCCTCTTCGGCTGGATTTTCTATCTGCCGATGGCGATTGCCGGCGTGCCGCCGCTGCTCTTCGGCATCGTCGCGATGATCGATTTGCTCTACCAGTTCTGGGTCCACACCGAGCTGATCGACCGGCTCGGCTGGTTTGACCGGGTGTTTTGCTCACCCAGTAACCACCGGGTCCACCATGCCGTCAACGACCGCTATATCGACCGCAACTACGGCGGCATGTTGGTCATCTGGGACCGCATGTTCGGCAGCTTCCAGCCCGAAATCGAGTCGGATCGATGCGTCTACGGCACCCGCAGCCCGCTCGAAAGCTGGGACCCGCTATGGGCCAATGCCGAGGTTTACTGCGCTCTGGCAAGGAACAGCTGGCGCACCAGGAATTGGGCCGACAAGCTCAGGGTCTGGTTCAAAGCGCCCGGCTGGCAACCCGCCGATCTGGCCTTGATTGATCCCAAACCGGCTTTCATCCTGGCTTCGGTCAGGCGCTATGACCCAGCGCTGAGCCGCGCGAGCTGCTGGTTCATCGGCGCGCAGTTCGCCTTGATCCTGGCGGCGGTGTCGCAATTCCTCTGGGCGGAGGACAGCATGCCGGCCGGTCAGTCTGCCATCTGGGTCGTGTCAATCAGCAGCGCCCTCTGGGCCATCGGTCTGTTCATGCAAGGCCGCCTGGCCCTGCTCGAGCTGCTGCTGCTGGAAACTGCCCTGCTGGCAACGCTGGCTGCGCTGGGCTGGATCGCTTTCCCGATGGCGCTGAAGCCAATGCCGATGTCGATCGCTTGCGTCTTCGTGCTGCAGCGGGCGATTTCATCGCAAGGCCTGGGCAAATTCGACCGGCTGCTCGGCGCCGCCTTGCTGGCTTCACTCGCCGGCGATGTGCTGCTGATGTTGCCGGGCGATCATTTCATCGCCGGCCTGGCAGCGTTCCTGGTCGCCCATCTGTTCTACATCGCCCTGTTCCGCCAGCAAGCGCCCTGGTTTCCCGACCGCCGCGCCCTGGCTGCAAGCCTGGGCTTTGGCGCGCTGATGTACGCCGCGCTCTGGAGCAGCCTCGCAGACCCGGTGCTGAAGCTGGCCGTCGGCGGCTATATCGGCGTGATTTCGCTGATGGTCGCGCAAGCGATCGGCCGCGCCAGGGTGATTGGCGATGCGGCGTCAAGCTGGGTCGCGATCGGCGCTTGCCTGTTCATGCTCAGCGACTCATTGATCGCCATCGATCGCTTCCTCACGCCGCTGCCCATGGCCTCGCTATGGATCCTCAGCAGCTATTTCGCCGCCCAGATGCTGATCGTTCATCACAGCCGGGCGATGTCTGCCGGAGCCGGGATCAACCCGCGTTAACCCATCGGTCAAGCCCCCTTGAGTGCCATTGCCTGGCGGGCCGCCTGGGCCAGGAAGCCGCTGCGTGTGGATCCTTGGCTGCGCGCGAAAGCGTCGATCTCATCGACCAGATTGGCCGGCAAACTGATGTTCAGCCGCACCGGGCTCGTATCCATGCGGCTCAGGTCAACATCGGCCAGCATCCAAGCGCCGCCCTGGTACTGAGCATCGGCGGTCAGCAGTTCCAAGGCCGTAGGCTCAGGCACGGCTTGCGCACCCTCGCCATGAAAGTGCGCCTGCACCGCCTCTTGAATCGCTGCAGGCAGACCGGCCCATTCATCAGCCGCGGCGAAACAACCGGGGAAGTCGGGAAAAGTCACACCATGCGCGTGCTTGGCATCACCGCCATGCACATAGACAGGGTAGAGCATCGTCGTCACTCCTTGTTTGGCGGCTTCATGGTTCTGACTCGCTGGAACTTAGTCCGGCAAGGACCAGTTCGCGTAGCAGTGCATGGTCGGCGCGTTGGACGCAATCGATTGACGCGCGGATGTAGTTGTTGTCCACCTCGGAGTCATCGCGCAGTGCGAGTCCGTAATTGACGGGACCAAACCCGTTGGCAATGGCGATCAGATCAAAAAATAAGCGGGTAATTCGCCCGTTCAGTTCGTAAAACGGATGCAGGGCAATCAGCTCGCTTTGGTAGTAGGCCAGGCGGTCGGCAAATCGGGCCAAGGGCCAAAGCGCGGCACCCTGCAGGAAGTCTTCATTCTCCAACTCGCGGAAAATGCGGCGTGCTTCGTTCGGCAAAAACGTGGCACGGCAAAACATCGACCCGCCTTTGACCATGTCCTGTGTGCGGTACTGGCCTGCCCAGTCATACAGGGTATCAAACGTGCGTTGGTGCAGGGATTGGAAATAGGGTTCGTCAAACCGGGTGTCTGCCGTCAGCTCGGATACAAAAGTTTCGTACGCTTGCTGCAGTAACTGTGCTTCTATTTCGCGGAGGATTTCGGCATCGCCGATGTTCAGCCGATTGATGGGAAGGTCGGTCCCCGGCTGATAGACGTCACTTTGATGGAACTGATACTTTGACACGCTGTTGATCCATCAGCGCTTTGGCTTTGGCCTGAATTTGGAGCGACGAGCTGGGGTGATAGCCTTCAATTCGCATGGAGACGCGCACTGCCTCTTCAAGGCGGTTTTGGAGTTTTGGCGTGACTTGCATGTGCGGGTAGGTAAGTCGGGCTGACGTCGATTTTACCCTGTCTCATGCCGTCAGCTCGTCAATCACGGTCAGGAGAAATCAACAAGACCTACGGATCGGTCGACTGACCCTGGAGCGAGTCGGTCAGCCCACATCCGCCGGCCCTATAACAAGCCGCCTGTAGCGATCCGTGGCTTTGATGTCCACACCAGCCCCGCCGCTCAAGCCGCCCTTGCAGCCACCGTTTGAATGGCGGCCACAAAGCGCGGCCAGAGAGGCTCGGGCAGGTCATGGCCCATGCCTTCGATCAGCTCGAGCTGCGCGCCGGGGATGCGGGCCGCCAAGTCGTGGGCCGCAGCCACCGGGATCAAGGGGTCGGCCAGACCATGCAGCACCAGGGTCGGCCGCTTGATACGACCCAGCTGCGCGGCGCGCCCGGTGTCGGCGGCGATCGCCATCAACTGCCGGGCGAAACCTTGCGGGCGATTGCTGCGCCGGACGGCATCCGCACAGACCTGCCGCAACCAGGCTTCAGGTCCCGGATAAGCCGGGCTGCCGATCAGGCGGAACAAGCGGTAGTAATGATCGACCAAGCTATCCAGGTCATAAGGATCGGCCGGCCTGGCCAGCAAGGCAGCGCTGACCTTCAGGGTCGGACGCGGCAAACCGCGCGCACCGCTGTCCGTCATCATCAGGGTCAGGCTGCGAACCCGCTCGGGGTGGTTCAAAGCCAGCTGCTGGGCAACCATGCCGCCCATCGAAGCGCCGCAGACATGGGCGCTCTTCAAGCCCAGCGCGGTCAGGACGCCGGCCGCATCGTCGGCCATGTCGCTGAGGCTGTAGGCGCTGCGCACCGGCCAGCGGGCCAGCCGCTGCAGCGCGGCCAGGGCCAGATTGGGCGCCCCCAACCCGTCGAAATTCTGGCTCAGACCGACGTCCCGGTTATCGAAACGGATGACCCGAAAGCCCTGGTCCAGCATCTGCTGCACCAGCCCCCGATGCCAAGCTGTCAGTTGCATACCCAGGCCCATGATCAGCAGCAGCGGTTCACCCGTCGGTTTGCCCAGGTCTTCGACCTCGATCACGATACCGTTGGCCGAAATCTGCATCGATCAATGATTTCCGCTGCGGTAGAACCAGCGCCTGGCGCCATGGGGTTCGAACGGCTTCCACGAGGCCGGCTGCTGCGCCAAGCGGTCGGCCACCGCAAAGAGCGCCAGCGGGTTCAAGCCCATGCCCAGATGGCTGCCATGGACCTCGATGTTTTCACTCAAGGGGCCGGGTTCCATCACGCTGCAGCGCCAGGACACGATGCCGTCGCTTCGCGAATAGATCGAGGTCGTCGGCAATGAAGGCGGCTGACGGATCTGCGCCAGCAATTCGGGATCATGGCTGTGCCGGCCATTCATCAATTCGAAGAAGCGCCAGGCATTGGTTGCGCGCGGATGACCGGTGAAGGGCGTGCCCAGGGTGATGACGCAGCGGGTCTGCTCGGGCAAGGCCTTGGCCAGCTCACGCGCATAGATGCCGCCCAGACTCCAGCCGACCAGGCTGACCGGCTGCTGATGGCGCTCAAACAGGGCCTGCAGGTCAGCATTGCATTTTTCCAGCACGCCTTGGCGCGGGCCGAAATTGAAACCCTGACCCCAGGGGTGGGTGACATAGCCGAGATGGTCAAGAAAACGCCGCAGCGGCTCGGTCGTGGTGTCGTTGGCACCAAGCCCCGGGAAGACGATGACTGGATGACCATCGCCGCGTGGCAAGCGGCGCAACCAGGGCGCTGACGCCAGCAAGGCGGCAAACTCCCAGGGCGCGCGGGCCTCGAGCAGCATCAGCCAGGCATTCGGCGCACGCAAATCCATCCAGGCATGGTCGGCAACTTGTTCGGTATTCGGCTTCGGTTTGCGGTGCAGGGTCAGCATGGTCATAGGTTGCAAAAGACTGCCCCATGGTATCGAATCGCTCAATTTTCCTCGCGAGTGCTTCCCCTAACTGCGGACTCCAGTTCATGGCCGGCTCGCCCTGCGACAGCCGGGCTGATCGCGCCGTCCCGGACAGGCCAGTGAGAGCGGCCGTAGGCAAGGGCGTACTCCCCCAGCCCATAGATGTCCTTATTAATGGACGTATTTACCAAAAAATACAATAATGTCCTTTATGAAGGACAAAATACGTATTCCACAAGACTTGGGTCGTGCCGTCATGGAGATTCGCAAGACCTCCGGCTTGAAGGCAACCGATATAGCCAGGAATTCCGGTCGCAGCAGGAATGTGCTCAATCGACTGGAACGTGGAGAGGATGTGACCGTGGCCTCCCTGATGGACATTCTTCGTGTGATGGGGTTGACGCTTCGCCTCGAAAGAGCGGGGCTGCCAAGCTTGGCCGAGATGACCGCTCGATTCAGCAATCTCGACGATGAGGACGGTGATGCTTCCTGAACAAATCAAATTGCTCGAAGTAAGCATTGCAGGGGAGCTCAAGGGCCAACTGCTGCGTCAATCCCGTTACGAATTTCGCTATCTGGACGCGGATGCCTCCCAACCGCCGGTCGGCTTGTTGATGCCTGCCCAGCAACTGACGTATGAGGATGGAGACCTGTTCCCCGTCATGGATCAGCATTTGCCCGAAGGTGATCTGTTCATGCGCTTGCGCCAGTTGTTTCCCAAACAGGCGTTGACGGCAATGCATTTGCTGGCACTGGTCGGAGCCAACGGCATCGGTCGTCTTGGTTACGCGCTGCCGGGGCATGCGCCAGCGCCCAACGCGTCGGTGCTGTCGCGTCAGACGCTGCTCGAGACGACCTTCACCCCCGAATTTTTCGATGATCTGGTCAGCGCCTATCTGAGCACCGGTGCCGGCATTGCTGGAATGCAGCCCAAGATCATGGTGCCTGATCGACCCACCATTTCAATTCCGACCTTGATCGTCAAAGCGGGATCGCAGGCCTACCCAGGCCTGGCAGCCAATGAATTTCTATGTCTGCGCGCCGCGCAGCGCGCGGGCATTCAGACGCCTGATTTCGATTTGTCCTACGACGGGCAACTGCTGCTGCTGGACCGCTTCGACATCGAACCCGACGGACAGCGCTTGGGGTTCGAGGATATTGCGTCGCTGATGGGGCTGCGGGTGCGCGACACGCTTGCGGATCGCAAATACCACGGCAGCTACCAACGTATCGCCGACGTACTGAAACTTCTGCAACTGCCGGAAGTCAACCTGCATCGATTTTTCGAGCAGGTTGCGTTCACGATCATGGTGCGAAACGGCGACGGCCATCTCAAAAACTATGGCGTCTTGTACAGGACTCCGCAGGACATCTGGCTTGCCCCGATGTTCGATGTGGTGACAACGTCCATCTATCGCTACCAACGATATGGCGGTGGTCCGAAACTTGAAGACCGGACGATGGCGCTCAAACTGTTCTCGGGCAAGGGCCAGACGCGAAGTTATCCCGATACCGCCGAATTGCTGCGCTTTGGCCGGACGGTCTGTGGCGTCGAGCGCCCCGGTACCGTCCTTGAGAAAATCGCGCAGGCCATGGCCTCGGTATTGGACGATGCACGCCACGATGTCAGGGTCCCGGGTGCAACATTGACAGCCATGCGGGACGCCTGGCTCATCGGCATGACCTATGCGGCCGAAGCGGCTCGCACGGCCGTCAAGCACAGTGCCTGAGCCCATCGCCAACTCCCGTAAAAAGGCGGCCTGTCGTGGCCAACGGTCAGCCCGGAACGCCCTTGGGCAGGACCCGTTCCAGAGCACGAATCTTTTGCCACAGTACGGCCCGCGGCATCGGCATGCCCATTGCCTGCATGCAGCGATCGAGCCGCCCTTGCCGGTTCTTCAGCTGCTCGATGGCCTTGCCTAGATCCCGCAGCACCGAATCACCATAGGCAGACTCGGCCTTCGCAATCGCCCGCCTGAGCAGATCAAGCTTCGGTGCCATCATCGCAAGGTCAATCACATCGCGACTGAACACTCCGTCGTCGGCCCACCGGTCTGAGTTGGCAAGCAGCTTGCTCGTGGCCAGGTCCATTGGGGTGAGTGTGGCGATGCCGCAAACAAGGTCGGCGGCGGTGGGCGGCGCCAGCGCGATACGGCCTTCCAGCACGATTTCAAACTTGATCTGCTGCTGCTCGACCTCGAGCATCGTGCGCAGGCCGTATTGATCCGCTCGAAGTTCCCGTACCTGCTTGAGCACCCTACCGGCGCGGGTCACAGCGGACAAACCTTTCGCACCCATGAGCGCCTGGCGCAGCCGGCCATAGGCGGCGACATCGGAAACCAGAAAGTCGATGTCCACCGATTCCCGATACTCGCCATAGCGCAACGCAATCGCGGTGCCGCCGCCGAACAGGCAGTTGTTGTCGCGCAGCACCTGGCCGTCGAGCGCCTCAAGTACCTTTGCAAGCTTCAAATGGTGGGGCCGTTCAAACATCAATCCGGCCCTTGTCACCGGCCTCGCGCAAGGCGTCGATCAACCGCAGCTCGGGCGGTTCGATTGCATTTTGGTCAAGATGACGCCAGTTGCGCTCGTAGATGCCGAGGGCTTCGGCCGGAGTCAGCTCGTCGATTCCGTGCACCTGCCAGGCGAGCTGTTTGAGTTGTGGATAGTCGGCCAGCCGGAT
Source organism: uncultured Burkholderiales bacterium (assembly GCA_903820745.1). Taxonomy (GTDB): domain Bacteria; phylum Pseudomonadota; class Gammaproteobacteria; order Burkholderiales; family Burkholderiaceae_C; genus Paucibacter_A. Next base: position 42,132 of record CAIJIT010000283.1, read on the forward strand.
ATGGGCCGGGAGCTGCATTTGCACAGCCGGCGCCAGGGCCTTGGTGGCGGTATCCACGGGTGAGATGCCGAGTTCGAGTCCCAGCGCTGCTGCGGCATTCATATAAGCCCCCATCGTCACCGACGCCTCGCCGCCCTCGATTCTGTGCAGCGTCATGCGCGACATGCCGGCGGCCTGCGCAGCACTCGTGGCACTGACCCGCAGGAGCTTGCGATGGGCCCGAATCTGCTGGCCAAGCGCGCGAAGTTTCGCGCTCGCAGATTCGGCGCTGGCCGAAGTATCTTGATTCAATTTGTCTCTCATTTGATTCAATTTCGTGAAATTGTACAAAGTAAGAGACAGTATTTCAAATTCAATGGCGCCAACTCACAGTCGGCCTGCCCTGTCGAAGGGTTCGGCCCATCGCAGGCCAGCCTTTGACGGCAACAAGATCCTCAATGTCAAACTGTCCGGGCAGGATGCGAACGAGACCGAAAAAATACTGGTCTACAAACGCTGCGAGTTGACAGTGAACGGCAGCCGTTCCGCCACGCGGCCCGGCAGGAAGTTTCCGGGCGATGCTGAATCACAGCCCGGCCGCGGCTCGCGGCGACTTCCAGACCTGACGCGCTAAGCGCATCAGATTCCCGCCAAGAACAGCCTGGATGTCCGCGTCCTGGTAGCCCCAGTTCATCAGAATCTGCACGATCCCCTCCAGTTGCTCTGGCGCGACCATCAGAACGCCCTTCTGGTAGCCGAGTTCGGCGGGAAAGATGTTGCCCATTTTCTCCAGGTAGTCATCCAGTTCCTGGGTATCAAACACATAGTCCAGACCCAGCGCCACATGCTGAGGTCCGACCAGTTGAACCACATGGTCGACATGGCGCGCGAAGGTTTCGCTGCTGTTGTCGTTGTTGCCCAGAAAGTTGCCGATACCGTTGATGCCCACGACACCGCCGGTGTTGGCGCAGGCACGTATCAGGTCGTCGGGAATGTTGCGCCCGTGCGCATGGAGCGCACTCGGATTGCTGTGGGAAAAAATCACCGGTCGGGTTGCCACCGCGAACACATCGCGGACCGTACGGTGGCCGGTATGGCTGCAGCACACCAGCATGCCGACCCGCTCCATCTCGGCGATCACCACGCGGCCAAAGTCCGTCAGGCCCTTGTCATCATCCTGGCAGCCGCCCCCGACCCGGTTGTTGTTGTTGTAGGCCAGCAGCATCCAGCGTACGCCCAGGTCGTAGTAGAGCTGTACCAGACTGGGTTGGTCGGCAAGCGCATTTGCGCCTTCGATGTCAAAACCCACAGCCAAGCGCCCGGTAGCGCGTGCCAGCTCAATATCGTCCGCGCTTTCGATCAGCAGGTAGTCCTGGGGCCGCTGCTTGATCCAGTGACGCATGCCCGCCAAGGTGCGGATGTGATCTTCGATGCCCATCTCACCAAAGCCAACATTGAGCATCACTGCATCGACGCCGGCCGCCCGATAGCGCTGAAGCTGCGGCAGGAACGATGCGTCATGGGCGCGCATGACAGGCATGCAGCCATGGTTGTCCCAGACCAGGCTGTCGCGCAGCAGCGCGCGCGCGTCGCCTGAGGTCGCAGCCATGACCGATGTCAAGCGTGAATCGTTGGAATTGTTCGGTGGCATATCATTTGCTGGCAGGCATGCATCATGGGCAAGACCTTAGACGAAGCCATGTCCGCTTGCATTAGGCCGGGCCAACTATTATTTAGGAGCAACGACCGCATGACGCTTGCACCCACCGAAAAACAGCCATCGCCGAATGAAACATGGTCGCCGCTCGACTTCGACCGGGAATCGTTTCGCGTGTCCACAGTTGAAGGCTCGTTCAAACGTTTTGCTCGCAACGGGGTGCGCACCTTCCACCATGTGGTGGGCGGCAGGGGCATCGCCGACACGGTGCGCTTTGACGATGGTGTACTGCTCACGGTCGTCAATTGCGTACTTCCCCTGATGGCCCGATGGCGCTATGACAACGATGAGCCGCTGATCATGCTGCGCGCCTCCCTGAGTTGCGAGGTTGCGTACCACTATGACGGCATCGCGCCGATCATTTTCAACCGACCCGAAGTCACCCTCGCTTGCCTGCCCGCCGGTCAGAATTTGAGCGTTGATGTTATCGGCGGGGCCCGGCAGCAAGGCTTGATCGCCCTGTTTCGGGCATCAAGCTTTGCCGCCCGCTACGGGCTGCAGCCCGATGACCTGCCACCCGAAATGCGCGATGCGTTCACCGGCAATCGACCGGTAGGACGGATCGCCTCGTTCCCGCTGGACCAGCACATTGCCGGCCTGGTGGCAGATACCATCGACAGCCGGCTCGATGGCGAAATGCGGGTGGTGCAGTACGCGGGGCGCTTGGCCGAGTTGGTGGCCTACACGATCGACGCGATGCAGCACACGCCTTCATCGCGCGGCGGTGCTCTGCATCTGCGCCGCGATGTCCAACTGGCCCAAGCCGCGCTCAATCGCCTGCAAAAGGATTATCGAAGACCGCCGCTATTCGCTGAACTGGCGAAGGACGTCGGGACCAACCAGAACAAGCTCAAGGCGGTCTTCAAGGAAGCCTTCGGCCTGACCATGGCCGAGTACTGCCTGGAGCGGCGCATGCGCGAAGCACAGTTGCTGTTGATGGAGGCAACGCTGACCATCGCGCAAGTCGCCGATCGCGTCGGCTACGAACACCAAAGCAGCTTTGCAGCGGCCTTTCGAGGTCATGTCGGCATGTCAGCGCGCGAATATCGACAGCATCGCGCGCCGTTCAGCCAGACTTTGGAGTGAGCAACCGGCGTTACTTCCAAACCAGATAAGGGTTCACCCGCAGAAAGGAGGCGTGAGGGTTCATAGTCGGTACGATCGCCTAAATTTTCGGTGCAAGTGCAAATGCGCTCGGTATTGGGCTTCCGATATCGTTTGACCGTTCGATCCGGAGCCCTTCTTTTGGAGCCGGCGATCAGTCACTCATGTCAGCCTACTTGAGAAGGAACCGCAAAATGACGACCCGCATGATTTTCAGCCTCCATAGTCTTGAGGGCGCGCGGCCCAAAGTCATCATTCAAGCGTTGCTGGTTGCAGGGTTGATCTCGGCCTTGCCAGCGGTCGCGCAGCAACAAGCGACCGAAGCTGAGACGGTCCTGCCAAAGGTGGTCATCACCGCCAACAAGCGGGTCGAGAGCCAGCGCGAAGTCGCGGGCACAGTGTCAGTGCTGCAGGGCAGCGACCTCGAGCAGCGCGGGGCAAGCAGTCAGGAAGATGCCCTCAGGCTGACTCCCGGCGTTCAATTGACCAAAGGCGAAACTTCATTCAATGACATCACCATCCGGGGCCTGGGCACGGGTGGCTGCTCGGTATGCGGCAATCTGCTGCAGGGTACGACGGGCGTGTATCTGCAAGATGTTCCCCTCACAGACCCGATCGGCAAGTTGGCGGTGCCGGACATTCAGCTTTTTGATGTTGAGCGCCTAGAAGTGCTTCGCGGACCGCAGGGTGCCTTGTATGGATCGTCGTCGCTGGGTGGCGCATTGCGGTACGTCCTGGCACAGCCAAACCTGAAATCCTTCGAAGCCAGCGTGCAGGGTGGCATCAGCACCGTCGCCCATGGCAGTTCCGGTTTTTCACTGTACAGCATGGTCAACGCCCCCGTTTCCGATGGTGTTGCCGCCATTCGAGCCGTGGCCTTCGACCGCAAGGATGGCGGCTATCTCGACAACATGGGTACTGGCAAGAAAGACGCCAACGAGGCGCGCCAGCGGGGCGGTCGCGTTCTCGCCAAAATTCAGCCGACCAAGGCATTCGCCGCCACCTTGACGGTCATGACCCAGACATCGGAACAAGATGACGGCTTCAGCATCGTCCCTGATCCCGCCAAGCTGGAGCACAACACCCCCTCCGCGTCGCCTCGCACGCAGAAGTTCGACTTCGCGAATCTTGAGATGACCTACGACTTGGGTGGCCATGTCCTGACATCGATAACCGGAAGATGGAAGAAGTCGCGCGATCAGACATGGGACAACACGCCGCTATTCAAGTCCTTCGGGATTCCCTTCCCGTTCACGCGTGTCTATGCGAACCAGGTCGGACAGGCCTCGGCGACGTCCCAGGAGTTCAGGGTCGCCAACAAGCCAGGCGGCGCGCTCAGCTACCTGTTTGGTGTCTTTGAGCAGAGTGTCGACTCGAGCAGCACCTTGCGCGCGCGCGGCGAGGGAACGCCCGGACCCTATCTGGACAGCGACCAAGCCAGCCACGAAGCGGCCAAGGAACGTGCGGTCTTCTTCGATGGCGAATATGACCTGGGCAGTGGCTGGGGCGTCGGACTGGGTGGTCGTCTCTATCGAACCAGCAGCAATTTGGGTGGCCAATCTGGCGGCGTCGCGGTACCAGACCTCAATTCAGAGGCAAGTGGCAGCACCCCAAAGGCCTCGATCAAGTACCGCTTTGGTGAGAATTTGTGGTACGCCAGTACTGCCAAGGGCTATCGATTCGGCGGCCGCAACCCACCCCCTACCAACTTGCCATACAGCTCGGATTCGGTCTGGAACTACGAGACCGGTGTTCGCATGACGCCGGCCAAGGGACTATTGGTCGACGTGAGCCTCTTCTATCTCGATTGGGACAAGGCGCAGTTTTCCTATCTCGACATGAGTGGTCCGCTGCCGACCTCGGTGACTGGCAACGTCGGCAAAGCCCGCAACGTCGGTCTCGAAGGATCGCTGCAGTACCGGGTCAACGCAAGATTCGACCTGCTGGCTGTTTTCGCCTACACCGACGCGAAGACGACCCGGGACGTGACCGGACCATCCGGACTGATCGCATCGGGTTCGCGCCTTCCGAATACGCCAAAGCTGCAGACCTCCGTGCAAGCCAACGCGCGCTTTGAAGGTCCCATGGGGAGTGCTGGCAAGATGTACGTCACGCACTCGCACGTTGGGGACCGCGTCCTGAACATCGACGGTTCGGCCAAGGTCGGTGGCTACAACACGGTCGATCTGGGTCTGAGCCTCTCGCGCGGCCAGTACAACCTGCTGGTCAATCTGGCCAACGCGATGGATGGCAGAGGCGTGCTGAGTAATATCCCGAGCGTTCCCGGCGCGGTCTATTCCGAAGTCTTCACCCAGAAGCCGCGCACGCTCAGCGTTTCGCTGCGCTACGATTATTGAACAATGACTGTTACCTTCATGCGGAGCCACCGACGGGGAATGCGCCGCAGCAACGATCTGACGGTTGGCCCCCGGCCCAGACTCTCATGAGCGAGGCGCCGAACCTGGATTCCCGCGCCAGCTGGCGGGTACTCATCGGCTGCTGTGTGCTCGCTTCCGTGAGCATGTCGTCGCTGTTCGGATCGACCTTTGGCCTCTTCATGCGCCCGTTGGAGGAAGAGCTGCGATGGACGCGCTCCGAGATCGCGTTCTCGTTGACGATACTGATGCTGCTATCGCCATTCATCGCTCCGGCGACGGGATGGGTCATCGACCATGTGCGTCTGCGCTCACTTGTGCTGTGGGGCGTGGTGCTGCAGTCCGCAAACCTCATGGCATTTGCCCTGCTGGGAGGAGAAGTGTGGGTCTACTACCTCACTTGTGGCGCGATGTTGATCACCGGCGCGGGCGCTTCCTTGCTGGCACTTTCAAAGGTGGTTCAGAGTTGGTTCGACAAGTCACTGGGCCGTGCGCTGGGCATCCTGTTCGCCTGCGCAGCTGGCGGTGCCATCGTGCACCCCATGCTGGTTCAGGCGCTGATCGAACATGTGGGCTGGCGTGGCGCGCTGCTGGCGATGGGCGGTCTAAGCCTGTTGTTCGGCGGCCTGGCAGCCTGGTGGACCGTGGACGAACGGCCGTCCGGTGTGCCGCCGGTCGTAGCTCCCGCCAGTACGCCGCCCATCTTGCCGCGCCCTGCCTCGTGGCTCGCGACCTTCGCCAGGAGCCGGGCGTGGTGGGTTCTATCATTTTGGAACATGTTGTTTGCATTTGGCGCAGGATCGATCGGTATTCACCTCGCTGCCTTGCTGCAGGATCGCGGCGCGACCCCAGCACTAAGCGCGATGGCCTTGAGTCTGATGGGCGCGGGCGCGCTGATCGGCAACCTGGCTGCGGGTTGGCTGATCGACCGCACCTCGGCCCGCAGGTTGGCAGGCCTTGTGATGCTGCTGCCTATGTCCGCAGCACTGCTCCTGTACGTCGGAGCCGGTTACGAATTTGCAATACTTGCTGCGGTGGCCCTGGGTCTGAGCACAGGCACCGACGGCAGCTTGTGCGCCTTCCTGGCCCAGCGCTTCTTTGGATCATCGCTATTTGGGCGTGCCAGTGCCACGCAAATGGTTGCCGCTTCACTGGGTGGCGGCCTGTCGCCTTGGCTGTCCGGGCTGCTTCGCGACAGCTCAGGCAGCTACCAGCTCTCCTTGCTGATGGCTGCAGCAGCATTCGGCCTTGCCGCTGCGAGCGCGATCTGGCTGCCGGACCCCCAGCGGTCGACCGACTGATCCGCGGATCCACTCTTGCACACCCCGCGCATGAAGACGACCGGCCTGCAGTACGGCCTGCATCGTTTCCTCAGCCAGGAGTGGTCAGGACTGGTCATAGCAGCGATGTTCGTTATCGTTGGGCTATCGGCGCAAACTGCGTTCCCGCAGTCCTGGCAACCACCACTGACGGTGTGCGTGATGACCCTCGGCGGGCTATTGAGTTTGGGCGCAATGCGCCACTGGCTGAACACCGTGCGCATGCACCGAAGACACCCAGCACCCGGGCTCATGGTCGACATGGGCGGCTGGCGGATGCACATGCTGGCCGAAGGCGAGGCGCAAGGTCGGCCCACTGTGGTCTGGTTTCCCGGTGGCCACGCCGGCGGCCATGCACTGCATCACCTGCACTTGGCGATGCGCAACGAGACACGATCGATCCTGCTCGACCGGGCCGGTAGCGGCTGGAGTGAAGCAGGTCCTTTCCCGCGCAGCACGGCTCGCGAAGCCGAAGAGGCTTGGTGTTGCCTGGAAAGGGCCGGCGAACGCGGTCCCTTCATCCTCGTTGGTCACTCGTTGGGCGGGCTGCTGGCCGCCAATATGGCCCGCCGACGTCGCAAGCAAGTGTGTGCGCTGGTACTGCTCGACGCCACGCCGCTCGACACGATTGTCTATGGGCCGCCCATGATGGGAATCGCGAGCCTGCAAAGGCAGGCCCTGCTCAACGGTCTGCTGGCCCTGTTCGGCATCTACCGAAATACGCCGGAACGGGCTGCGCGCGGCAATCCCGAAATCGCCGAACTCGAGCGCGTGGTCCGCAAGGCCCTGGGCCCGGCGGCGAGTATTTTGCGTGACATCGAAACGAATGCTCGCGCCCATTTCGCCTACGCCTCGGTCTATAGCGAGCACTCTCCAACGGGCTTGCCAGGCTCAGCTTGGCAGACCGTGGTCTATGACGGCGACCTGGGTGACCTGCCAGTATGGGTGGTGGCGCCGGGAGATCACGCCGAAACAGCATCGCTGCCGACAGGCTTGGCGGCCGATGCAGCCGACGCGGCGCGGATGCACCGCTTCTACCGCCGCAACCGAGAACGCTATCTTGCCACCTCGACCCAATCACATCGTGTCGATGTGCCCGCGGGTTGCGGGCACAACTTTCCATACGAGGCGCCGGAGTTCGTCATCGATCTGGTGCGTGGTGTCTTGCAGAGCAGTTCGCGCTGCGCTGGGTGATCCGAGAGAACAACATGGCAAATGAAGAGAAGAGTCGAGCCTTGGCCGACATGGCGAATCGCTTCTGGCAGTTCGAGTGCCGTCAATGGCCGCTGACTGCTGCGCTGGCCGGGGAGATCCTGGACGACACCGTGTTGTTCCGCGAAGCCGCGAGCGATCATGACCAGCGATATGTCGAGGCCGGCCAGATGCTTCAGGAACTTGCCGGCATCTGCAGCGACGAAATGAACCCCCAGGACCGGGCCACCTACCGCCTTCTGCAGCGGGAGCTCCATGGAATCCGCCGCTACCACGACGTGGACGGACATCTTCGACCGTCGCTGTTTCCCGCCGGAATCGACTTCACCACAGTGTTTTTCGCCAACTCGACGAGCATCGACGATGCCGCTACCGCGCGGCGCTATCTGGCGCGGCTGGAGTCCATACCCGGTGCGATAAAGGACATTCAAGCCAATCTGATGGCAGGTCACCGCAAGGGCATCCGTTATCCACGCATCGTGCTCGACAGCGCAGTGTCCAACATCGAGGGCCTGACCCAGGGGCCGGCCCAAGCCACTGCCTGGTACGGCCCGTTTCAGCGGTGGACGGCTGCGGATGGCGCTGGGCAGGCGCTCGGGCATCGGGCACTGGCATTCATTGCCGACACGTTGGTGCCGGCATTTCAGGCCCATGCTGCGTTCTTGCACGGCCCGCTGGCAATGGGTGCGCTAAGTGGTCTGGCATGTACCGATGGCCCCAAGGGCCGCGACTTCTATCGAATGCTCGTTCAGCACTTCACCACCATCGATGTCGAGCCCGAAGCTTTGCACGCGTTGGGCCTTCGAGAGGTCGAACGGTTGCAGTCTGAAATCGAGGATCTGGCTGCCAAGGCCGGCTTTGCCGACGATGTGACCGGCTATCGCCGGTTCCTGTCCACCGACCCCCAGTTTGTTGCCGAGTCGAAGGATGCGTTGCGAGCAGACATCGAGCGCCTGTGCAAGCGGATCGACAAATGCATCCCGGCCTTCTTTGGCCGCATTCCACGCATCACCTACGGTGTTGAAAGCATCCCGGAGACCATCTCCGCAAAGGTGCCGGGAGCCTATGCCCAGCCCAACCCAGCCGATCGCAGCGCACCCGGCATCATCTGGGTCAGCGGCATACCAGCCAAATGTCCGAGCTATCTGCATGTACCGCTGGCGCTGCACGAGGGGTGGCCTGGCCATCTCATGCACATTGCCTTGATGCAGGAGGCCGATAGTTTGCCAAGCTTCCGCAGACACGGCGCCATCAAGTACACAGCTTATGTCGAGGGCTGGGCCCTTTATTGCGAGAGCCTTGGCGTGGAAATGGGTTTGTACGAAACAACCCACCAGCACTATGGCCGCGTCGAGATGGAGCAATGGCGTGCCGTGCGCCTGGTTGTGGACACCGGCATTCATTGGTACGGTTGGTCACGCGAAGCTGCCATCGCCTACATGGCGGCGCGTCTGACACTTTCGCGCGAGTCGATCGAAGGCGAGGTCGATCGTTACGCAGCGATGCCTGCCCAGGCGTTGGCTTACCAGATCGGCAATCTCAAGATGCGGGAGTTGCGACAGCATGCACAGCAGACACTCGGCCCTCGCTTCAAGCACCGAAGGTTCCACGAGGCGGTGATGTGCGCGGGCGCGGTGACTTTGCCGGTCCTTGAAGAACTCATCGAAGACTGGTTGACGAGCGAACAGTCTTTCGAAGCGGAGCGAAGCTGATGCGCATTTTCATCTCGTCCCTCTACACCGAGACGAATACCCTCTCGCCGATCCCGACCGGGTTGCGTGCATTCGAAGAGTACGGTCTGATCCGCGATGCTTCGATGCGGCAGGATGTCCCCGCGTCAGTACCACTCGGCGAAATCAGGCGCCTGGCCCAGGCTTGCGGTGACGAGATCATCGAGGGACTCTCCGCGAGCGCTCAGCCGGCCGGAAAGACTGTGCGTGCCGTCTATGAAAAGTTGCGCGACTCGATTCTTGTCGACCTGCGCGCTGCGCAGGCCGCCGCCCCCCTGAACATGATCCTGTTGGCACTGCACGGGGCCATGGTGGCTGACGGATACGACGACTGCGAAGGGGATCTCATCGCCCGAGCGCGAGCGATTGCACCGGACGCCGTCATAGGGATCGAGCTCGACCTTCATTGCCACCTGACTGACGCCATGGTGCGCGAAGCCGACGTGATCATCGCGGTCAAGGAGTACCCGCATATCGACATGGCCGAGCGTGCCAACGAACTGTTCCACATCTGCCGAAGAACCGCCCTCGGCGAAGTCAATCCGGTGGCCGCGCTGGTGGACACCCACATGATCGGCGCATATCCCACGTTCGATGCGCCGATGTCTGGGATCGTCGCCAATCTTCGGGCGGTGGAAACCCGGGCTTCCATCCTCACGGCAACCATCGCGCACGGGTTTGCATGGGCCGATGTGGCTGAAGTCGGCACAAAGGTACTCGTCTACGCCGACACCGACCTGCGCGGGGCGGTGCGTGAAGCCGTGGCTCTGTCCCAGCAGATCTACGACACACGCGAGGAACTTCTGCCGCGTTATCCGGACATTGCGACGTCACTGGATCGAGCCACGGCCTTGCCCGGACTTGTCGTGCTGGGTGACTTCGCGGACAACCCGGGTGGCGGTGCCCCAGGCGACAGCACGTATTTCCTGCGCGAGTTGCTGGCGCGGGGGATACGAGATGCCGTAGTCGGTTGCTTCTGGGACCCGATGGTGGTCGAACTCTGCGCAGAAGCAGGCATTGGTGCGACGCTGACGATTCGACTCGGCGGCAAGTGCGGGGTCACCTCGGGTGAACCGATCGACTTGACTGTGCAGGTACTGGGTCTGCGCGAGCAACATGATCAAGGCTGCTTCGGATTCCGGCAGAAACTCGGCCGGGCCGTCTGGATCAGAAGCCAAGGGATCGACATTGCAGTCTGTTCGGCTCGATCACAGGTCTTCGATCCCGATGCTTTCACGGGCTTGGGAATCGCTTTGGCGGATAAGCGCCTCATCGTCGTGAAGTCATCGGCACATTACCAGGCCAGATTCAGCGAGATTGCCGACCATCTCTGGCATGTGCGGACGCCTGGCGCGATGTCGCTCGATTTCGCGGCCATTCCATATTCGAAGCGCGACGGACAGTACTTCCCGCGCGTCCAGGATCCATGGGCATTGCACGGTCAACCCGAACCGCGGACCTTTGTTCGTCGGCGGGCCTTGGCTTGAACGCGACTCGCTTCGGCAGCGGCCCGAGTCCGGATGTTTAGATGAGCCGCCAGATGCCCAACCGGCCGCCGCCGCGCCCGCTCGACCTGCTGGATGTTCGTTTGCGCCCTATTTGCGATGCCTACTTGGGAACAAGGCAGGTTCCCGGTGCATCGATCGCTGTTGTGCATGGCGACATGAGCTATCACTATGCCTATGGAGTGAAGTCCACCGTCAGCGCCGAGCCGGTGACTGCGCAGACGGGATTCAACATTGCATCTTGCTCCAAGGCCTTTGTGTCAGCGGCCGTGGCCTCCCTGGTTGCTGACAGGCTGGCGAGTTGGGACGACCCGATAAGCCGTTTCGTACCAGAGTGGCAATTGCAGGATCCAGCCGATACGCTGAAGGTTACCCTGCGCGATCTCAGCGCCAACCGCTTGGGCTTGCCCCGGGTCGGTCTGATGGAGGCTGGACTTGATCCGCGCCTGCCGGCGGAACATGTTTTTTCGAGGCTTCGCCATACGGCCGCCGTTCACGCGCTGCGCGAACGCTTTACATACATCAACGCCGGGCACAACGCGAACGCTGTGGCGGTCGGACGCATCACGGGTCAGGGGTTTATCGACACCCTGAGAGACCGCATCCTGCAACCCTTGGGCATGAGCACCAGCTCGGGCGGCGAGCAGGCGCGCACGGCATTGGCCGATCAAGCCGCGTGGCACTGTCGCGTTGGTGGGAATATTGTGCCGATCGATAGCATTTTTACGGACCAGCAAACCGGTGCCGGTGGCATGGTGGTTTCCGGCGCCGACGCGTTGCAGTGGTTGCGCTTTCACCTCAACGGCGGATTGGTGGATGGTCGACAAGTCATTTCTCGCGAAGCCTTGCTCGAAACCCACAAGCCACAGGTCGTTGCTGAGCCTGGCAAGGATCTGCCGAGCCTGTTCTATCCAGGCGCTCACATGGCCGCATATGCGCTCGGCTGGGCAGTTTCGGACTTCGAAGGCCGTCCCCTGATCTGTCACTCTGGCACCGGCTACGGCGTCGCCGCCATGACCTTGCTGCTGCCGGGTGCGGGGCTGGGCATCGCCGTGTACGCCAACGTTCTGGGTGCACCGGTGACATCACTGTCCTTTGCTCTTGCAGCCGCCGTGCTGGGTCTGCCCGTACGTGACTGGCGGGCTTACTTCGAATCCTTCGCTCCAGCTCCGCCGGCAATGCCGGTGGCCAAGCCATCGCCTGCGAGTACCGAAGAGACTATCGATCTGGACTCCTACGTCGGTACCTATGTCCACGCTGCGGACGGCCCGCTGGTTGTCGAACGAGTGGGCGACGGACTGTCAGGGAGCCTGAGACATGGTTATCGGATGAACTTCTCGCTGCTGCCCATCGGCTCAAACAGTTTCTCAGTGAAGTTCAGCCAACCTGAGTGGCGGGCTTTGATGGACAACGAGCGCACCGTGCTGAATTTCAAGGTCGTCGGTGGGGCCAGCGTTGCGGCCCAACTTGACGCAGGGCTGTTGACCCGGGAGTTCGAGCGTCGTGTTTGAACGCCGGCTTCGCGAAGGCACCCGTGGTGGGTGAAACTCTTGATCAGTCCGCGGTTGCGGTCATGTCGCTCCCTTGTGCTCGGGTCCGATGGCTGGGCACGGGCATGATGTCCTCAATTGCCAGGCAGCCTCGGAGATGAAACTGCGCACCCGCTACTCCGCCCTTGACCTGCTGGGTGCTGCCCGCAATGGCCAGGCCGACTGGGCGCCGGCCTGGCGAGATGCCGGGTCAAGGCCGCCAATTGGCGCCGCTGAACCACAACTCTTGTAGCGGCGGGCATGAGCGGCTTCATCCAGAACGCCTGGAATGTCGCCGCCTGGGACCTGACGGTCGCTTTCGCGGCAGATGGCGGCATCGTCGCGGCCCAGCAGAAAATCTCGACCTCGAACCTTCGGTCAAAATGATGCCAGTGGTCGCCGACCTGCCGCTGACCCAGTTCCGGGGCGTCGTTCAAGTCGCGCTGGAGCTGGAATGTCCCGAGCTGAAAACCTGAGGATCGATCCATATGCTTGAAATACCTGCACCCAAGCTGATGCATTCCCCGGCCCCGACGTTCTGGCGCAGGCTTGCCCCTCTCGCTGCATTGCTGTTGAGCTTGGTCGGTGCGGCCGGTGCAGCCAACACAATGGATCGGATCGACTTGCCGCAGGCAAGGTTTTCCACCGGCGACAACATGGCTTGGCGAGAGCCGGATTTCGACGACAGTGGCTGGAAGTTGCTCAACACCACGCAAGCTTACGAAGGCCAGGGCTACGAGGGTTACGACGGCTACTCCTGGTATCGCATCCATGTCGTGATCCCCTCGGCGCTCAAGCTCAGCACCGACTGGCCCGAGCGGCTGAGGGTCTACCTTTCGGCCATCGACGATGCCGACGAAACTTATCTAAACGGCGTGCGTATCGGAGCGACCGGGCGTATGCCCAGCGACCCGCTGGGCTATGAGACCCGCTGGGATTCGCCTCGCGACTATGCGGTGGACCTGCGCTCAGGCCTGGTTCGCTGGGATCGCGACAACGTGATCGCAGTGCGCGTTTACGACGGCGGCGGTGGCGGTGGTTTTTACAAGGACATGCCCTATCTGGCCATGCCGCACAGGGTTGACGGCCTGCAACTGGATGCGGGCCAGGCCCGCTACCACTTTCTTGCAGATGGGCGCGTACAGGCCAGGCTGGACTTGCGCAACAACTACCCGGTGCTGCAGCGTGGCGTGTTGCAAACCGAGGTGTTCGACCTGGTCTCCGGAAGGGTATTGGAGTCGGGCAAGCGCTCGATCACCATCGCGGCCGAGAAAAGTCTGGACCTGCAATGGATCTGGCCGGCGCGTCCGGGTATCCAGGTCCGCTATCGTTTTGTGGACGCGAGGTCTGGCCGCATCGCAACAGCCACCCATGACCTGCCCTACAGACTCACACCCCCCGATGCGCCCACGCCCGCCCTTCATGGCGCGCAACTGCTCGGCATGCGCCCCGGCACGCCGCTGCACTACAGAATTGCCGCAACCGGTCGCCTGCCACTGCACTTCAGCGCCCAGGGTCTGCCAGAGGGATTGAAGCTGAACCCGCTCAGCGGCGTCATCAGCGGTACAACGCCCGCCGCAGGCAGTTACAAGGTTCAACTGCAAGTGCGCAATGCCCTGGGCAGTACGAAGCGGGTTTGGACCTTGGTGGCGGGCGAGCAACTCGCCTTGACGCCGCCGATGGGCTGGAACAGCTGGAACGCCTACGGTTTGAACGTCACCGACGAGCTGGTGCGCAAGGCCGCGCAGTTTCTGATCGACAAAGGGCTGGCAGCCAAAGGCTGGAACTCGGTCAATATCGACGATGGCTGGGAGGCGCCGGAACGCCGTGCCGATGGCGAAATGATGGGCAACGCGCGCTTTCCCGACATGAAAGCATTGGGTGATTTCCTGCACGAGCGGGGCTTGCACTTTGGCATTTATTCGTCTCCCGGTGCGACCACCTGTGGCGGCTATCTGGGTTCACTCGGCCATGAGTTCCAGGACGCAGCAAGCTATGCCCGCTGGGGAGTGGACTACCTCAAATATGACCTCTGCAGCTACGCGGCGAACATGTCCAAAACTCCGACGCTGGACGAGCACCGGAAACCTTATCAGTTGATGGGCGAAGCAATATCCAGGCAGCCGCGCAGCATGGTCTACAGCCTTTGCCAGTATGGCGAGCAACAGGTCTGGACCTGGGGTGCATCGGTCGGCGGAGTGGCATGGCGCATGACAGGTGACATCGCCGACAACTGGAACAGCGTGCTGGAAACCGGTTTTTCGCAGGCGCCGCATACCCGCTTTGTGGCGCCCGGGCGTTGGAACGACCCTGACATGCTGGTCGTGGGGCAGTTGGGATGGGGCGATAAGCTGCGTCCGTCGCGTCTGACACCCGACGAGCAATACAGCCACATCAGCCTGTGGAGCCTGCTGGCGGCGCCGCTGCTGCTGGGCAACGACCTGCCAAATCTGGACGAGTTCACGCTCAGCCTACTCACCAACCACGAAGTCATTGCGATCAACCAGGATGCGCTGGGCAAGGCGGCGCAGCGGGTACTGAACCAGGACGACTGGCAGGTCTGGGTCAAGGAACTGGAAGGCGGCGCCAAAGCGGTGGGCATCTTCAATATGGGCTCGAGCTTCCGCTCGACCCGAATCGAATCAAACCGCATGGGGCTCGAGAACCGATTCCAGTTGCGTGATGCCTGGCGCCAAAAGGACTTGGGGCTTCAGTCGAAGCACATCAGCGTGAACTTGCCGGCTCACGGCGTGATGCTCTTTGTCGTCAAGTAGCTGGACCGGTGCGGGTCACCTCGTGGCAGAGCCATCGGTACTCAGCTCTAGCCACGCCCATGCACGGCTCGGATCGCAACTTCTTCATGGCGGCGGACTTTCACCACTGACTCTTTGTCGGTATCCCGGCGCACCCGAATCCAGGTTGACAGAAACTGCACACGACAAACTATTCGTGCGGCAGGCCTAAGTCGAACTTGGTCTGTCGCGCTACGCTCAGCTCACTTTGATGCCCAACCTGAAACCACGGCGTAAGCGCTACTCCGCCTGGAACCTCTTGGCCTCTGCCCTGCAAGGCCAGGCCGACTGGGCGCCGGCGTGGCGCGATGCCGAGCCCAAGGCCCGCTACGACGTGATCATCATTGGCGGCGGCGGCCACGGCCTGGCCACGGCCTACTACCTGGCGAAGAACCACGGCATCACGAATGTGGCGGTGCTGGAAGCCGGCTGGATCG